>DATMKM010000150.1:0-10714 GCA_035571315.1 Candidatus Acidiferrum sp.
GGAGATGTCGTTGCACGGCCAGGCGTGGTTCGGGTCGGTCATCAGTCCGATCGCGGCGGTAGCGCGGAGCCTCCCCACACCGGTTGCCACCTGGGCCGGCAACGACATCGAGGAGTCAAGCGACGGCAGCTGGTACGACGGACCGACCACCGGCGCCTGGGTTGACGCCTACGCGGCCACGTCGGGCGCGTCCAAGCCGTGCTTGGCAAGCCGGGATGCGCTGATGGTCGACTACGGCGATTACGTACCCAATGAACCCGGATGGTCTGCGGGCGCCGTCTACCATGTCGCCTGGCAAGCGCCGCCGGCCTGCCCCGTGCCCGAGATCTACATAACCGTGATGGCCAGCGAGTGGCAGAGCGTGAACCTCTACGCCGAGAGCGCTGGGCTCCCGCCAATGCAGTTCACAGGTGTCCTGTCGGAAGACGGAGCCGCCGGAACCGTGTCTGGCTCGGCCAGCTGGACCACTCTGAGAATCGCGACCGGTCAAGCGGCCGCGTACTTGAGCGTCATCGGAGTAACAGGACCGGTCTCGCCGGAGGTGCCCGACCCGCCGGCGGCGGTCACGGCGGTCCTAGGGCCGGGGCTGCCCACCGTTAGCTGGTCGGCTCCCGCATGGGACGGAGGCTCTGCAGTCACGTCCTACACGGTCACTGTGTACAAGGAATCCACGATCGCTCAGGTGGTGACGGTCAGTGGGTGGCCGACCGCGGAGACGGCTTTCGTAGGAGGGCTGGTCAAGGGCGCCTCCTACACTTTCTATGTGAGCGCGACCAACCAGGTGGGAACCGGACCCCAGTCTCTTCCGTCCCGCAGCGTGACCCCGACTGGTCTATTTCTGCGACGGTGACAGGCCGGCCGTCGCAAGTCCGCGCCAGTCCTTTTTACGTGGTGATGTGTTCGGCGCCAGCGGTCATATAGGGAGCCAATTGGCCAAGGCAGTTTGCTCCTGATGCTTCCACTAATGGGAGCTAAGCGCCCAGACATTCGATGACGATCTCTTCCGTCGGAGGCTCGGGAATCAGATTGCGAAATCGAACGCGACGCCGAATTCAGCGAGGTAGTCAACCGTCACCGTGAGGCGGCGATGAGGGCCCGCGGCCGCTTTCAGGTCTTCGGTTGTTTCTTCGCACGTCACCATGACGAAGGTCGAGCCACGGACTGTCACCGGGTGTCGGTCGAGCGAGTGCCATGCGCCGACCTTGAGCACATATCCCATGCCTGGCTCGATCAGCAGCGCGCGTAGTTGATCTGGCTGAGGCGGGCGGGCGCTGGGCGGGGCGACCGCGACAAGGGCAGCCGAGCCTCCGGTGTGGATGAATGCCTGGGACACGTTGTGGTGGCTCTCCAGCTGAGTGAACCGAGCTCCCAGGTAATCCGTGTTGAGGAACATCAGCTGTGTACGACCATCAACCCGGAAGTCGACCGCCCAACCGCGCGTCGCGATCCCTGCGAAGTCGGGATCGCGTGGTTTGGGACCCAGCACTTCACCACAATCGGCGATGTTGGCCTCGGACATGAGCACAGGCGACAATTTCACCACTTCGACCATGGTGTTTCGGCAGCAGACCTTACAGCATGTCAACGCGAGTGCGAAACGGTGTCCATTCGTGCAACTTGTTTGGTGCGGATTGAATTCACGACGCAGGCCGCGATCAGCGGCACCGACGCAGCAGCGGTCGCGCTGGGGAGTTCTTTCGACTAACCCCGATCACCGACGGGCGGCCGATCTGCAGTTGGAGGTTGCGGTATCCGCTCCGTACTGCCGTGGGCGGGCGCGTCAACTCAGGACCTTGCTTGCGCGAAAGACCACTGCCGACTGCGAGAGAAATCCTTTGTGGCTGATGCCGTGCGAAAAGTAGACATCGCCCATTCTGGCCAGACTGTTGCTGAGGCGCTCGAGCAGTTGAAGATCGAGGTTAAGAATGCTCGCCGCGACCGGGAGACCGTCCTGCTAGTCGTTCACGGGTTTGGGGCGTCAGGTGCGGGTGGTGCGATCAAGGCTGCGTTGTCGACGGAGCTGCCCAGATTGGCCAGACAATATGGCTTTAAGGCTTATGGCTACGCCGACAGAGAGCGCATTCCTCGAGAGCAAAACGTACACTCGCGAAGCCTCAACCCAGGGTCCACGTTGCTCATATTTCGCGAAGCCCAATCCGCTAAGGACTCGACGCCAGACTTCCGTCCCAACTTCCGGAACTTACGGTCGAAAGTCAGGGTTCGTGCCCGTCGAGCTCCTTAGCCGCAAGTCGTTGGCTCACTTGCGCTTCCTTGGAATACTCCGCACCGGCGCAGGCGGCAACGGAGCGGAGCTCAGCGGAGCATTCCCCAGGCCTCAACACTAACCGGCGCGCCTGGAGACGATGCCTTGCGGCGGCGGGGTGGGCTGGTAGGGCGAAGTACCGGGCAGGAACCACTGCAGCTTCCCCGCCACATAAAGCTGGGTCAGTCCGGCGGGCTCCGCGAACCACTCACCGCCGGGCCGCTTGAGATCCTGGCTCAGCGCCCACTCCATGAAGTTGTGCCACACCGGCGCGGCAATCACGCTCGCCTCCAGGTACTGAGCCATGGGACTGAAATCGGCATTTCCCATCCAGAAGGCGGTGGCGATCGCCGGCGTGTAACCCACCGTCCATCCGTCGCGATAGTCCTCCGTCGTACCGGTCTTGGAGGCGACCTTGTGATCGGGCAGCGTGAGGTTAGAACCAAGGCCGAAGATCAGCGCCCGGTTGCTGTCGTCGGACATCATTTGCTCCACGATGTAGGCGACCCGCGGGTCGATCACCTGCTTGGCGCCCGCGTTGGGGTCGAGCTTGTAGATGGACTTTCCGGCGGCGGTCGTGATTGACAGAAGCGAGGTCGGCGGGTGAAGGACCCCCTGGGCGGCCAGCACGGAGGCTCCCGTCGCCATCTGCAGCGGCGTCTCGCCCCAGCCGCCGAGCGTCAGCGACGCGCCGTAGCTGGAGAGCGGGTCGTTGTCGGTGAATTGCGTGCAGGCCGGCGGGTCGGCGCAATGCCAGGGCGGAGCTCCCATCGTGCGGGCCATCTGGGCGACGTCCGCGGGACCGTTGGGCAAGCCCAGTTCGACGCGCACGGCGGGGATGTTGAGAGAGTTGAGGAAGCACGCCTGCAGCTGGCAGGTGCCATGAAGTCTGCCGTCATAGTTTTTCGGCGTGTAGAGGGGCTGTCCCGGTCCCTGAGAGATCGAGACCGGCGAGTCGGGGATGCGCGAGACCATGGTGTACTTGCCGCTCGCTATGGCCTCCGTATAGGTGTAGATCTTCATCGACGAGCCGGGATTGCGCGGCGGCCACACGGCGAAGTTGTATTGCCCCCCATACGCACTGGGATTCGCCGAGCCCACCATCGCGAGGATGGCGCCTGAGTGGGGGTCGATCGCGACCATCGCTCCCTGGTGGACGTTGCCCCAGGCGTAGCGGCTGACCTGGGCCTGGATCAGCTGCTGCGCCTCTTGTGTCATGGCCCAGTCAAGGGTGGTGACGACCCGAAGGCCGCCGCCATAGGTCATCGCGGTTCCATAGCGCGCCACGAGCTCACTCGTGACGTAGCTCACGAAGCCGGGGGCAAGGATCGTGTTCTGGGGCATGAAGATGTGGTTGGGCTGGCTCAGGTCCTCGGCCGCCGCTGTGGCCGCCTGCGCGGGGCTGACCAGCTTGGCGTTCACCATCGCATCCAGCACCTGCCCCTGCCGCGCCTTGGCGTATGGCGCGTCGACGAACGGGTTGGCGTATGTGGGGTCTTGCAACATGCCCGCCAGCATCGCGGCCTCGGCGAGGTCCAGGTTGGCTGGGGTGGTATGAAAGTAGATCTTGGCCGCGGCGGCGGCGCCGTAAGCGTCGTTGCCGAAAAAGACCGTGTTGAGGTACATCTCCAGGATCTGCTTCTTGGTGTAGGTGCGCTCCACGTCAACAGCTAAGAGCGCCTCTTCGATTTTGCGGCTGAGCGTCGGCTCGCTTCCGACCAGCGTGATCTTGACCAGCTGTTGCGTGATCGTGGAAGCACCCTCCACAGCCACACCCGCCCGCAGGTCGATCTCAGCCGCTCGCAGGATGGCGGTAGGGTCGATTCCAGGCTCTGAGTAGAAATTGTGGTCCTCGATCGCGACCGCGGCCATCGGGAGGTAAGTGCCCATGGCGGAGAGCGGCTCGTAGTACTGCTGGTGACCCGCGGGATGAAGGTCCGCGAGGATCGTCGTCCCGTCTGATGCGTAGAGCACCGTGTCTTCCACGACCGGCAGGGAAGCGATGAGGTGGACGTCGGGCAAGCCGTTGATGTAAGCGGTGAACCCCGGCGAGGTGCCGAGGTATGTGGCCCCTAAAAGCACCGCGACGGCGGCGATCTTGGCCAGGGCGGGCACCACCCAGAGGTTGGCCAGCGGTGCTGGATTCCAGGGCCCTCGCTTCCTGTAGATGCTGGCTCGCAGCACCCGGCCGTTGTCGCCCCTGGGCCTGGTCAGATCGCGGCGGTTGCCGCGACGGAGGGCCGCCGTCATCGATGGAGGCTCGATCTTATGCATGCCGCCTCTGCCTGGAGTGCGTTTCCCGCAAGACGGCGAGGTCGCCAGAGCTGAAACGAAGCCGCGTGCCGGCGCGATGAGAGCGCAGCCGGCCCGCACGCGCCCACCGGTACACGGTGGCCTGCGAAACCCCAAGGTACATTGCCGCCGCGTGCGCGTCGACCAGCGCAGCCGCCGCCACAAAAGGTGCTGGGTGGACCTTGGTGCGCGGTCTCACTATCGGGCCGGGTTTCACGACCCACCAGCGGTAAAGGTGAGCGGGAGGCTTGAGCGCGCGGCGAAAGACTGAGGCAGCGCGCGCAGCGACTACCACCCAACCAACTCCCGCGAATCCCACAGTCACGAGGGCTACCCCGGGCTCGTGCAAGGTGACCCACCGGATCGCCGGCCCCAGCCATGAATCAAGGGACTGCGCGCCGACCTCGATAGCTGCGCGCACAACCGCTTTGCTCAGCTCAATCGACCGGCTGGTCCGGACGCTGGCGAGCGCGGCCACGCAAAGCGACACAAATGCCACCCAGAGCAGCACATCGATTCCGGCAGGGAGGCGGCGCACGCCCGGCAGCCTTCGCCGTAGGGGCGTGATGCTCAGCAGCACCAGGAGGCCGGCGAGGCACGCGATCGGCAGCCTGAGGATGCCCATGCCTACGCGACCTGAGCCTCCGCGCTCTCTCTGCCCCGAGCCTGCGACAAACCTGTTTCCCTTGGACCGGCGTTTGTTGATGCCCCACCGATCAACGGCTGATCGCGATGACATTTTTGACACCGGTGGGTAACAAACTCAGTAACACTGGCAGAGGGGAAACGGCTCCGTGGCCTACTTCAAATCGGCGGCGGAAATGGTCACCAACCTCGAGTCCGCAAACTTCGTCGGGCGGCGCTCTCTACACCCGCACCCACTTCAAGCCCTCCGTCCTGGTCGCAGGATGCTGGTTGAGTGTGTTTGCTGCCGGGCTTCCTCCTTGGGCCGACCGCCTACGCGCGGACGGCTGCTCTTGCGCTGGCGGATTCTGGGCTGTCGGCGTCGCTGGCCGATCTGCCTGCTCGCATGAACTTGTTCCTGGCGAAGGCCGCAGCGGCGGCGATGCGTTATTGGAGCGCGCCCAGAGCGAGGCTCACCGAAAGCGATATGAACGCGATCACCGCGGCCCATGTACGCAGAGTGTTGAGGTGCTCCCAGCGGTCGACCTGGGTGCGCCAGGTGGCGGGCGGGGCGCTGGCGCTCCACTCCAAGACTGCGGCGTTGATCGGGACTGTGCCACCAAGAGTGGCCGCGACCCAGACGGCGAGGGCGGCGATCGCCGCTCCGCGGAACACCATGCCCGCCTTGGTTCCGTCCAGCACAGTCACCGCCACCGTCGATAGCAACGTGAGCACGTATATCGCGGGGACAAGGATGCGCAGCCTGTAGATCAACGCCTGGCGAAACAGGATGTGCGACTGGTCATCGAGACTCGCGAGCGGACCTCGAACCCCATACCGGATGACGAACTCCTCACCGGCCAACAGGCCTGCGAATACCACGCTGATGACTCCGACGACCTCACCGACAGTCATTTCTGCGAATCGTCTTCCTTCAGGCTGACGGCTTCCCGAAAGCGATTTTCTTCATATGCCCGCAGGGCGGCGCGGATCGCCGCGGTGTGCGCCGAACGGCCCCTGGCCGCGAGCACGCTCAGGCCGAGGCGCGGGGTGGGCGAGCGCCATCGGCAATCGCCGCATCGCGATAGACGCGCTCACACACTGACCACGCTCCGCGCGAGCGCCTCGAGGTCTGACGCAACCTCATCAGGGCGAATCAGCGGGATATCGTGTCGCGACTGATACCAACGGATGTCAGCATCCGGACGGATCTCGTGCACCCGCCTGGCGCCCTCCTCTTTCCAGGCCCGCATGGCGGTGTCATTCGCCGCCAACCCGATGAGAAGCGGCGCGTCGATGGCGGCTATCGCGACCTCGGGCCGAAACCGGTACAGCTGCTCCAGGATCTGCAGGCGCACCGGTGCCACCAGCGTCAGCACCCAGAAGTCACCGTCGCGCCGTAGGCCAGCCTCCACGAATCCCTGCAGGTCGTCGCCCCACGCCTCACCCAACACCTGGCGGCTAGCTTCAAAGGCCTCCTCGAACGAACGGTAGCGCGGCAACGGAGGCTGCATCATCCGCGACGCGTCCTCCCATTTGATGCGCTCCGACATCGAGGCGATCGGCCCGTCCATCACAGCCACGCCGCTTATCAGGTCGGCCGGAATCGCGCCGACCTCGAGGGCAACTGTCCCTCCCCAGCTGTGACCGACGACGATTGGGCGGTTGAGCCCGAGCTCGCGGATGGCGTGTCCGGCGTCGGCGGCCAGGAGGTCCAGGCCGTACCCGGTCGGCGGCGAGTCCGAGAGGCCGTGAGATCGCTGGTCTAGGGCAACCAGCCGGCGGTTCGTCATGCTCCGAGCGACGCGCTCCCAGTACCTGGCGTTCGAGCTGAGGCCGTGGAGGAGGAGGATCGCCGGAGGCTCGGGGGTACCGGATGGCGCCCACTCCAGCCAGTGGAGGCGGACGCCTTCCCGATCGAGATAGCCCTCGCCCGTCGGCTCGCGAACAGGGCCCAGGGCAGGCAGTTGCGGTCCGCTCATCGATTCCGCCGGCGCGCCGCCTCAGGGCCGATGGCGAGCAGGGTGGCGATGTTATCGCCATAGACCGAGGAGCGCTCCGGGTCGGATAAACCGCAACCTTCTATGTCCGCGATCGTCTTTTCGACAGCAGCCTGCGGGCCGAGTGGCATGTCCGTTCCGAACAGGACATGGTCTGGACCGAAGAAGTCCAGGACACACCGCACGGCGTGCTGCGCGCCGAACAGCGCCGTATCCGCGTAGAAGCGCTTGAAATACTCGAGCGGCGGCCTGGGCAGGCTGTCCTTGGTCTGGCGGGCGCCTGGACCCATGGCGAGTCGGGATGAAAAGTGCGGGACCATGCCGGCGCCGTGATGCGCGATCACCTTCAGCTTTGGATGGCGTTCCATGCTGCCGGAGTAGACCAGCCTCGAGAGGGCGGCGGCAGTCTCATACGGCCAGCCAAGCGACCACCACAGCCCGAAATTCGACGCGGTTTCGGTTGGGTAGTCGGGCCACGTCGCGTTTCGGGTGGGATGGAGCCAGATCGCCCGGTCCAGGATTTCCAGTCGCGCGAAGATCGGGTCGAGAGTCGGGTGGTCGAGGGAAACGCCCAGCACATTGCTGAAGACCTGGGCGCCCAACGCACCCAATTCTCCAACCGCCCGGTCGATCTCACGCAGCGCTGCCTCGGTGTCGTTGAGGGGAAGCGCGCAGGCAAACCCGACGAACCGGTCCGGGTGCTTTTGGACCAACTCCGCCATTTCGTCGTTGGCGAGCCGGGCGAATTCCGCGGCGATCGCCGGCGGTCCCACCTCTTCGATCGGTGGGACTGCGAGCACCAACACCTGTGAGTAATCGCCAAAGCGTTCGACTCTCCGCCATCGTTCGTCGAGATCGGTCAGCGCGGTGTCGAAGTGAAAAACACCCTCTCGGTAGTAGCGGAGTTGCTCGCTCGAGATGGCGCGCTCCAGATGTCTCTCGAGGCGGTCCAGGTAACGCCTGGGAAGGATGTGGGCGAACGCGTCAATCTTGCGCACCGGAGCGCCTCCATCCTATCGACGGACGGGAGTCGGTTGACGCTGACTTAGCGGCCAAGCCGATCGGAGCGCCTGGCCGATACTTTCGTCAATGACCGTCCTGGGCTCGCTCCTGGTGCCTCGTTCGATCGCGCTGATCGGTGCGACGGAGGCCTCTTCTTGGGCGCAGGCGGTGATCGCTAATCTCACCGGCCTCGGTTACGAAGGGGCCCTCCACCTCGTGCATCCGCGCCATGCGGAGCAGTTCGGCCGCCCTTGCCATCCCACGCTGAACGACATCCCTGGTGAAGTCGATTGCGCCTACGTGATGACGGGCACGGACGCAGCCCCGCAGGTCATCGAGGATTGCGGCCGCAAAGGCGTGCCGAATGTCGTGATGCTCAGCGCCGGCTTCAAGGAGGTGGGCGAAAAGGGATTGGAGCGCGAACAGAAGATGGTCGCGCGGTGCCAGGAGCTCGGCATCACGTTGCTCGGACCAAACTGCCTCGGCTTCATCAACTACAAGGACCGGATCGCGGCCTACGGGCTGTTGCTGACGGCTTCGGTTCCTGAAGGCGCGATCGCGCTGATCAGTCAGAGCGGCGTCATGCTGCTTCACTTCCACCGTCTGGCGGCGGCTCGCGGAATCGGACTGGCGGCGGCCGTCTCGATCGGCAACGAAGCCATGCTGAAAGCCAGCGACCTCGTGCGGGACTTCGTTCGGAGAGAAGACGTGCGCGTAGTCGGTGCGCTGCTCGAGGGGTTCCGCGACCCTGCGGGTTTCCTGGCGGCCGCCGAGGCGGCCTTCGAAGCCCAGAAGCCGTTGGTGGTCCTCAAAGTTGGCCGGTCGGAGGCATCGCGGCGCGCTGTCATCGCCCACACCGGGTCGCTGGCCGGCGCGGATGCGGTCGTCGACGCGGTCCTCCGTCAGAAGGGCGCCATTCGCGTGACCAGCCCCGAGGAGCTGATCGAGACCTGCGCCCTATTGGCCACGAGCGGGTGGCCCCGCGGTGGACGCACCGCCGTGGTCACGACCTCGGGTGGCGCATGCGGCCTGGTGTCTGACCTCGCCAGTGGTACGAGAGTCGAGATTCCCGACTTCGCCGCAGAGACCAAAACACGGCTGGCCGATCTGCTCCCCACCTTTGGCACACCCCAAAACCCCCTGGACACGACCGGCGTCATCGTCAATCAGCCGGGCCTGCTCGCCGCCTGCGTCGATGTTGTGATGGCAGACGGCCGATTCGACGCCCTGCTGATCAACTCCGACCCGCCGCGCGACGCGGGCGCCAGTCCAGGGCGTGTCGAGGAACGCCTCGCGCCCCTGGCCGAGGTGGTGCGACGGGCGCCCATCTTCACGGCCCTTTCGGCCACCGTTTCTGGAGAGCTAACACCCTTTGGCCGGGAGGCATTGGCCCGACATGGCCTGCATTTCGCCAATGGCCTCCAGCTCGGCATCCGCGCACTGGACAACGCGGTGTTTTACGGCCGGAAACGATCACGGTCGATCCCCCCGGTGTCGACCCGAGTGCGGCGCATCGAGACGCCTGACCACGGTTGGACCGGTGTGATCACAGAGGTCGACGCGAAGCGGCTTCTCGCCTCCCACCAGATCGGAGTCCCCGACGAGCGGTTGGTGCAGTCTGCGGCGGACGCGGTTGCGGCAGCCGCTGCCATCGGATACCCCGTCGTGTTGAAAGTACAGTCACGCGACGTTGCTCACAAAACAGAGGTGGGCGGCGTCAGGCTTGGCCTGCGCACCGCGGCTGAGGTTAGGCGCGCTTACGCGCAGGTGAAAGACGCTGCGCGTGGAGTGCGATTCGAGGGCGTGCTGGTGTCCCAACAGGTCGAGCCCGTCGCCGAGCTGATCGCGGGCATCAGCTCCGATGCTCAGTTCGGAAACCTTGTCCTTGTGGGGATGGGCGGCATCTTCACCGAATCCATGCGCGACGTCAGCCTGCGGATGCCACCCATCGACGAGCAGACCGCGCTGGAGATGCTCGAGGAGTTGCGTGGAGCGGCTGTGCTGGACGGCGTGCGCGGTCGGCCGCCGGCGGACCGCGCCGCTTTGGTCAAGGTGCTCGTGGCGCTCGGCGACATCGCGCTCGATCTCGGTGGGCGCCTTGTGGAGCTCGACATCAATCCCCTGTTCGCCCTCCCTGTCGGAGCCCTTGCCGGTGATGCCCTGCTCGTTATGACCTGAGCCGAGGCCTGTAGTGAGCCCTCGCGGCAAGCCTCGAGGACCCGTCGTTGCAAACGTGAAACGTGATCGCTTGCAAGTTTGCTGCTTTTGTTATGGATCGTCGGCGATGGTCATTCGGTCAGGCGGGAGGGGTGCCGTCGAAAGACCGCCCCTTCGGCTTGGCCCAGTTTCACGCACGGAGGAGCAATCATGAAATGCGACATTTGCGGCCACGCCGTCGAGAACTCAGAGGAGCTTCAGAAGCACGTGGAGCGCGAGCACCCGACGGGCGCTGAAAACCTCGAGACGCCGGATCTGCTCGGGGACACCCCCGAAGAGTCGGCTGCCGTCGATATCCCCTTACCGACGCACTAGG
>DATMKM010000151.1:0-14088 GCA_035571315.1 Candidatus Acidiferrum sp.
CGGGGCGACACTCCGTGATGCCGTGCAGTCCGCCGGCCCAACTTAACAGTCGAGCTCGAGGCATCAACGACGGACGGGCCGGCTCACCGCCCAGAACATTTTCATACCCCGTGGTGCCCCGCGGGGCATGGGGACTTAACAGGCGGGGTTCCCCGGGCGCTCGCCGGTCTTTAGGTTGGCGGCATGCGCAATCTGCTTCGACAGCCGTTGACCTGGATCGTGATAGCCGAATGCGTCGTCGTGGCGCTGCTCGTCGCGGTGGTCTGGAACGTGGTCGCGGCCGCGTCTGTGCAGCGCGCGGCAGCGGCGCCGACCCAGGCCGTGAGCGTTGGAGCCGGGCCGGCCAATCAGGTTCAGCGGCCGGGAGTGAACGTGAACACGGGTTTCCTGCGCGTGCGCCTCGACCAGCTGACACGCGACGAGGTGTTCTTCGAGCAGCTCGAATGGCGCATCGTGCGCAACGCCACCGGCGCCGCGCAAGGCTACCTGGAGACGGTCGTCCTGCCGTCGATCACGCGCGCCGAGCGCGCGTGAGCTTCGCCTGGCTAGCCCTTCTCCGACTGCATCGTCACGTTGCCGTTCAGGGTGGCGCCGTCCTCGACTGTGAGGCGGGCGACCTTGACGTCGCCGTTCAGGTGGCCCGAACCTCCAAGTGTCAGGCGCTTTTTCGCGGTCACGTTGCCGGTGACCTGACCGCGGACGCTGACGTTCGAACCCTCGATCGAAGCCTGGATCGAGGCGCCCGAGTCGACCGTGATGTCACCACTGGCTTTGAGCTCTCCCTCGACGTTCCCGGCGACCTTGAGATCGCCCTGGATCTCGAGACGTCCGTGCAGGCTGTCGCGAGGGCCGAGGTTAACGACGTTTTTCTCACCGTTTTGGCTGCTGCCAGTTGAGTGGGTCGCGGACTTTTCAGCTTGGGCCATCTGGGAATCCTCCACTGCGTTGATCGTGCCTTCCATACTTTGTGGGCAACTCTGAGCGCCGCGCGGTCTTGCGCTTCGCTGTCAAGTGAGCCTCGGTTCGAGCGAGGCTTGCATGGTAACAGGGTGCCCCCAAACGCAGAAGAAGGTTAAGGATCGGGGTCGAAAGCCCCAGGATCCTGGTTATTGGAGCTCTCGACCACCTTGATGGACCCGGATTCGTCGGACGAGATGATCGACCACCTGGTCGATTTCTTCGACCGCATCGCCCCCTCGTACGACAGCTGGGCCGGGGGCCAGCACGAGCGGGTGGCGACCCGGCTCGTTGACGTTGCGGCGCCCCAAAAGGGCGAGCACGTCCTCGACGTCGGCACGGGTACTGGCCTGGTGGCTCACCTCGTGGCGCCCCGGGTGAACCCCGGCAGCGTGATCGGCATCGATCTCTCGGACAACATGCTGGCCCTGGCCCGCTCAAAGCAGAGCAAAAACGTCCAGTTCCTCGGGATGGCGGCCGAACGCCTGATCTTCAAGCCGGAGACTTTCGATCTGGTCACGATGGGAGATGCTCTGGCCTACGTCAGCGACCCGACCGACGCGCTGGCCGAGGCCCACCGCGTGCTGCGCACGGGTGGGCGCCTTGCGGTCTCCAATCAGAGGCGGAGCCTCAGCACGCGCGCTCAGGACCTCTTCTTCCAGGGCCTCGCACCGCTTGCGCGGCGCCACTACCTGAGCCTTCCACGCTACAGCTCGGAGCGCTCGCGCTTCGGCGAGCCCAACGTGCTGCCGCCACTGCTCGACAGGGCCGGCTTCGAGGTGACGCGCATGACCGAGATGGTCACCGGCGGCAGGACGCGCGACGCCAAGGAATGGACGGACCTCATGGCGGGCGCCGGCCCGTTGCCCAACACCCTGATCCGCGCGCTGGGTCCGCGCTACCGCGACGAGCTGGAGGCCGAGGTCGAATCTGCGATGGACAGCCTCGGCGATCCCGACGACGCCTTCCGATACCACCACTCCTATTTGATCGCGGTCGCTCGCAAGCGCTGATCGATCGTCGCAAGCATCACCAGCGCGGCCAGCACGCAGAGCGCGGCCGCGAGGGTAAAGATCTCTCGATATTCCTGCAGGAACGCCGCGGCGACCAGTCTCGCCAGGTGATCGACGCGAGCGCGCAGGCTCGGGTCGGTGAGGACCGGAGTGCCCAGGATCTGGTGAAACCGATACAGGCCGAAGGCCGTCAGCGCGGACAGCCCGACCAGCATGCCCATCGTCCGCGCCAGCACGACCAGGCTAGTGGCAAGGCCGTGGCTCTCGCCACGGGTCAGCGCAAGCACGGCCGCGGTCAGTGGTGCGATCACGATTCCCAGTCCGAATCCGCAAGCGGCCAGGGCAATATCCGCCTGACGCACGAACCCGATGTTCAGCGAGAGCTCATTCGACGACCAGGTCGACATCTGGAGGAACGCGACGGCCGACACCAGGATGCCGCCCACAGCGACCGGCCGCGCTCCGAGACGGCCTGCCAGCCAGCCTCCGAGCACCGCGCCAATCGGGATTCCGACCAGGAATCGCGACAGCAGCAGCCCCGACCCGAGCTGGTCGAGGTTGAACACCAGGCGGCCCAGGACCGGGACGTCGACCAGCGCCACCATGAGGGCCGCCCCGATCAACAGGTTCGCCACGCCGGCGCCGGCGAACCCGCGGCTGCGGAGGAGCTCGCGCGGTACGAGCGGCTCCAGGCGGCGAACCTGGCGCCAGCCATAGAGCGCCAAGACCGCGACGCTCGCGAGACCCGCCGGCAGCAGCAGCGTTCCTGTGGCGCGATGGTCTGGATCGTCGGGGTAGAGCGCAAGGACGAGGAGCCCGAGCCCGAGTCCCAGCAGCGACGCGCTGATCCAATCGATCGAAGCCGTCACGGAGGCTGACGGGGTCACGCCGCGGCGCGTCGCCAGGAGCAGGCCCCCGGCGCACAGCGCCGCGAGGGGAACGTTGAGCCAGAAGACGAAGCGCCAGGCCCCCGCGGAAGCCGCGAGGGCCGCGAGCGTTGTGCCGTAAAGGGGGCCGAAGACGCTGCCGGCCTCCTGCAGCCCGGCGACCGACCCGAGCGCGAGAGTGCGGGCGTCTCCTCGATAAAGGTCGGCTGCGAGCGCCAGGGAGAGCGGGACCAACCCCCCGCCTCCGAGGCCCTGCAGCACACGACCTGCCACGAGCCACGGCAGACCCGCGAAAGTCCACAGGCCGGCAGTCGCCGTGATGGCCGAGCCGGCCGCAAAAACGACCATGCACGCGGCGTAGACCGGCGCACGCCCCCGCGCATCCGAGTAAGCGCCGAGCAGGGGCATGGCGACCACGTAGCCGCCGAGGAAGCCGGTCACGATCGGCGTCGCCTGCTCGAAGCGATCGATCGTCAGACCGACGTCGGCGATCATCGACGGAAGCAGCGTGACCACCACGTAGGCGTCGAGAGCTGCGATGAACAGCCCGGCGGCGGCTATTCCGAGCAGCGCCGGCTTCGGCACGTCTTGGGGCACTACGGTGTCGGCGCTGTGATGTTGACCGTGGCGTTGAAGCCTGAGATGTCGACCTCGACCGCTGCCTCCTTGCCTCCATCGCCGAAGGCGCCGTCGAGCTGCGCCTTGCGAATCAGGTGGTCGGAGACCCCGACCCAGACCACAGCCTTGACGTCGACGCTGGAGGTCAGCTGCGCGAACATGCCGTGAATCTGATCGGCGCTGTAGGTCGCGTTGATCTTTTCCACATCCACCCCGTCGACTTTGTCTGCGCCGGCATCGGAGAGATTGCGACCAGCTGGAATGATTGCCGGAAGCCCTGTTGTGGGGTCGAAGAGCTTGGCCAGGTCAGGTATTGCCGCCGCCTGGCTTCCCTGCATCTCCTGGTACGTCGAAAAAGGCAGATGCAGGTAAACGTGACCGGCCGTGATCACGACCTCGAGGCTGATCGCGAGGTCCTGCTCTCTCACCGTGTAGATGGTGTCGCTGTCGCCGGGGAGCCGAACCGTTGCCTTGGCCCCGACCAGCATGAAGCCCTGGAAGGAGATCGCGCCCTTGGTGAAGGTGAGGTCGGCCTTGACTGTACTCAGCTTGGCCATGGCGGATGCAGCGTCGCGCAACGTCTGGGCCGGATCGACCGGCGCCTGGCTGCCCCCGCACGCCGCCACCAGCAACACGACCAGTCCGGCCCCAATCACACGCCTCATCGCGCCGAACAGTACCTCCGGCGTCCTATTTCGGCTCCCTTGCCCGCACGATCAGGCGGATTGGGCGATCGTAGAAGAGGTAGTCCCAGCCCCAGTTCACGAGCACCAGGATGCGGCTGCGGAAGCTGATCACGTTGACCAGGTGTACGGCCAACCACATCAGCCAGCCCAGGAATCCCGACAGGTGCACCACGCCCAGCTCCGCGACCGCGGAGTTGCGCCCGATCGTCGCCATGATGCCGGGGTCCCTGTAGCGGAAGGCGCTCGCTCCGCCATTCCGGACCAGCTCCGAGATGGTCGCCGCGACGTGCCTGCCCTCCTGCATCGCCACAGGGATGAGCATGGGCAGCGGGGCACCGCGGTCGGTCGCCCCGGCGAGGTCTCCGATGACAAACACCACCGGGTGGCCGGTCAGCTGCAGGGTCGGTTCGACTCTGACCCGCGCCTGGCGGCCGAGCGGCAAACCGAGCGCCTGGCCCAGCTCTGAGGCCCGTACGCCGGCGGTCCAGATGATCGTGCCCGCGGCGATCTCCTTACCGCCGGCGAGCCTGATCGATTCGTCTGTGACCGATTCCACCTTCGCGCCCAGCATCAACTCAACGTGCTTCTTCTCGAGCGAACGCCGGGCCGCCTCCCTAAGGTTCGGCTGGAACGTGCCGAGGGGTGCTCCGGCCGCCTCGAGCAGCAGCACGTGGACCTCGCCGAGGTCCAGGTCGCGGTAGTCCTTGCGCAGCACGAGCCTGATGAGCTCGGAAAGCGCGCCCGCCATCTCAACTCCCGTGGGGCCTGCGCCGACCACGGCAAACGTGAGCATCATGCGCCGCGTGCCCGCGTCGGTCACCCATCGCGAAGACTCGAACTGCGAGAGGATGCGATTGCGCAAAGCAAGGCCCTCGTCGAGGTCTTTGAGTCCGAAGGCGTGTTGGGCCAGAGACGCGTTTCCGTAGAAATCGCTCTGGCTCCCGGTGGCGAGCACGAGGTAGTCGTAGGAGATCGGACCGCAGTCAGTCTTCAAGATGCGACGCTCAAAGTCCGCGCCGGTCACCCACGCCTGCCTGAACTCGGCGTTACCGAGCGGGCGGATCAGCGCACGGACGGGGCGTGCTACCTCACCGGGGTCGAGCAATGCCGAGGCCACCTGGTAGAGCAGCGGCGTGAAGAGGTGATAGTTGTTGCGGTCAACCAGCAGCACGTCGACCGGGACATTGGCTAAGGCGCGCGCGCAGGTGATGCCGCCGAACCCCGCGCCGGCGATCACGACGCGCGGCGCGGTCACTTTTCTGGTGGTTTGCGGGACCGCCCTCCGCCGCTGTGACGCCGGTTGGCCATCTTCTCGATGGCCGGTTCCCCGCCGGTCGCCTGGACCAGCGATTTCGGAAGCTTCTGCTTCTTCTTGATCACCGGTTCCCAGAGATCACCTTGCTTGGCGACGCGCGCTAGCACCTGGTCGGAGTCGAAGACGAGAAGGCTCGGATCCTTTGCTTTCAAGCACTTCTCGACCTCGTCCCACGTGACCGGCGTCGATACCGTGGGCCGGGCGCGGGCCCGCAGCGAGTAGACGTTGACCGTCGTCTTGTACTCGTCGTTCTGGCTCCAGTCGATCAGGACGCGGCCGGTGCGCAGCTCCTTGAGCTGCTTGTGCACGACGAGCTCGGGGTGCTGCTCCTCGAACAGCTGCGCGAGGCCCTTCGACACGACCTTCGTCTCGACATACGTCACCTTCGAGTTGAGCGGGACGTAGAGCTGCAGGCCTTTCGACCCGGAGGTCTTGGCGCAGCATTCGAGGCCATGCTCAGCGAATACGTCCCGCAGCATCAGGCCGACCCTGCAGCACTCGACGATGGTCGCGGGCGGCCCAGGGTCGAGGTCGAAGACCAGCGTTCGCGGCTCTGCCAGGTTCGAGGCCAGCGACAGCGAAGTGTGGAACTCGAGCGTTGCAATCTGAGCAAGCCACACCAGCGTGGGCAGGTCCTGGCACAGGCAGTAGTACATGTCGCGGTTGTTGCCGCCGCTCCACACCGTCGCGGTCTCGACCCATGGCGGCCGGTGCTTCGGACAGTTCTTCTCGTAGAAGAACTCAGCATCGACTCCGTTTGGATAGCGCTTGAGCGTCAGCGGGTGGTCGCGCGTGTGGGGTAGCAGAACGGGGGCGATACGCGTGTAATAGTCGATCACCTGGCCCTTGGTGAAGCCCGCGTCGGCATACAGGATCTTGTCGAGGTTGGTCAGCTTGAGGGTGCGGGCCTCGATCTGGACCTCGACCTCAGTCGATTTAGCCACCTTCGCGGACCACCTCACGTGGGCGCTTGTCGGTCCGCAGGCCCTTGAAGGCGGGCGCGCGCAGCTGGCCGGCCTTCGTCCACTCGACGAACTCGACCTCGGCGACGAGCTTCGGTTTTACAAAGTGGGCCTTTTTCGCCGGGGAGCCGACTTCGAACGGACTCTTGTCCTGCTCCAGCGGCTTCATCGCGCCCTGCAGCTTATCCAGCGTCGCGTCGGTGAAACCGGTTCCGACCTTGCCGGCATACACGAACCTGTCTTTGTCGTAGAAGCCGACGAGCAGCGCGCCCGGGTACCCGGTGCGCTTGCCTTCGCCCTCGAGCCAGCCGCCGATCACGAACTCCTGGCGGTTGTGGTTCTTCACCTTGACCCACACTCCGCTGCGCCGTCCGGGCTCATAGGTCGAGTCGAGCTTCTTGCCCATGACGCCTTCCAGCCCCGCTTCGCGACTAGCCTCGAGCATCGCCGCGCCGCCGCCTTTTTCCGAGGGCGGCGTCTGCCATGAGGCGCCGTTGAGCTTCAACGCCTCGAGCGCCTTGCGCCGGTTCGCATAAGTCTCCCCGAGCAGCGAGTGGCCGTCCTGCCACATCATGTCGAAGATCATGTAGGTGATGGGTACCTCTTTCATCTTGCGGCGGATCTCGGTCTCAGAGGTCAGGCCCATCCGCTGCTGAATCTCCTCGAAGCTCGGCCGTCCCTTTTCGTCCAGCGCGACGATCTCGCCGTCGAGGATGACCTCTTTTGACCCCAACGCGCGGCCCATGGCGTGGACCTCTGGATACCGCGCTGTGACGAGTTCGCCGCTGCGGCTCACCAGGCGAACGGTACCGCCTTCCACATAAGCCTCCGCGCGGATGCCGTCCCATTTGAACTCGAAGCCCCACGCCTCGTCGGGCGTGGGCGGCTTGGTCACGAGCTTTGCCATCATCGGCTCGATGCGCTCCGGCATCGGCTTGCGCTCGGGATCCTGGGGCGGATCCATGCGGTGGATCATCCAGTTCTTGCCATCGGTCCGGAAGAGTACGTAGCGGCCCTGGAGGCGCTTTCCGTGGAGGACGACCATGACCTCGCGCTCGGACCACTTCTCGGTGTCGTAGGTGCCGTGGTCCCAGATCGAGACATGTCCCGCCCCGTAGTTGCCGGCCGGGATGTTGCCGCCGAAGTCGATGTAGTCGAGGGGATGGTCCTCCACGTGCACGGCGAGGTGGTTCTTCTTCGGGTCGGGCGGCACGCCTTTCGGCACCGCCCAGGAGACGAGAACACCGTCCCGCTCGAGCCGGAAATCCCAGTGCAGGCGGCGGGCGTGATGTTCCTGCACCACAAACCGAGGCGCCTTGGTCTCCTTGCGGGGAACCTTGGCGCCCGGTTCTGGTGTCTTTTTGAAATCGCGCTTGGCCTCGTACTCGGCGAGCTTTTTGGCCATTTCAGATGAAAGGTTAGGCCACCGCTGCTTGCTCCTCGGGAATCGCGGCTGTGGCGGCCGCGCTGCCTCGCACGAACATTGCGCACGCCGCGGCCAGCACGAGCACAACGATGGGGAGGGCCAGCGTTGGGTGCATCGCGTCGACGAATGCGTGGGTAAACACCCAGTGCGCGATGGCCTGAACCTGCGCCGGCAGGCTGAGGCTCGTGCCCGACTGCCCTGCGCCTACCTCGAAGCCGCTGTGAGCAGCGTTGCTGAAGCCGTCGACAAATTGGCGCCGGAACTGCTCCGGAAGCTGGCTCGACGCCGTGACTGCCCGGTCGTGCAGGGCGAGCGCAAGGCGGTTCTGCAAGAAGGCACCCACCACAGCGCTCGCGAACACCCCGCCGAGCTCCTGGATCGTGTTGATGACGCCTGAAGCCACGCCACCCAGGTGCGCCGGGAGGTCGCGGGTGGCGATGCTGAACACGGGCGTCCAGATGAAGCCCATGCCCAGACCACTGACGATGAGTCCGGGCGTGAAGTCCCAGCGGCCCGAGTTGGCCTGCGCCGCCCAGTCGATGTATGTGCTGCCGGCCGCGAGGGCGAGCAGGCCGGGGATCAGCAGGTACTTTCCGTTGACCTTTTGGGCGAGATTGCTCGCGATTCCGGACGAAACGATCATCGCCAGCGGCTGGATCGCGATGGTGAGGCCGGCATCGATCGCGCTGAGACCGAGCACCGATTGGTAGTAGATCGTCAGGGGCAGGTAGAGGCCGAGGATGGCGAACCCCATAGCGGCCATCACCAGCGTCATCAGCGTGAAGTTGTCGTCCTTGAAAACCGCGAACGGAAGCAGGGGCTCGCCGCCCTGGATGCGCGCCTGGTAGAACAGGAATGAGGCAAGCAACAGGACACCGGTGGCGATGATCATCGGGATCGTGACGAACCCTGCGACCACTCCCCAGTCGAAGCGCTGGCCCTCGATCAGGCCGTAGATGACACCCAGCAAGCCGCCCGTGGCGAGGCCTACTCCAAGCAGGTCCAGGCGGTGTCGTCGTCCGGGTCGCAGATCCGGAATGATGAGCAAGGCGAGCGTGAAGATGATCACGCCGATCGGGATGTTGACGGTGAAGATCGAGCGCCAGCCGAAGTGCGTGACCAGAAAACCGCCGACCGTCGGTCCGGCGACGACAGCCAGGCCGGCCATGATGCCGTAGATTGCGAACACTCCGCCACGCCGGTCGGTGGGAAACAGGGAGAGCATCAGGGGAAGCCCCTGGGGTGCGAGCACTGCGGCGCCCAGGCCCTGGAATGCGCGCGCCGCGATCAGCTGGGTGGGGTCTTGCGCCAGGCCGCTCAGCGCTGAAGCGACGGTGAAGATGACGATCCCGACTGCGAACAGGTTCCGCGGCCCGTAAATGTCGCCGAGCCTCGCCGACGTAATCAGCAGCACGGCGTAGAGCAGGCTGTAGGCGTTCAGCACCCACAGCACCTGGTCGAGACTCGCGTGGAGCCCGTCGAGGATCGAGGGGATGGCGATGTTGACGATGGTCAGGTCGAGCAGCGTCATGAAAAGGCCGAGGGCCAGCACAGCCAGCGCGGCCATTGGGTTGGTGCGAATCCGGGTCATGATGGCGAGTCTCCTTTGGACTTGTTGAAGGCGAGCCAGCCCAGAGCGACGAACCAGCCCTGGAGCTCGAGGACGAGGAGGCGTTCCGTCAGCCCGGCCACGCCGTGCTGCACGCCTTCGATAGTCGGCGTGAAGGTGGCGAAGTAGAGCACGGTCAGCGCCAGCGTCACCGGCCCCGCGGCGATCAGCCACGCGGCAAACCTCCGCCAGCGCGGGACTCGGCGAATAAGAAAGCCGATGACCGGGAACCCGATCACCGTGGTCAAAGCGAGCCCGAAGCCGACAAAGTGAAGCAAGAAGTGCTCCAGGGTGAACACGCCATCGATGATTGCGCCCAGTCCAGGCAGCGCGAGCAGGACGGTGCCGATCCAGCGGGCCGAAAGACCGAGCTCGGGGATCGACCTGAAGATGGCGATGGCACCGGCCACCATGAGGAGGCCGGCCAGTATGAAGGTGGTGTTCATCAGCGGACCGGTCGGGCCCAGGCCGAGTCCACTCAGGGGCTGGCTGACGGCTGAATAGGGGGTGATGCGAGTGCCCCACATCGTGTAACCGGGACTCATGAAGCCCAGCACGAACCAGCCGAGCGTGAACAGCACCGGGCCCGCCACAGCGCCGAGCGCGACCGCACCGGCGGCCCGCCGCGCCGGTTTCGCGGTGGTTGTGGTCGCCAGTCTAAGAAGCGTGGCCATTGCGGTCAGCTCCTTGCTTCGTCAAGCTCACCTCGAGGCCGATACCTTCCGTTGTGATGGTGCAGGTTTGGAACGGGCTTGCCGCGGCGAGCTGCTCGAATTTCGCCGGCGAGTAGGCGCGGCGCTTGAGCATTTCGAGCGTCCCCCTTGTCGTGAAGGAGCTCACCCGTCCGAGCTTCATCGTGTTGACCTCGCGCTCGATGTCCGCGTGCGATGCCTCGCTGCTCATGTCCTGGATCACGGCGGTTCCACCTGCACGCAGGACTCGATGCATCTCGGACAGGGCGCTGCCCGGGTGCACGAAGTTCTTGAACGCGGCCTGGCAGACGATGAGGTCGAACGAATTCGCCTGGAAGGGCATGACTGCCGCATCTCCCTGGTGGAAGTCGGCAGTGACCCCAGCTTCCCTCGCGTTCTGACTCGCAATCTTCACGAACGTGTGGCTGATGTCCAGCCCGCTCACCTGAAACCGTCCGAGCCGTGCCAGCTCGATCGCCAGGTATCCGGGGCCGAACGCCACCTCGAGCACACTCGCGCCCCCCGGCAGGCCGCTGGTGAGCCTGCCGGCCTCCTTTCGGTACTGCTCGATCTGACTGCCGGTACCCCGGATCCGGGCGTACCACCGAGCCACCACTCCTTCCATCTCCGGTCCCTTGATTCGCCAACGGGCATCTGTTCTCGCCTGCATGACTGCTCCTTTCTTGAATAACCCTAACGGCGTTAGGGGTTAAGGGCGTCAGCTTATCCCTAACGGTGTTAGGATTGCAAGGGTGAACCAAAAAGAGAGCCTGAGCCGGGCCCGCCTGGTCTCTGAAGCGCTGGGACTCGTCCAGGAAGAGGGACTCGAGGCCCTCTCGATGCGCGGGCTGGCGGACCGCCTGCACGTCAAGGCGGCCTCCCTGTACTGGCACGTGCGCGATCGCCGTGAGCTTCTCGAGCTGCTGGCCGAGTCGATCCTCGACGGCGTTCCCGTTCCACGTGCGAGCGGTTGGCGAGAAGGGGTGCTGCGGACGGCAGTCGCAGTGCAGCGCACGGTCAGCTCACAGCAAGATGCCGGCCGCATTCTCCTCGAGGTTCCAGAAGCGATCAAGAAGAGCGACACCTTCGGTCGCCTGAAGAGCCACCTGGAGAGCGCCGGCCTTGGACGCGCAGAGGCTGAGGAGGTCGCCCTGATGGTGATGGTTCATGTGATCAACCAGCGGTCGGGCGGCGACGAACCGGCCATGCCGGAACCTGGAGCCACTGCGTCCGTCGCAGTCGATTCCGGCTCGCGCGGCGTGGCTCTGCGGCGCGGATCCAACGACATGGAGGGCTTGATCCGCCCTGCCCATGACAAGAACGCCGCGGCGCCCGCGATCGTCCGCGGCGAGAGGGTTGTCGTACGACGCCTGCGCGGGGTGGGCCTTGGAGAGCTCGAGCTGAACCCGCGGCATCCGTGGAGGTTTCAGATCCAGGGAGGGACGTGGAACACGGTCGTGGACGCAGGCGACCTCGATGTACGAGAGATCAAGCTCGACAGCGGCGCCACGAAGGTCGAGTGCTTTCTACCGATACCGCACGGCGTGGTGCCAATCATCGTTTCGGGCGGTGTGGTGGGGCTGACCCTTCATAGACCGCCCGGCGCGGCGGTTGTCGCGCATGTCAGCGGCGGGACAGTTGGCATCAAGCTCGATGCCTATTCCGCCACTGCGCTCGCGTCCGACCTTCACTGGGAGAGCCCAGGTGCGTCAGCATCCCCTGACCGGTACGAGCTGCGCATCAACAGCGGTGCCTTCCAGGTAGGGCTCGACGACAAAGCAACTCTGTCCTCTGCGCCTCGGATGGAACCGGAGCGTCCAGCAGGCGAAGATACGGTGTCGGCGCTGGAGATTCTGCTGGATGGGGTCGAAAAGCGAGTGAGTGCCCGGCCTTAACACCCAGGGTTCTCCTCGCGTGCAGGGACCCCTAGCCTGCGCTCAAAACGACGGGAGGCCCACATGTTTTTTCTTGCTGCGCAACCGGACATCTCGCCGATCACGAACTTGATCACGACCTGGATCCATATCGGCCAAGCCCTGGTTGCGTCGGTAGGATCGCTGGCTTTCATCTTCGCGTTCATCTGGAAGATCACTGCAGTCGAATCCAGATCAGCGCTTGCCGCCAAGCAGTGGATTCAGCGCATTGTCGTCGGGACGATAGGCGTCGAGGTGGCCACCTCGCTGGTCAGCATCCTGACGAGTTCGGTGCCGAAGCAGACACCCTGATCGATGGACCAGGTTCTCAACGCCGTCCAGCAACTGCTTGTCGAGCTGGGACAGTTGAACGGCTATCTCAACCTGCTCGTCCATCCAAACCTGGTTGTGATTGCGCTCCTCGGCGATAGTGCGCAGCTGTCTGATGTCTGGTCGAACTACATCCTTCGCACGACCGATGTGGAGACCAATGGGGGCCCGTTCGTATACATGGTCACGATTCAGCTCTTCGAACCCAAGGTCCAGATTTTCGCCAACGCAGCGCTGGCCCTGCTCACACTCTGGGCAGCCTATCGGATCATGTGGGGGCACGGCCTGCGCACCCAGTACACCGCCCGCATTTTGCTGCCCCGTCTGTTCATGGGCGTCGTGCTCATCAACTTTTCTCTGACGCTGTTCCAGATAGCGGTCGACGCCACCAACACGATAAGCACCACCGTGCAGAGCTTCGTGCAGCTGGACGACCCCTCAACGTGGGCAGCGAGCGCTCGGCAGGACCAGAACGCCGGCGTCCTCGAAATCGTCACCACCGCTGGGCTCGCCGTGGGTTACGACATTCTTGCGATCGTCTATTTCGTCCGGTACGCGATCCTCGTTGTGCTGGCGATCACCGCTCCAATCGCGGGCCTGTTCTTCATGCTTCCGGAGACGCATCACATCTCGAAGATGTGGGCCTCGCTGTTCTCGACCAACCTCCTGATGCAGCCGATCCAGCTCTTCGTCTTATCGATCGGGTTCGCGCTGGAAAAATACGGTGTCAGCCCCGTTCGCCATCTATTCGCGCTGGCAGCCCTCCTGGTCGTTTTCAAGGTACCAGGGGCGATCGGTGGTTTCGAGAACACCGCGCACAAGCTTGAGTCAACGGTTCACGACGCTTTCCAGCACATCGCCGATGCGGTGGCAAGAGCCTGAGTCCGGGGTGCATGGCTTGACCGGCCTGGTGCGGATCGTGGGAGTGCTGGCGGGCGCAATAGTGGTCTGGTTGGTTGTCGCGGGCACCGTGCCCAGCCAGGTAAGGCTGCCCGTCGAAGCAGTGGTGGTGGGCGAGCATGTGAGCCAGCCGTTCGGCTGCACGACGCTCCAACTTGAGCCGTTCGATCCATTTTGTCCGGGGCTCCACATACACACCGGCATCGACCTCGCGGCGCCAGCCGGAACGGAGGTCCATTCCGCGACTGCAGGAACCGCCCGGCTCGGTGTGGACCCGAAAGGGGCCGGCAACTACGTCGTCATCGTTTTTGATGCCCACACCCGCATCTTCTACTGCCACCTCTCCCAGTTCCGCGTGCGATCTGGGGAGTCCATCAGTCCTGATCAGGTGATCGGTCTGGTTGGCGCGACCGGCCTGGCAACGGGTCCTCACGTGCATTTCGAGGTCCAGGTCGACGGGACGTCAGTCGACCCGGTGGCATGGCTTGGGTCTTAACCCGAAAATAACCAGCTCAGGCCGAGACCTCCTCTAGCGTGACCGTGTAGCCGAGGGCTTGGAGGCGGCGCACAGCACGGTGCGTGATTCGCTTACGGTCCAGCTCATCGAAGTGGTTGGGGCCCAGGTCTTGGTAGATCGTTCCGTCTTTGATTAGGTGGTAGATGGCGATGAGCATGCTGTGGGCAACGGCAACTGCCGCCCGACGCTTGCCGCGCCTCGGCACCAAACGGTGGTACTGGGCAGCGAAGTAGCTGTTGCGGACCCGAGATGCGCTCCAGGCG
>DATMKM010000152.1:0-22669 GCA_035571315.1 Candidatus Acidiferrum sp.
GCCCATCGAGCAGCCGACGACGTGCGCGCGGTCGATCCGCAGGTGATCCAGGAGCGCCACCAGGTCGGCGATCCCCGAATACGGCGCAGGCGGCAGCGCGGTGTCACCAAAGCCGCGCAGGTCCGGCCGGACCATGTCGAACTTCTTGGCGAAGGCCGTGGCCTGCGGTTCCCACATGCGCGAATCCGCGATACCGGCGTGGATGAAGAGGACGGGAAAGCCACTGCCGGAGCGCTCGTAGTGGATGCGCGCGCCGTTGAGGGTCGCATCCATCAGGTGAGAGCGGTCAGCAGGGCTTTGAACTTCAGCTCGGTTTCCTCCAGCTCGCGCGCGGGATCCGAGTCCGGCATGACGCCGACTCCGGCATAAAGCCTCGCTCCATCTTCCCAGAGCAGACCGCAGCGCAGCGCCACCGCGAATTCGCCATCGCCGCTTCCATCGATCCATCCCACCGCGCCCGCATACCACCCGCGCTCCATGCCCTCGAGCTCGTCGATCAGGGCGTCCGCCGCATCGCGTGGCCAGCCGCCGACAGCGGGCGTGGGGTGGAGGGCGGCGGCGAGCTGCAGCGCGTCGGCGGGCGGATCCAGCAGCTCGGCGGTGACAGAGGTCGCCAGGTGCTGGATGTTCGTGAAGCGCACCACCTCGGGCGGGGGCGCGCTCACCGATCGGGCGAATGGCCGCAGCGCCTCGACGACGAACTCGGAGACGACGCGATGCTCCACCGCGTCCTTCGCGCTGTCAGCCAGCCGGCGAGCGAACAGCTCGTCCTCGGCGTCGGTCGCGCCGCGCGCGACGGATCCCGCCATGGGCTGCGAGAAGGCGCGCGACCCGGAGCGGCGCACGAGCAGCTCGGGCGAGGCGCCCGCAAACGCCGTGCCATCCGCGCCTGTCATCAGGTACGTGAAGCACGAGGGATACGCCGCTCGCAGCGAGCGCGCCACCATCGCGGCCGACACGACCCCGTCGCCTCGCGCCAGCACCTCGCGCGCGAGCACCACCTTGGCTGCATCGCCCGAGCGCAGGCGGGCCGCGGCGCTTGCCACCGCCGCTGTCCACGCCATGGGGTTGCGTACGGCCGTTACCTCGAGCTTGCGCGCCGCGGGTGCTCGGAGCCCTGTGGCCGACAGCTCCAGCAGCGCCTCCGAGCCGTCTGACATTGCGGTCGCGTACGTGCGACCGCGGACTCGCGTCACGGCGAGCTCGGGCACGCGGAGCAGGAGAGACGGAAAGCCGGACCAGGGCCCGCCCGGTTCGCGGTCCGGCCGGTAGGCGAACCCCCCGACAGCGATGGGCCCGCCCAGCGAATCGCTGACCCTTCGCCAGAGGCGGGACGCGGCCACCAGCCGGTCGGCGCCGGCCTCGAAGTCCACGACCTTGCCACCTGCGTCCTCGAGCGCGACACCTCCTTGGGCGGCGACGACGTCGAACGCCTTGCCGAGCGCGGCGACGCTGACCGCGTCCGGCATGGGGCGCTCGATCAGCAGCACCTGGTGGCCGTTGTCGCGCGCCGCGCCGACTAGGTCGATCAGGTCGGGCGTGCGGTCGAGCTCCCACCGGCGGACGGTCGTCGCGGTGATCATCTTTTTTCTATGTGCTCGCGCGCGGCGCGGAGCAGCGTGCGCTCGAAGTGGTGCCTGACCAGCGTGCCGCTCGCCTCGAGCAGCTCGTTGAAGGTCGCGAGCAGCCTGCGCTCGGCAGCCTCGGTCGCGCCGCCCTCGGACTGGATGCGCTCCCGCACGTGGCGGTCGAAGAGATCGACCGCCTGGCGAGCTGTCCGGTCGACGGCTGCGGCGTAGTCCTTGCCCAGGTCCAGCAGTGCGCCGAGCGGCACGCCCGCGGCGATCAGTTTCATGCCCGCGGCGATCGCATCCAGGTCGTCGGCCGGATAAAGCGGTTCCTGGCCGCCTTCCACGGGGACCAGCAACCCGGCCTGCTGCAGGCTCATGAGCAACGGCTCGGCCACGCCGCTGCGCGCGGCGAGCTCGGCCAAACTCAGGGTTTGCGGAGCCGCCGGGCGGGTCACCGCTGCGACCAGCGCTTCATCCGAAGGTTCCAGTTCCCCGGTGAGAAAGCGCTGGATCACCGTCAGGGTGAATCCCTGCTGCTGAAGCTCTTTGATCCGGCGCAGCCGGTCGAGGTGGCTGTCTCCGTACCAGGTGACCCGGCCTTCCCGGCGCGGGGCCTCGAGCAGGCCCTTGCCCTGGTAGAACCGGATCGTGTCCACCGCCACCCCCGCCGAGCGGGCCAATTGTTCGATCCGGTACTCCATGAGTACTTACTCTAACGATCCGCTCCTAGCCGTACGTGTTCCAGTAGTACATGCGGTCGAGCCATCCGGGATCGGTGCGGTACGCCCGAGCGAAGGACTCCACGGAGTCGACGTAGTCGAAGTCGTTGTTGTAGTGAAAGATCGCGTTGCGCATGTCGTATGGCGCGCCGTTGTGCACCAGCAGGCGGGCCGCGGCCAGGATCGAATCATGCGGGTCCATGACGTTTCCGCCCTGCCCATATTCGGTCCACGTGCCGGGGATGAACTGCATCGGACCCATGGCTCCGGCTGAGGACGGTCCGTTGATGCGGCCGAAGTTGCTCTCGATGAAGTTGATCGCGGCGAGGTAGCTAGCGTCGACTCCGTAGCGGTTCTGCGCCTCGAGGTAGTAGGAGCGCAGGGCGCTCACGGGCTGGGCGTCCGCAAATGGATGGACGAAATGGACGTTGACCAGGTAGTACTGGTCGATGCCGGCCAGGATGTAGAGCGAGTGCAGCGCCGCGATGGTGTTCGAGATCGGGCTCTGGTAGGCGGGCGGGAGCAGCGGAATCACCGCGTTCTCCACACTGGCGTAGCCCGCGAGCTCGTACACGCGGAGCTCCTCCTGGCGTGCGGCGGCTCGAAACGCGTAGGCGGCCTGGTCCATCGCGAGCTCGTTCCTGAGTGTTTGGGCGAGACCCGACGGCTGCTGTGCCGCGAGCGCGTTGAGGTCGGCGGTGGCCTGGTCCATGGTCAGCTCGGCGGTGATGATGCGCGCCGCCTCGTGATGTGGGTTCGGTCCAAGGTCGGCGTCCTGGGCGTGGACGGCTTGCGCGGGAAGGGCGAGGGTCAGCGCGGCGAGGGCCGCGGCTCCGAATCTGATCAGGCCGACTCCGAGACGATTTTCGGCGCCTCGCGCTCGTCAGGCACGGCTGGCAGATCCTCGGGATAAGGGTCCGACTCGGTCGGCATCCGAAGGCCGACTGAATCGAGCAGCCCCGAGATCTCATCGCCCATGAGCTCGCCCTGAGCGATCAGGGCTTCCGCGGCGAGATCGATCGCCTCTTTGTTCACATACATGAGACGCCAATCGTCGATGTATGCCGAGCCCAAAATCTGCGCCACGACGCGCCGGCTGCGACGATTGCCGAGAACCGCGCCGGTAAAGGAGCCTTGCTCCAGAATTCCCGACGGGATCTCGGCGACCGAGATGAGTTGTTCACCGAGGTTGGCAGCTCTCATTGACATCTGCTCGTCGAGCTTTTCCGGGCCCATGCCCACCACGCCAACCATGGAGCACGCCATGGCGGTCGCCATCCTCAGGTCCATGTACACGCCATTCGTGCCTTCTCCGTAGAAGACGTGCTCGCACGCTATCGAGCCGAGGTCATGCCGAATCTCGGCCACCATCTGCGAACGGAACTTCATCCACTCCTCTTCGGCAGGCATGTCCTTGTGGTAGCCGCCGATCTCGCCGATGGCTGTCGCGCGGCGCCGGATCGAAAGCCGAACGTGCGAGTGGTCGGTCTTGAAAAAGTGGGATGCCACGGCGTGGCCTAGCTCATGCCGGGCGACCGCAATCTTGTCGCGGTCGGTGTACTCGACGGGTATCGCGAGACCCGCCTCCACATTTCCCATCGCCTCTCGAACGTCCTTCCAGTTGAAGGCATCACGAGCGTCCTCGAAGGCGTAAAGGAGGGACAGCGAGAGGACCTGCTCGATGTCGGCGGGTGAGTATTTGTCGGTGATCCGCGCGAACTCCTCGCGCCGGCTCGGCGTGTCGAGTGCGGGATCGTGATTCTTCTTGTCGAAATAGAGCGCCGCGATGTCCTTGCGGTCCTCTCGGTTGGGGAGGCGGAACACGATCTGGCGGCCGAAACGACCGGGCCGCGTGAGGGCTTCGTCGAGGACCGACGGCCGGTTCGTGGCGCCGATGAACAGGATGTTGTAGTTCGGAGCCTTCAACGCCGGGATGCGGAGGTTCAGCTTCGTGCCGTTGAAAGCGATGAGTCGCGGAACGAACAGACCGTCGAGCGTGAGGTTCACCAGCCCGCGCAGCTGGCGGACGATCATGCCCGGGTTGTCGATGCCGTCCATCAGCACCAGCAGCATGTTCAGCCCGAGCTGGCCGCCGCCGAACATTCCGCCCATTCCGCCCATCGCCCCGCCGCCTGCTCCGCCGACACCGGACCGCCTCTGGCCGAGGGCGTCGATCTCGTCGATGAAGACGATGCAGCCGCCCCACGTCTTGGCCTTCTTGCGCGCCGCGCGAACCATCAGGTACACGCTGAGCGCGTCGATGCCCAGGAACATGCCGGCGAAAGAACCGCCCGCCGCGACGTAGATGGGAACGTGCAGCGATGAGGCGATCGCTTTGGCCAGCATCGTCTTGCCGGTGCCGGGAGGGCCGACCATCAGCACTCCGCGCTCGCGCTTACCGCCGGCCTTCACGTAAAGCCGCCCGTGCTCGATCAAGCGCAGGATGCGCTTCATCTCGGTCACCGCGGCCTTCTGGCCGCGGACGTCTTCCATGTTCACCCCGAAGTTCGCGTCGTCGGGGAGGATCATGGTCTTGCCGATCCGCGTGTAGATGTAGAACGGACCGAGGAAGAGCATGAAGTTCGCTCCGAGCAGGAAGAGGACGTAGAGAAGGTTGGTCAGCCCGGCGACGATGGCTTGCGGGAGGGCGGCCAGGGCGTCGGCCGGAGCGAGCCCGAACAGCAGGTCGGCGCCCGCGAAATAAACGATCGGGAGGGCCGCCAGGAAGAGCGCCCGGCGCCAGAAGATGGCGCGATTCGTTTCGATCGTCCTCGTGAAGGTGTCGGCTTCGGGCGAGATGCGCTCGCGGAGGATCAGGGAACGCCGCACCATGCTGAAGATGCCCCGGCACAACAGCATCGCGATGAATGCGTCCACGAGCGAGAGCGCGAGCCCAAGCTGCAGGAAGATGTAGGTGAACGCAAACGTTGTTGCGCCTACGAAGAGCGTGAAGATCCAGAAGATGATCACGGCGGGTCACTCACTATACGGGGCCGGGTTTCATCGGACCCGGCTTGCGATCGCATGGCCAGGGCCACGACGACCGCGATTCCGAGAGCCACGACCACGTCGCCAGGGCTGTACGCCTCGACCAGGACTCTTCCGATACCAGGCAGTGAGATCCAATCTGCCAGCCAGCCCAGGTTCGTGTTCGGAGTGATCAGCGTGTACTGGCCCAGGTGTCCGCTGTGGACGAGGCTTCCGGCCAGCCCGGGCGCCACCGGCATGCGCGCTCCGTTGGCCGCGATCACCACGAGGTTGAGCACGCTGCCCACTGCGATGAGCCAGACTCCGCGGACCAGCTCGATCTGCCAGATCGCCCACGCGACAAGTGCAGTCAGGGCGGCCAGGTACACGTACTGAACACCGTCTATCGCTCTCAGCGGAGTCACGAGCACGGCAGCTCGGACGATCAGCACGGCGACTACGATCCACACCCATCTGAAGCGAAGGCGCGAGAGATTGTCGAGGCTTCCACGCATGACAAAGCCCGCTATGAGGCCGAGCCCCAGCGCGCCGATCCATAGCAACGCCGGCTAGTCGGCCGCGAGTCGAGAGGCAGCTCCCGCCAGGACCTTGACGCCAATGGCCAGCGCGTCCTCGTCGATCCGGAAACCAGGCGAGTGATGGGCCGGCGGCGGCGCGCCCTTCGGCATCGCGCCGAGCATGAAGTAGCACCCCGGGATGCGGGTCAGGAACTCGGCGAAATCGTCGCTCACCGTGAGCGGCCGGCCGAGGACGCTGGCCTGGTCGCCGATGAGCGACCGCCCCACGTCGAGGACCGTTTTCGTGACGTTGGGCTCGTTCATCAGCGGCACCGTCCCGTGGACGAGGTCGAGGCTCGAATGCACTTCGAACTCGCTGTCCGTCTCACGCAGCAGGTCGCGGAGCCGGCCCAGCGCCTCTTCGCGAAGCGGCGCGTTGAACGTGCGAAGGCTGCCCTTCACAAGGACCCCGCGCGGCACGATGTTCCACGCTCCATCGCTCCTGATGTCGCCGACGGTCGTGTGGCACTGCACGCCATCCTGCTCGAGCCCCTCCACGATGGTGTGCAGGCGCTCGATGAAGAAAGCCTGTGCCGCGAGCACGTTTCCGCGGCGGCCCATCATGCCGCCGTGCCCACCCGGTCCCGCGAAGCCGATCTCGAACGCGTCTGATCCGGCCCACATGAGACCGGGCCTCGAGACGACCGTTCCGGACTCGAGAAAGCTCGCCACGTGTAGTCCGATCACCGAGTCGGGATGGTGGTTGTCGAGCAAGCCCTTCGCGATCATGGCCTTGGCGCCTTCGACTATCTCCTCGGCCGGTTGAAAGACGAACAGGTAGCGGCCGTTGATATCCCAGATGCGGTCGACCAGCGTGCGCGCGACGCCGACCATGATCGCCATGTGAGCGTCGTGCCCGCATGCATGCATCCGTCCGTCGGTCCGCGACGCGAAATCGACGCCTGATTCCTCATGTATCGGCAGGCCGTCGATGTCGGCGCGAAGCATCACCGTCTTGCCCGGTTTGCCTGTGTCGAGCATCGCGACGACGCCTGTTTCGGTCGGACAGGGCTTGATCTCCAGGCCGAGCTGGCGCAGCCGCTCGCTCAGCTGCCGGCTCGTCTCGTGCTCGCTGAAGCTCACCTCCGGGTGGCGATGGAAATGTCGCCTCAGCTCGGTCACCTCGTCGATGACCGAGCGGCTTGGCAGCGGGGTGGTCGCGTGTTCCTCCGTCACGGAATCGTCACCAGGCTGTAGCCACGGGCGGTGGCGCGCACGAACTTCTGACCCAGACCCGGCTCGAGCTCGTCCAGCCTCCGCCTCAAGGTCAATAGCGCCGAGTGGACGGTGGAGTGTGCGGCGTTGCTGCGAAAGAGGCCCGCTTCGATGAGGTCGCGCGCCGTGGCGGACTTGGAGCCCTGGGCGAGAAAGAGCACAAGCGCGGTTTGCTGCTGCGTGAGGTGCACCTCTGCGCGGCCGAACTTGACCGTGCGGCCGGTCGGGTCGAACTCCAGGCGCCCGAAGCGATAGCTGCCCGGCCGGCCGGTGCCGCGTTCGACCAGCCGGGCGGCGAGGTCGGAGTAGATGTGCGCCATCGGCACGTTGCCCTTGACGAAATACGAGCTGGCGCCCAGCTCGTAAGCCTTGCGGATGGAAGCCGAGTTCACCTGGGCCGCCGAGAGGACGATCACGGGCAGGCCGGGATGGTGATGGCGGATCCACTGCAGGAGCTCGAAGCCGGAGTCCTCGCCCTCGTCCAGCACCAGGTCGAGCAGCACGGCGGCCATCCGTTCCCGTTCGAGCAGCGCTCTCGCCTCGGGGGCCGACGAGGCGGCCGAGGGCCGGTAGCCCAGGTCGTGAAGGTCGATCCGCAACTGCTGCTGCATCGCGGCCTCGTCCTCGACCACCAGGACGGCCGAACCGAGCACGTCGGCCGGGCGGTAGACCTCGAGGCCGGGGGGCAGCGGCGGCAGGCGGACATCGCGGCCGCGCACCACTCCACGGGTACGCACGGTCACTCTTGGGTTTCCCAAGGGTAGAAGTACATGATTTTTAACAATAATTGACGGCATGCGAACAAGCTAGTACGAATGGGCCGCGGCATACTCTCATCCGGTCCTGGCATAAGTTGGAAATTCAAAGGGGTAACATGGGGATGACTTGGGGAATCAAAGTCCAGAAGGTGGCCTTTGCATTGGCGATCGTCGCAGCCATCGCGCTCGCATCGGGCGCGGACTGGGTCGATCAATGCGGTCTCGGCTGGTTCTGGTAGCCATCTAGGAGTCGGAGTTTCGGCGCTCGCGCGAGCGCCGGATCGCGGGCGGTAGGAGGGCGTACAGATCCGCCCGGTCGATCGCCTTGCTCATGTAGCCCACAACGTCGGGGTCGTCGGTTCCTGACGGGAAAACGGGATAAGCGGTGTAGAAGATCACAGGCACCTTCTGCCCGCGCGCCCTCAGCTCGTTGAGCAACCCCCAGCCGTCCATCGGCTCCGGGAGCATCAGGTCGATGATCGCGACCTCGGGTTGGTCTGACTGTGCCTTCTCCAGGGCCTGGTCGGCGTCCTCGGCCATCGACACCTTGTAGCCGAGCATGCGGAGATCCGTTTCGAGGATCACCCGCCAGGCGCGTTCGTCGTCGACCACCAGCACCGTCGAGCCCCGCAAATCTTCAGGAGTGGGGGCAATTGGTTTGGGCGGGGTGAACGGCACCGGGTTAGTGTATCGGTGGCAATGCCCAGTTCAGCCCGGTCTGGCGCCAGGTCTCATGCGCCGTCCAGGGCGGTCAAGGGTGTGCCCGTGAGGGCGAAAGCCGTTCCCCGCAAGGCGATCAATGTAATCGGGCCTTCGGCCGCCGCCCTTGTCCACGAGCTCGGCAGCTGCGTCACCGAGGCCGACCTGCTCCAGGTGCTCTACCGCGGCCTGCACACGCGCTTCGGCTACGACGTGATCGCGCTCCACGTTCTCGAGCGCGAGGGCTGGTACCGGTCGCTGCCGATCGACTCGGGAGTGCTCCAGGACATGAGGCGCCTGGTCTTGAGCAAGTCCATGTACGCCAAGCAGTACGCCAACCCGCGCCTGACGGTGGTCCCGCTTGCCCCGAGCAGCCAGACGCGTGGTCGAGGCCCGGGCGCCGGCCGCCAGGTCCGGTTCGCCATCTGGGCTCCGGTCAAGCATCAGGGGGAGCTCATCGGCGCCGTCATCTACCAATCCCACCGCAAGCGTCGCGTGCCGGACGCCGAGCTCGCCTTTCTCGACGAGGTGCACCGGCGGCTCGGCGTCCTGCTGGCCAATGCGTCGCTCAACGAGCTCACGCGCAACCAGGCGCGGCGGCTCGAGGCGCTCAACAGCATCGGGCGAGCCATGGCTTCGACGCTGGACGAGGCCAGCGTTCTCACCGGCCTGCACACGACGCTCCGCGAGCTGCTCCCCGTAGACGCTCTCGAGATGGTGGCGATGCCGGACGAAGTTGCTGACCGGGTCCGCCTGATGCACGTTGAATCCGATTCGCCCCCCACGATGCGGTGGCTTCCGTCGCGCTCGCCGCTGGTCGCCTCGGCGCGGTCCGTGTTGCGTGACTCGAAGCCCGTTCTCGCCCACACGCCCACCTCGTCGCTCTGGGTGCCGATCAAAGAAGGCGGCGTGGTGCGAGGAGCGCTCGGAATCCGCTGCGCCCGCCCCTTCGCGTACGAAGACTCGACCGCGGCTTTCCTCGAGCTCGTGTCAGACGAGGCCACCCTCGCGCTGCGCAACGCCCGCAGCTACGAGGCGCTCGAGGACCAGAGAAGGAGGCTCGAGCTGGTCAACTCGATCGGGCGCCGCCTCGCTTCGAGCCTCGACAAGTGGTCGATCATGCGCACCCTCCGCGAGGAGCTCGCGACCTTCATGAAGTTCGACGGGTTCATCCTCGCCACCATCACCCAGACCGCCGACGGGCCGGTCGCCGAGGGATACCAGTACGTCGCGGGCGTCGAGGAGGTCGTGCCGCCCGTCGCGCTGGCCGTCACCGGGCCGTCGCGGGAGGCCTACGAGACCGGCAAGCCGGTGCTCGTCCGCAGCTCGCCGTGGGCGCGCACCTTCGAGCGCAAGGACCTGGAGCACGAGGGCTGGACGGTCGGCCGGGGTGCGGCGGTGTTCGTCTCCGGACCGGCCACCGACCGGCGGCTGGTCTCCCGCTCCTTCGTGTGGGTGCCGGTACTCAGCGGCGACCGGATCACCGCGATGCTTTCGCTCCAGTCGTATCGCGAAGGCGCCTTCGACGACTGGCACGTCAAGCTGCTCCAGGACGTGGCGGCGCACGTGAGCCTGGCCCTCGCGAACGCCGACCACTTCGCGCAGGCGCAAGCAGAGCGGGCGCGGCTAGAAGCTCTCCACGTCCTCGAGATGGGCGTCGCCGGCGCGACTGATGAGCACCAGATCGCGGACGCCATCTTCTCCGTGGTGAGCGAATACCTCGACGCGACGCACATGGTGCTCGCCTACCTCGACGTCGCAGGGGACATGGCCGGCTTCACCGGCGAGCGCGGCGGGGAGGTGGTCGCGGTCGGGCCGGTGCCCATGGCGGACGCGCCCTTCTTCAGCAGGATGATCGAGCAGGGCGGCATGGTGATGGACGTCGCCCGGGAGCCGAAGGACGTTGATGGTCCTATCGGCGCCTACGTCTTCAGCCGGTCGCCGAGCCACCTGGTCTGGGCTCCGATCATGCAGTACGACCGCGTCGTGGCCGGAATCGTCGCGATGCGCAACGACGGAGGCCGGTTCCAGGCCACCCACCTGAAGCTGCTCGAAACCGCGGCCCCGGTCGTCGGCATCGCGCTGCGCACGATGCGACTGCACCACGCCAACGAGCTGGCCCTCGCGCAGTCGGTGCGCATCCAGGAACTGGCCGCGCTGGCCGGTCACGAGCTCATGAGCGTGGTGGCAAACATCGCGGAGCAGGCGAGGACGATGCTCGAATGCGCGGGCGCGGCGTGCTGGGCTTTCGACACCGAGGGTCGCATCAGCGGCACGCGAGGGAGCGGCGACGCGGCCGCCGAACAGGTTCTCTCCTGGGCCGGGCTTGGCACCGAGGAGAGCTGGCGCGGCGCTCCCGCCGGCCTGGTCAGCGGCACCACGCACGGACAGGCCTGGAGCTTGATCCCCCTGTGGTACGGCGACCGCCTGGTGGGCGCCATCGGTTCGGTGCATGCCTCGACCCACCTGGCCGAGCCCACCTCCGCGGCGCTGGACTTTGCGCGGCATGCGGCAGTCGCGATCGAGAACTCGCGCCTGGTGGCGGAGACCCGAGGCCGCATCCGCACCCTGGAAGCGGTGGCGGCGTTCGCCAAGCTGAACCCGACCGAGCCAGAACGCGCCCGCTCGGAGATGGGCAGGCTCGTGAGCGACGCGCTCGCCGGCTCGCAGGGAGAGCTGTGGCTGCTCGAGGACGGTCAGCTGGTCCGCCGCTCGGACGACGGTGAGGAAGCGCCAAGGGTTCCCGTGAGCGACAGCACGCAGCTGCTCAAGGCGCTGTCGTCACCCGCGGGCAGCCGCCGCCTGCGCGCGTTGCTCGACCTGCTCGGCGCGCCGGCCGACGCCTTCGCCATCCCGATCCAGGTCGAGGGCGGCCTCGCGGGGCTGCTCGTGGCGCGGATGACCGGCGGCGGGGCTGAGACGCGGCGCCTTGGCGCCGTCTTAGCCGGACAGGCTGCCGTGTTGATCGGCCAGCTCGAGCTCGTCGACGCGCTGGATCGCGAGCGAAGAATGATGAACGCGATCCTCCGCCACTCGCCGGTGGGCGTGATGCTCGAGGACGCGGGCGGCCGCATCGTGTACGCAAACCCCGAGGTCGAGTCGATCTACAACCTCCAGGCCGCGGAGATGCCGGGCCGCAAGCCGGCCGAGATCTACTCGGCGGCCGGTGCGATCCTGAGCGAGAACGGCGAGACGGACGGCACCGTCGAGCTGCACATGCACGACCCCGACCGGACGGTGCACGTACGCCGCGTCGTCATCCCTGGCCTCGAAGGCGAGCCCGCGGGCATCCTGACGCTGCACGAGGACGTGACCGCGCAGCGCATCGCACTCGAGGCCAAAGACCTGATGCTGCGGGCCATCGGGCACGAGGTGCGAAGCCCGGCCGCCGCGATGAAGAACACGCTCGCCGGGATCATGCAGTGGGACAACACGATCGACGCGACCGGACGGCGCGAGCTGTTGCAGGAGGCGTACGAATCATCTGATCGGCTGCTCAGCCTCGTCGAAAGCCAGCTCATCATCGCCAAGCTCGAGACCAGGCACTTCGAGCCCAGTCCCGAGCCGGTCCAGGTCGGCCCGGCCCTCGATGGCGTCATGGGTGTGCTGATGCACCGCTACCAGGAGCGTTCGGTGGCGGTCAAAGTCAGCCTCCCGGCGGGTCTGGCGGCCGCCTATTGCGAGCCCACCCATCTGGGCCAGGTGCTCACCAACCTGATCGGCAACGCGCTGGAGTACACACAGTCCGCCGTGGTCGTCGAGGCCCGTCAGCTGAACCGCGGCTGGCTCGAGATCACCGTCGCAGACCAGGGCCAGGGCCTGCCTGCGGCGAGCCTGGAGTCGCTTTTCGAGAAGACCGGGCCGGCCGGGCGCAACCGCTCGCAAGGAGGCCTGGGGCTCGGGCTGTATCTCTGCCGCCTCGTGGTGGAGCGATCGTTCGGCGGGCGGATCTGGGTTGCTTCGAGCAACCGCCACGGGACGACTTTCAAGTTCACCGTTCCCGCCCGAACTCGTCCCTGACCCCAGGATTCTGACTGAACTACCGTTAAGCGGCTGATGAATGCCGTCGCGCCGATGTGGGTGAGGGTGGGCGGCGGCATGGAGTCGGTTCCCGATCACATGCGCCACGGGCCTGCCGACTTTGATTTCCCGCCTCCGGGCGGGCCCTGGATGCCGCTCAAGGTGGGTGGGCGCCTGGTGGGTTGGGGCGGCGACGGCGGGCTGGGCCTGGCGCGGCGGTGCGCTGAGCTCGGTCAGGTCATGGTCGACGAACATCGCGACTACCTGCTGGGCCGGCTCGGCCACAAGCTTCGCTCCGCGGTGCTTGCCCTTCAGGAATCGGCCCGGCAGGCGGCGTTCGGCCGGCCCGAGATGCTGGAGGCCGTCTACGAGCAGGCGCAGGAGGTCGCACGGCGAGCCGCCGCGCTGGAGGCCGCCGCCGTGCAGTCGAAGGACGGTGCCCGTGGCGTGGTGCTGGGCGCGGTGCTGAACTTAGCCACGCCCTCGGCGGCACGGGTCCTGCCCGCGAACGCGATCGTCCTCGGCTCTGAGCCGGCCCTGGTCGAGGCGTTCACGCGCGCGCAGGACTGGCTCGGTCCGGCCGGCCTCAGCATCGCGGCCGAGCCCCTGGGCTCATGGTGGAAGGTGCGCATCGATGCGTCGCAGCCTCGGCGGACGATGGCCGTGCCCGAGATGGGCGAGCCTCTTCTGCGGCTGATCGTCGACACCCATCTCGACGGGTGGCTCGACGCCACGCGGCGCGACGGCGCCGACATCTACCTGCCCGCGCAACGACCCCGGTAATGGCCGCGGTCCATCGCGTCGTCGCGCCAAACCCAAGCCCGTACACCGGACCAGGGACCAACACCTGGATCGTCGAGGCGGGGCCTGTGCTCGTCGTGATCGACCCCGGCCCCGATGATGAGAGTCATCTCGCGGCGCTGAACGCCCGGATCGCGGGCTCAACTGTCGGAGTCGTCCTTGTCACGCACTCGCATCCCGACCACCTGCCGCTCGCCGAGCGGCTTGCCTCCGCGCACCACGCCTCGGTCCAGCGCTATCCCGGGCTCGGCGACCAGGAGGTGGTGCGTGTCGGCACGCTCAACGTGACCGCGCTCCACACCCCCGGACACAGCGCCGACCACCTGTGCTTCTGGCTCGCGGACGACCGGGCCCTCTTCACCGGGGACCTCATCCTCGGGCGCGGAAGCTCGATGGTCACTTATCCGGAGGGGGATGTTGCCGCCTACCTCCGCTCGCTCGACCGCGTGGCCGCGCTCCGCCCGCGCATCCTCTTTCCAGGCCATTGGGACCCGGTCGAAGACGCGATGGGAAAGATCGAGGAATACCGCGCGCACCGTCTCGAGCGTGAAGCACAGGTACTGGCCGAGGTGACGCGCGGTGGGGGCACCGCGCGAGATCTGACACGCCGCGTCTACGGAGGCCTCGACGACCAGCTGATGGTCGCGGCCGAGATGACCCTGCGCGCGCACCTGCGCAAGCTGGTCGACGACGGTGCGGTGCGCTCCAGCGGCGAGGGAGATCGAGAGGTCTTCGAAGCGTCGGTATCGTAGGCGAGCATGGTTGACGCCCGGCCCCCGATTCTCTCGCTTTCCCAGCCCGAGCTAGAGGCGTGGCTCGTCACCAACGAGATTCCCGTGTATCGCGGCAAGCAGATCTGGGGATGGATGGCCCGCGGGGTCGCGTCGTTCGAGGCGATGCACGATCTGCCCAAAGCGCTGCGCGCGGCGCTCGAGCGAGATTTCAGGATCACGTCGCTGCGCTCGATCGCAGTCAGTGAAGCGGACCGCTCGCTCACGACCAAGACGCTGTTCGAGCTTGACGGCGGGCATTCGGTCGAAGCTGTCGTGATGCGCTACACCGACCGGACCACGCTCTGCATCTCCTCGCAGGCGGGTTGCCCGATCGGCTGCCCGTTCTGCGCGACCGGCAAATTTCCTTTCGGCCGCAACTTGAAGGCGCACGAGATCGTCGAACAGGCGGTGGACGCCGTGCGTCGATTGACCCAAGAGGACCGCCGTCTCTCGCACGTGGTTTTCATGGGAATGGGTGAGCCGATGGCCAACTACGCGGCGGTCGTCGCTTCGGTCCGCCGCATGGCCGACCCGCAGCTATTGGGCATCAGCCCGCGGCGCATCGTCGTGTCGACGAGCGGCCTGATCCCGCGGATCCAGCAGCTTGCAGAAGAGCAGCTGCCCGTCACGCTGGCCATCTCACTGCACGCCGCTCGCGATGAGCTGCGCGACGTGCTGGTGCCGATCAACAAGAAATACCCGGTGCGCGACCTGGTAGGAGCGGCGCAGGGCTATGCCACGAAGACCGGCCGGCGCGTGAGCTACGAGTGGGTGCTGCTGGCGGGCGTCAACGACACCGAGCGTGATGCGAATGAGCTCGGCTCGCTGCTGCGCCACAAGCTTGCGCACGTCAACCTGATCCCGTTCAATCCCGTCGAGGACACGCCTTATCGAGCACCCGACCGGGCGGCGGTCAAGGCCTTCCGGGACAGAGTCGAGGCGCAGGGCCTCAACGTCACCGTGCGCGACACGCGCGGGCGCGAGGCGGACGCGGCGTGCGGCCAGCTGCACGAGCGCGTCATGCGCGGCAAGGTCGCGGTTTCGTGATCTACGCCGGGACGTCCGGCTTCAGTTACCCCGGCTGGAAGGGAAGGTTCTATCCCGCCACGCTCCCCGGCTCGCGGATGCTCGCCTACTACGCCGAGCGCCTCAACGGGGTCGAGCTCAACGGCAGCTTTTATCGCACTCCGCCTGAGAGCGCGCTGGCAAACTGGGCGGCCACCACACCGCACGGCTTCCGATTCTGCATGAAAGCCGCTCGTGGGCTGACGTACTCGGCTGAAGGGTTCGATCGGGTCGGGCTGGCCGGCATCTTCGGCAAGCGCCTGGCGCCTTTGGGCGAGCACCTCGGTCCGATCCTCTTGCAGTTTCCGCCGGCGCGCCAGCTGAATGTCGGTCTGCTTGACTCGTTGCTCGGCGCGCTCGATCGTCCGGCCGCCGTGGAGTTCCGCCATGCATCGTGGTTCTGCGAAGAGACGTACGGCGTGATTCGCGCGCACCACGGAGCGTTGGTCGTCACCGACGAGGAGAAATGGCCGCGAGCCCCGCTGCTCGACCTGGGACCGATCGCGTATTTCCGGCTCCGGCGCGGCTACACGACCTCGTCGTTCAAGTCGTGGATCGCGGAGGTGGGGTCGGCTGCCGCCCTGCACGACGAGGTGCACGTCTATCTGAAGCACGACCCGGAGTCGCCGGCGCTGGCCCAGCGACTTCTGAAATCTCTGGCTCGACCACTACCGGCTCCTCGACCAAAGGCTCGTTGAGCGCCGGGTCCGCCACGCTGGCTTGACCCGCCGCGCGAGCTCGCCGATAGAGCAAAGGGATGGCGACCAGCGCGATCACGACCATCAGAAGTGACGCGAGCTGAGCCTGGCGCAACCCGGCGAAGACGGCGGGATCGGTGCGGTAGAAGCTCAGGAAGAAGCGGCCGAAGGCGTACACCCCGAGGTAGACGAGGCCGAGCACACCATTGGGCAGGCGCGCCTTCAAGCTTTGGTGGAACGGGAGCAGGGCTCCCAGCAGGGCGAGCGTGAGGACCATCTCGTAGGCGACTTCGGGATGGACCACGGCGCCCGGGTCACCTAGCGTCGCCGGGTTCACGTATTCCACACCCCACGGAACGTTGGTCGGCGTGCCGTGGTGCTCGCCGTTGATGACGTCGCCGATCCGGCCGACCGCGAGTCCGATCATCGCGGCCGCGCCGCCGGCGTCGATCAGCTTCCAGTAGGGGATCCTCGCGCGGCGGGCCCACACGTACGCACCGGCCATGGCGCCGAAAAGCCCGCCCCACTGGCTGATGCCTCCCTCCGTGAGGGCGAACACTCGCAGGAGGTTGCCGCCCGCAAAGATCCGGAAGTTCTCCCACACATAAAGAGCGCGTGCGCCCGCAAGCCCAAGCACGACCATCCACGCGACGCCGTCCGCGCCGTGCGAGGTGTCGACGCCGTCTTTCTCAAGGAGCCATAGGCCCAGCCGGGCGGCGGCGAGGATTCCGAGGACCGCGAACACTCCGTGCCACGTGATGAGAAACGGCCCGATGCGAAAGAGGTTCGGGTTGAGGTCGATGACGATTGTGAGAAAAGTCACGCGGATCCACCGACCGCGCGCTGCAGGCGCGACAGGGCAACGTCCTTGGGCAGCAGCGCGAGCGTGTAGTCGATGGGGGGTGAGATCTTCTTGCCCGTCACGGCGAGGCGGACCGGCATGAAGGTCTTGTTCGGGCCCAGCCCGGACTTCTCGACCACGCCCATCAGGGCCTCGTGGATCGGCTCGGGCTCCCAGGGAAGTTCCTTGAGGACGGCCATCGCCGCACGTACGCGCTCGGCCGCTTCCGGCTCGAGCTGGGGCGCCGGCGGCTCGGTCCACAGGTACTCGAGCAGCTCGGCCGCCGCCTTCAGCTTGGGCAGGCGCGTCCTGAGCGCCGGCACCGCGCGCCGGATCGTCGCGTCATCGAGCTTCGGCAGAAATGGCTTGAGTCTCTGCGCCAGCTCTTCGTCGTCGAGCCTGCGGATGTACTCGCCGTTGATCCAGTTCAGCTTCTCCCAGTCGAAGCGGGCGCCCGCGTGCTGCACGCGGTCGAACGAGAAGGCGAGCACCAGCTCGTCGAACGTGAAGATCTCCTGCGATGTTCCAGGATTCCACCCGAGCAGCGCGAGGTAGTTGATCAGCGCTTCGGGCAGGTAGCCCTCTTCGCGGTAGAGGATCAGGTTTGCCTCCGGATGCTTTCGCTTGGAGAGCTTGGCGCCGTCCTTGGCGAGGATCAGCGGCATGTGCGCGTAGGCCACCGGTCGCGGATAGCCCAGGGCGTCGACGATCATGAGCTGATACGGCGTGTTCGAAAGGTGCTCCTCGCCGCGGATCACGTGCGAGATGTTCATCGCGGCATCGTCGACGGGGCTCGCGAAGTTGTAGGTCGGATAACCGTCTGACTTGACGATGATGAAGTCGCCGATCAGGTCCGCATCGAAACTCATGTCGCCGCGGATCATGTCCTTGAACTTCACCTCGCCGCCTGGGACTTTGAAGCGAACGGCGAACTCGGTTCGGTCTTTGGGCGCGTCTGGACCTAGGCACCGCCGAGAGTACTTGTAGGGCCGTTTCTCCGCCTGCGCCTGCTTGCGCTCGGCGTCAAGCTCTTCGCGGGTGCAGTAACAGCGATAGGCCTTGCCCTCGCCGAGCAGGCGCGCGGCGTGCTCCCTGTACAGGTCACGGCGCTCCGACTGGCGGTAGGGAGCGTCGGGGCCGCCTTTGTCCGGTCCCTCGTCCCAATCCAGGCCGAGCCAGTGCAGGGCGTCATAGATCACGAGCTCGTACTCGGGGCGGTTGCGCTCCAGGTCGGTGTCGTCCACACGCAGCACGAAGGTCCCGCCGTTGGCGCGAGCGAAGAGGGCGTTGTAGAGGGCGGTGCTGGCCGTGCCCAGGTGAGCGAAGCCGGTGGGGCTGGGCGCGATTCGCACCCGAACCTTGGAAGCGTCGGGCACGGCCATATGCTACGGATCGTGGCCGGAACGCTCGCGCTCGTGGGTGGTGATGAGTTCAATCCCGGCAACGAAGCACAGGACCGCCTCCTCGCTGAGGCCGCCGGGCTGGGGCCCGCTTTCGTCGTGCCTACTGCGGCCGCCCGGCAGGATCCGCAGGCTTCGGTGCGGCACGCCACCGCCTGGTTCAAACAGTTCGGGGTCAGGCTGCAGGAGCTGCCGGTGCTGAAGCGGTCCGACGCCAACTCGCAAGAGTTGAGCGAGCTTGCCCGCACCGGTGGATTTTTCTACCTGGTCGGTGGGGATCCCGGGCTGGTGGCCCAGGTGCTCCGATCGTCCAGGGTCTGGACTGCGATCTTCGAGGCGTGGTCTGAGGGGGCGTCCCTCGCCGGGTCGTCGGCCGGCGCGATGGCGCTCGGCGGCCATTCGCTCATTCGCGCCACCTGGCCGAACCGCTTCACCCGCCGTCCGACCGACGCCCTCGGACTTGTGCCGGACACGGCGGTGCTGCCCCATTTCGAGACGTTCGGCCATCGGTGGATCGAGTCAGCGGAAAAAGAGCTGCCCGGGACGACACTGCTCGGCATCGACGAGCGCAGCGCCGCGGTGTGGGTCAAGGACGGGTGGCGCGCCTACGGGCCTGGTTCCGTCACGGTCATCAAGGGCTCGAAAACCACCCGGTTCGCGTCCGGCACGACGGTTTCGGGTCTCCCTGCCCCCGCCCGTATGCTTCCGAAAGAACACCCGTGATCGGAACGGCAAGCCCCAAACCAAAATTGATCGGCTCGGAGTTCATCGAGGTCGGCTCGCTGCGTGTCCATCATTCGTACGGGGGCCGCGGCACACCTGTGGTCTTCGTCCACGGCCTGGGGTCGTCGGGCTACATGGAGTGGCGCTACAACCTCGAGGACACCGCAGCGCGGCATCGCGTTTTCGCGCCCGACCTGCCGGGATACGGGCGCACGGAAAAGCCTCGGGCGCGCTATACGGTCCAGTACTTTGCGCGCTTCGTCGAGCGGTACATGGAAGATCGCGGCCTGCGTTCGGCTGCCGTGGTGGGGGCTTCGCTGGGCGGGCGCATCGCTCTCGAGCTAGCGCTCGAAAAGCCCCGCCTCGTGCGCAAGCTGGTGCTCGTCAACGCGCTGGGGCTCGGCAGGCCGAGGCTCCGGGCGGCCCAGATGACCTACAGCCTCGTGACGCTTCCGCGCGTCGGTGAGGCCGCGATGCGGTTTGCGCGCGACGCCCTGCACTGGGCGCCATCGAACATGATTCGCCGGGTGGCGGGCCGATACGCGGGCGCCAGCGCGAACCTCGTGAACTCGATGGACGACGGCTATCTGGACAACCTTCGAGAGATGTACGCGACCGATGGATTCCACAACGCGTACCTCACCACGATCCGCTCGCTGATCAACCCGGGCGCGCTGTTCGGGGGAAATCACGACGTGACCGCCCGGCTGAACGAGCTCAAGCTCCCGGTCCAGCTCATCTGGGGAGCGGACGACCCGCTGTTCCCGGTCGCGCACGCGGCGCGGGCGCACGCGATGATCGGACGCTCGAGGCTCGCCGTGATCGAAGGCGCCGGCCACTCGCCCCAGGCCGAACGGCCAGAGGAGTTCAACCGCGTCCTCCGACGATTCCTCGACGCCTGATTACCCCACGAACCGAGAGGCTTCGCCATGAGTTCGCGGGAACCCCTTGAGGCACCCGGGCGGGATCGGAAGCAATACACCAGCCCGGAGTACCGGGAGCTTGTCGCCGGCACTCTCGACCCGCTCGTCCACCCCTATCCGATGCGGCCGCACCGCTTTTATCGCCTCGTGCGCCGCATCGTCAGGCGGCTCGTCCTGCTGTTCTTTCGCGTCAGCGTGACCGGGCTCGAGAACATCCCCGCGGCCCCGTACATCATCGCAGCCAACCACCAGGCGTGGTTCGACCCGGCCTTCATCATCCCGTTCTTTCCGGAGGCGCCGGTGATCTACACCATGGCCAAGCGAGAGACGGTTTTCAACCGCGCATGGAAGCGCAGGCTGCTGCCTCTGATCGGGGTCTTTCCCATCTCGCCGCACCGCGGCGAGCTCGACGAAGCGGGGCTCCGCACGGTCTACCAGGTGCTCGACCGGCACGGCGTGGTGCTGATCTTCCCCGAGGGGCGGTACTCGCGCGGGCGGGCGCTCCGGCCGCTCAAGGTGGGGATCGGATACTTCGCGCTGCAGGCGGGCGTGCCGATCGTCCCGGTGGCCGTGCGCGGCACGGACGTATTGCGCCCTTTCAGCAGGATCGAGGTCACGATCGGTCCGCCCATCGAACCGGACCTGCCGGCCTGGTGGGAGCTCGGCAGGCGCGTCACGCAGGTCGTCGAGAACGTGCGGCTGGCGCTGACCAGGGGTTTGAGGGGCCGCCGCTCTTAACCATCCGCTTAGAATCGCTGGCGCGTTGCAACTGGTCATCGGCGCGGGAGAATTTCTAGGCGATCAGGTTTCGCGCGCGCTGGCGGCCGAGGTTCCGGTCATCGAGCTCAACGCGGACGCGGACGACGAAACCCTCTCGGACGCCGTCAGCGCGGTCGACGTCGTCATCAACTGCGCGCAGAGCTGGTCGCCCGCCAGGCGGCTTCGCTTTCGCAAGAGCCCGCCACCGCTGCTGGAACGAATCGTCATGGCGGCGCGGCGCACGGGCGTCCGCCGCATCGTTCACGTGTCAACCGCGGACGTCTACGGCTCGGCGCAGCCTGGCCAGGCCAACGAGAGGACTCCTGTGAAGCCGGTCCATGTGTTCGAAAGGTTGAAGCTGCGCGAAGAGCAGTGGCTGCTCCAGGCAGCCGGCGACCTGGAGGTCGTCATCGTCAGACCGGCGCGCATTTTCGGCGCGGGAGAGGACTGGATCCTGCCGAGGCTCATGGGCTCGATCGCCAAAGGTCGCGTGTGGCTCCCGGCGGGCGGGCGCGCCAAGCAGACCTTTGTGTCCGCGGCGGACGTCGGGCGCGCTTGTCTGGCCGCGGCCGACCGCGGCCGGCCGGGCCACAGCTATCTCGTGGGCGGGTTCGACTCGAGCTGGCGCGACCTGCTGGAATCGGCTGTTCGCGCGGTCGGAGTTGGAGGCACGATCGTCAACCTACCCTACGACCTCATGTACCTGAGAGCGCTGGCGGTGGAGACGGTGACGGCGCCCGGCGCGGTGGTCTGGCCGGGCACCTTTGCGGTCGACGTCCTCGGCAGGCACCACTTCTACGACGACTCTCAGTCCAGGCGCGACCTCACGTGGTCGCCTTCTGTCGGCAGCTTCGAGCAGGAGATGCCGCGCATGACCGCGTGGCTCTCGGCGCTGCCGGAGGTCGCGGCCACCCTCGCCGCTGATCAGGTGGGGGCTACTTCACCGCCAGGCAGGTGATCGTCTTGAAGACGCCGTCGATCTTTTGAATCTTGTCGACGATCAGCGAGCCGATCGAGTTCACATCGGGCGCTTCGCAGACGGCGATCACGTCGTACTCGCCCGTGATCGCGTCGGCGGCCGTGATGCCGCTGGTCCCTTCCATCTTCTTGGCCACTTCGAGCGCGCGCCCTGGTGACGCGTTGATGAGGACGTAAGCCTTCATCGTTCAACCCCTCCAGCTGTTCGTTCCGGGAACGTTTCCAAGGGTACTCGCGTCAGCGCGTTTTGCGCCGAGCGCGCTCGGGGCTCATCTATCGTGTCCTTAACGCCTGGAGCATCACCTCGTCGGTCACGTTGCCGCCCGACAGGATCACGACCACCTTTTCGTTCGGCGTGGGCCGGTAGTGGTAAAGCAGCGCCGCCAGGGCGGCCGCGCCGGCCGGCTCGGCCAGCAGGTGCTCCCATTCGAACAGCAGCCGGATGGCACGCAGCATCTCGGTCTCCTCGACCAGGAGCACCTCGTCGACATACTTCTGCGCGAGCTCGAAAGTCAGCCTTCCGGGCGCGGAGGCCGCCAGCCCGTCGGCGATCGTGCTCACCCGGTCCAGGGTGACGATGCTTCCCGCGCGCAGCGAGCGGGACATCGCGTCCGCACCCATGGGCTCGACGCCGATGACCTTGATGCCCGGCTTTTTTGATTTGAGGTAAAGGGCGATTCCACCGATCAGCCCGCCGCCTCCGATCGGGACCAGGACAGTGTCGAACTCCCCGATGTCCGACAGGATCTCGGTGGCGATGGTCCCCTGTCCGGCGACCACGTCCGGGTCGTCGTACGCGTGCACGAAAGTCGCGCCGCTTTCCCGCTGGGCCGCGAGCGCCTCCACATAAGCGCCGTTGTAGTTGCGCCCCGCGGCGATGACGCGCGCGCCAAACCTGCGGATCGCCTCGACCTTGAACTGGTTGGCCGTCTCCGGCACGTAGACCGTTGCCGGCGACTGGAAGGCAGCGGCCGCGTACGCGACACCGAGGCCATGGTTTCCGGCCGATGCCGTGATCACGCCCGCGGAGCGCTGTTCGGCGCTCATGCCGATGAGCTTGTTGAGCGCGCCACGCACCTTGAAGGCGCGGATCGGTTGGATCGATTCGATCTTCAGGTGCACGTGGCAGCGCGCCTTGTCGGTGAAGGCGCGCGAGTACTGGAGCGGCGTGGGCGAGAGGT
>DATMKM010000153.1:0-15542 GCA_035571315.1 Candidatus Acidiferrum sp.
AGCATGAAGATGTCCGAAAGCTCGCGTTGCCCGACCTCGAGTCGAGGTAGCGCCCGAGCCTCGGCGCGCAACGCGTTGAGCTCGTCGCCCGCGGGCAGTCTCTCGGCCACCTCGCGATCGAGATGGCCGAGCCGCTCCAGCGCGTCGATGACCTTGGCGAGCGACTGGTCCAGAGACTCACGGGAGGTATCGCAAACGACCTCAGCGTGCAGGGGCTCTTCGTATGGATCGCTCACGCCCGTGAAGTTGGCGATCTCGCCCGCGATGGCTTTCTTGTAGAGGCCCTTGACGTCGCGTTCGACCAGAGTGTCGAGCGGAGCCCGCGCGAACACCTCGACGAACCCTGGGGTTTGCGCGCGGACTTCGTCGCGCACCTCGCGATAAGGCGAGATGGCCGCAGTGATGGCGATCCCGCCGCTGCGCGCGACCAGCCGCGCGACGTAGCCGATCCGCCTGATGTTGGTGTCGCGGTCTTCCTTCGAGAATCCCAGTCCCTTCGAGAGGTGGGTTCGGACCTCGTCGCCGTCGAGCAGCTCGACGTGTCGCCCGCGCGCTTCGAGCTCGGCCTTCAGCGCGTTGGCAATCGTCGACTTGCCCGCGCCCGACAGCCCGGTAAACCACACGACGAATCCTCCGGTCATGCATCCGCTCCAAGCAGGCCCCAGCGGCGCCTTATCACACGATCGAGGGAGCCAAACAGCGAATCGATGACGACTCCGATGACGAAGATGACGACGATGATCGCGAGCAGTTGCTCCGCGTCTGCAAAGTCTCGGGCGACCTGGATCTGCTGCCCGAGCGAGATCTGGTGGCCAACGATGCCGATGATCTCTCCCGCCATCAGGCTGCGCCAGGCGAAAGCCCAGCCCTGCTTCAAGCCGCCGACGAACGACGGCAGCGCGGCCGGAAGGATGACGTGCCGGTAGAGTCCCAAGCCCCTTGCCCCCATCACGCGACCGACCCGAACCAGCAGTGGCTGCACGTGGTCGACCCCGCTCAGCAGGCCGCCGGCGACGGCCGGGGCTGCCCCGAGGATGACCACGAAGAAGATCGCGGTCTCATTCAACCCGAAGAGGAGGATGGCGAGCGGGAACCACGCGATCGACGGCATCGATTGCAGCCCGAGGATCGCCGAGCCGATGGCCTTACGGAGCACGGAGACGCGCGCCACGAGGATCCCGACGACGCTGCCAACGACGACGGCGATCGCGTAGCCGATGAGCGCGCGTCGCATGGTGACGGCGATCCCGAGGTCGAAGTTGCCGTTGCCGAGGTCTTGGGCCAGCCGCTCGAACACGGGCACGGGTCCCGGCAGCACGTAGTCGGGCTGCCAGCCCGACCACACCACAACTTGCCAAACCGCCAACGACAGGGCGACCGCCGCCAGCTTCGGCCACAGCCAAGACCACACGCGCAGCAGCGGCACCTGGCCCGGTCGGACGGCCGTCGTCTCAATCACGTCCCGGCTGGACAATCCCGCGGCCAGCTCAGTCGCCATCGACGTGTCCCGACATCTCGTGCTTCAAGCGATCCGTGATGCGGCCCGCGATCACGGCGAGCTCGGGTGAGTCGAGCGAGCGAGGTCGAGGTAGATCGACTTTCACCTCGTGGGCGACGCGTCCAGGGCGGCTCGCGAAAACCAGCACACGGTCGCCGAGCCGCACGGCCTCGCGAGCGTTGTGAGTTACGAACAGGATCGTCAAGCCGCTCTCGGTCCAGATCCGCTCGAGCTCCTCATGGAGGCGATCTCGCGTGATCGCGTCGAGCGCGCCGAAAGGTTCGTCCATGAGCAGTACGTCAGCGTCCTGGGCGAGAGCTCGCGCGAGTGCAACGCGCTGCCTCATGCCGCCCGACAGCTCATGAGGCAAACGCCTCTCGAATCCGTCGAGGTGAACGCGGTGCAGCAGCTCGCGTGCCTGCTGAGCACGCCTCGAGCCCTTCACACCGCGGAGCTTGAGCGCGAGCTCGACGTTGCCCGACGCGGTGAGCCATGGCAGGAGGGCGGCTTCCTGGAACATCAGGGCCACTCGCCCGTGGACGTGCGCCCGCCCCGCCGTCGGCTCGTCGAGCCCGGCCAGGATGTTGAGCAGCGTGCTCTTCCCGGAGCCCGATGCGCCAACGATGCACACCAGCTCTCCGCGGTCAGCCTCGAGGGTCACGCCCTGGAGGGCGACCAATAGCCGCCCGTCGTGTGGAAACGACATGCTCAGGCGCTCGACGCTGAGCGAGTGCTTCTCGGAAAGCTGCAGGACGTTGCTCAAAGTCCGCTCACCGGTGGCTGATCGTGAGTCGCGAGCACGGCGTTGAGCGGGGCCAGGTCGTAAAGACCGTTGACGTTGGCGTTCGGAAGAAGGCCGAGGGCGTGGGCGTGGTCGGCCGAGGTTTTCAGCGTGGCCGCCAGCGGGTCCAGCGTGAACGTCATGTGCGGCCAGGCGGCTGAGATGACAGCACTCGAGAGCTTGTTGCCCGTGATCTCGCCCACCGCGTCGTTGGTCACGCTCTGCGCGTCGGCCGGGTTCGAGTTCAGGTACGCGACGGCCTGGTAGAGACCCTCTAGCAAAGCCTGGACCCGCTTGGGGTGCGCCTCAAGAAAGTCCGTGCGCACGATCAGGTCGGTGGTGACGAACTTGCCTTGCGGCCAGAGGTCGCGCTCGTCGACCAGGATCTTGCCGTGGCCCTCGACCACGAGGCGGCTCGCCCATGGTTCGGGCAGCCACGCGCCATCGATCTGTCCTTGTTTGAAGGCCGTCAGAGTTTGCGCGTTGTCCTGGGGCAGGATGCTGACGTCTCCCCCTCCCGCCGTGTCGGTCGCCAGTCCATTGCTTTTCAGGAACCAGCGAAGAGCCACGTCCTGGGTCGCGCCCAGCTGCGGATCCGCGATCTTCTTGCCCTTGAGTTCGGACACCGACGTGATGCTCGATTTGACGACCAGCAAAGCACCGCCAGAGGTGGAGCCGGCGATGACGCGGATCGCCTCGCCGTGGGACTGGACGAATGCGTTGGTCGTGGGGCTGGGGCCAACGAACGTGGCGTCGATCGAGTTAGAGAGGATCGCGGTGATGGCGTCCCCGCCGGCGTTAAAGGTGTGCGTCTCGATGGTGACGTTGCTGCCAAGCGCCGCGGCGAAGTAGCCCTTCGCGATACCCACGAGGGCCGGAGCATGCGTGAGGTTCGGAAAATACCCTAGCCGCAGCGTGAGCGGCTGGTCGTCGTTGGGCGCAGCCGAGCTCACGGTCTGGCCACAAGCGACCAGGACAATCATGGAAGCGGAGATCGCCAGCATTCTCAGTGTCTTCATGCGTTAGTGGTTCCTTTGGTGGTTCGTAGGGGTCGGTTGTCGGGCGTCCAATGGAGACCGCACTCCTTGACTTCGTCCTGTTCCCACCACCAACGGCCCGCCCGCTCTTCCTCGCCTGCCGTCGTGGCGCGTGTACACGGCGCACAGCCGATCGACGTGTAGCCGAGGTCGTAGAGCGAGTGGTAAGGAAGCTCGTTCTCGCGGATGTAGGCCCACACCTGGTCCTTGGACCAGGCGGCGAGAGGCGCGATCTTGGTCAGGCCTGCGTGCTCAGGGTCCGGCGCGACAACCGCAGTCTGCGAGCGCGTTTCCGCCTGCTGTCGACGCAGTCCGGTGACCCATGCATCGTACCCGGCCAGCGCGCGAGCCAATGGCCGCGACTTGCGGACGTCGCAGCACAAGCGCCGCATTTCCACCGACTTTAGAAAGAGGTTGATCCCATGGCTTCCGACCATTTGTTGCAGGTCGTCCGCGTCGGGCGAGACGACCTGGATGTCGATCCCGTAGCGGTCGCGGACGCGATCGATCATGTCGTAGGTCTGCGGCGGCAGGCGGCCGGTGTCGAGCGTGATGACCGTGGCGTCGGGTCGAATCCGGGACGCCATGTCGATCAGCACGGAGGACTCGGCCTGGAAGCTGGCGACGATCGCCACCCGCGGGAACGTCTCGTATGCCCACCGCAAAACGGTTTCAGGCGTGGCCCCGGCAGAAATCTCGACCGGGGCGATCATGCCGTGAGCTCGCTCAAGGCGCGAGCGCGGAGAGCCTCGAAGCCGACGCGATTGACCCAGTCGCCGAAGCCCTCGTCTGTGCCGTGGTCGGAGCGAAACGCCACGAAAATCGGCCGAAGCAGGGCAGGGATATCTGCAATCGGAACGTTGGCTGCGTAGACCCGGTTCAGGCGTGTGCCGTTGAAATCGCCCGCAAGCATGACGTCGTACTTGCCGAGAGTGGTACCGACAAAACCGACGTCGCCGAGGTACGGCCGCGAGCAGCCGTTGGGGCACCCGCTCATGCGGAAGCTGATTCGCTCGCCCGCGAGGCCGACCTCATCGAGCATGGTCGCAAGAGTTCGGATCAGCCCCGGCAGGACCCGCTCGGCCTCCGCCACGGCGAGCCCGCAGGTCGGGATGGCGGGGCACGCCATCGAGTTGCGTATCGCGTGGGGGATTGATTCGACCGCGGCGATCCCGTGCTCCGCCATCAACTGTTCCACGCGCGGGCGGTCCGCCGGGTCGATGTCCGCGAGGATGACGTTCTGCTGGGCAGTGAGCCGGACGTTCGGGCGCAGCTCGTCGACGATCTTGCGCAGACCTGTCCGCGATCGGACACCGCCGACGTCGGCAATGCGGCCGTTCTCGATGAAGATGCCCACATAGAGCCGGCCGTCGCCCTGTTCGTGCCACCCCAGGTGATCGTCCACGGGCTTCCAGGAGAGTGGCTCGGGCGGTTGGAGTCGGAAGGTCACGCGGCTCTGCACTTGATCGCGGAACCACTCGAGCCCGCGGTCGGCAATCGTGTATTTGAGCCTTGCGTGGCGCCGGTTGGTCCGGTCGCCGTAGTCGCGCTGAACGGCGACAACCTCGCGGGCGAGGTCGACGACCTCGCCGGGCTCCACGAAGCAGAGCGGCACCGCGGCCGCCACAAATGTGTCGGGCTTGTTGTGCGTGCGCCCCAGGCCACCACCAACCAGCGCGTTGAACCCGCGCAATGTTCCGTCGGCGGAGCGCATCGCCACAAGGGAGAGGTCGTGCGCGTAGACATCGACGCAGTTGTCACCGTCGAGCGCAACCGTGGTCTTGAACTTGCGCGGCAGATAATGCTCGCGATAAAGAGGCTCGACTTCGGGCTCCGAGGTCTTCACCACCTCGCCGTCGAGCCAGATCTCGTGATAGGCGCGGGTGCGCGGCGTGAGCTCGGCCACCATCGAGCCGATGGCGCGGTTCACCTCGTCGTGAAAACGGTCCGCAACCGGCTCCGGGCAGCACATGATGTTGCGCTCCACGTCGCCGCAACCGCCCAGCGTCGTGAGAAGGGCGTCGTTGATGGCGCGGATCGATTTCTTGATGTCGCCCTTGAGGACTCCGTGGAGCTGGAAGTCCTGCCGCGTGGTGACTCGCAGCGTCCCGTTGGCCCACTTGCGGCTGATCTCGTCGTGCGCGACATAGGCGTCCGGCGATACGACGCCGCCCGGTATGCGGGTCCGGATCATCAGCTGGTGGTGCTTGTCAAGCCCCTTCGCCCGCGCCTCCTTGCGGCGGTCGCGATCGTCCTGCTGGTAGATGCCGTGGAACTTGAGCAGGGTCTCCGAGGCGTCGCCGAACGCAGGCGTGTCCTCGAGGAGCTCTTCTTTAATGAGCCCTCGAAGGTGGTTGCTCGTGGCTTTGACCGCCTCGTTTCCCGACATGCCGTCGAGGGATGAGAGGTCTGCGAGATTCGACAAGTGGATACGCCTCCGGAGAATTAGCTGATGCCGACAACAACGCGCCCACGAGGGCGCGGAAGGGGCCGAGGCCCCGTCAGAAAGGTCGGCTAGCTACAGAAGCAGCTGGCGCAGAGGACGTAGTCGATCGCTCGCCGGCGAGTGAGGAAAATGTCGCGAGACGTCGATCTACGCATGGTCAAGGTAGCTTAGCCCATGACAACGCGGATCGGTCTGTGGCTGTTCCACGAGTCTCAATGCCCCAGCGTTGGGCCTGAGATCCACAAGTAACGCGACCTGTTCGCAACAGGACGCCCGGCCGCTCTTCATGAAACGGTGCGCCAGGGCTCTCTGCGAACCCCGGCGCAGAAAAGCCAAGTCGAAAAGAAGCCGGGTACTACTTCTTCTTCTTCGTGGCCTTCTTCACGGCCTTCTTCTTACCGGCCAAGTCACGCACCTCACGTTCGTTGATGCTGCCCGACAAATCATTCTTCGGGCGGGCGCGATCTCACGATGAGACTCGACCGCTGAGTGTGCCTGTTTGCGCCAGGAGGGGGCAAATCCTCAGAAAAAGAAATGACCCCAACGGATCGCCTCTCCGACTTCGGTTCCAGTCTTGCGACCAAATCCGACTCCGTCGAACGTGTCCCTCGGGGCCGAAACGAACACTAACCGAAATCTGGAACTGTGCCCATTCGTGATTTTTCAGTAGCCAGGCTACTGAGCGGTGGTTGCGACGGTCAGAGACCTAGAGTTCGATAAGACCCAGACGGGCGGCCGCGATCACCGCCTGGAGCTTGGAATGCACGCGCAGCTTTTCGATCACGTGGGTCACGTGCCACTCAACGGTGTGCGGCGCAATGCCGAGAAGCCTGGCCAGCGCCTGGGTGTCGTGGCCGTCGGCCAGGAGGCGGAGGACGTCCAGCTCGCGCGGGGTGAATTCCGCCAGCAGCTTCTCCCGCGCCTGCTTCTCATTCCCCACCCGTCGCTGACGAGCGATCGCCTTGGCGAACAGGCCTACAGGAATCAGGACCTCGCCCACCGACGCCTTGCGAACCGCCTCGATGATCTGGTCGGCGGTTGCCGACTTGGTCAAATACGCGATCGCGCCTGCGTCGATGGCGTCCAGCAAGGCGTCTTCGGACTCCTCCGCGCTGTGGAAGACGATCGCCGCGGCCGGCACGGCGGAGCGGATCTTCGCGGCGGCGGCGGGCCCGCTCAGGTCGGGGAGCCTGAAGTCCATCAAAACGACGGCGGGAAGATGGACAGCCGCGAGGGTCGCGGCCTCGTCACCGCGCCGCGCGATGCCGACCACCGTCAGGTCCTCCTCGCTGTCCAGGACGCGCGCGATCGCGGAGGCGAGGAGAGGATGGTCCTGCACCACGAGCACCCGGACGGGACTGATTGGTGGTTGGGTCAAGCGCGAGGCTCCAACGAATTTCGGGCGAATCCCGTTGACACTGTCGAGAAGCTAGTCAAGTGGGCCTCGAATTCACCGTGACCTGCGTCGCAGTTGTGACTTAAATCACGAACGCGCGCACGATGGCGGCGAGGCGTTCAGGGTCAAGGACACGGATCAAACCGGGCGCAGTTTCGACGATCCCCTCGGCGCGCATGTCTCTCAGGGCCCGGCTCATCACCTCGCGCGAGGAGCCGATGGAATCGGCCAGGTCCGCCTGAGTGGCGATCACCTCGAGCCGACCGACCACGAGCTGCGACTGGGCGGCCCTGTCGAGCAGGTCGTAAGCCACTCGCTCCCGGATGTTGCCGAGCGAGCGAACGGCGATCAGTCTGTAAGCGTCCCTGACTCGCATCCCCAGATGCCGCCCGATTGCCGACGCCACCTCCAACTCAGTCGCCGCCAGCGCACGCACGTTTTCCAGGTCGAGAATCGTCAGCGTGCACTCCGTGATGAGCTGCATGAACATCCAGTTCGATTGGCGCATGGACGCTGTGGAGCCGACGAACTCCCTTGGCCGAATGACGGCGAGAGTGGTCTGTCTCCCGTCAGGCAGGCTCCAGAACGCGCGCGCCAAGCCGGCATCGATCAAGCAGGCAACGGAAGGTCCGCCAGGTCGCAGCGGGATGCTGCCCGCGGGATACACGGCTTGCATCGAGCCCTGAAGAAACCGGTCGCGATTGGCCCGCCTCAGCAGCGATAGGAAGTCGACTGAGGTCGACGCGGGGATGGCGGTTGGTGCCTGCGGTGCTTTGTCACCGTTGCTTAATCGATTGACCATGGCCGTCTAGTTGAGGAACCCTCCTAAGTGCTGCTCGAACATGTCTGGGTGGGACTTGAGAACCCGCAGGATGATCTGGCCATCGAACTCGCGGGCGTCGTATTGGCACAGGGTGACCACCGGGAAGCGCTTCGCCATCAGCTCGTAAGCCTCCTCGTACGCCATCAACGCGGCCTCCGATCCGAACACTGAACGCTCACTGACCATCTCGCCCGCAACCCGCAGAACGGTTGGGCCGCCCGCGAGAGCTGTCCCGAACAGGCGCTCCCAGCTGGAAATGGCGTCGGCCACATCGGCGCCGGGCCCAGGCATCACGGTCAACCGGCCACCGTCCACCGCCGCACGGACATCGATGCGCTGGTCGGTCAGGGCGTTGAGGTAGCGCTCCAGCACTCGACCGGCGGCGACAAGGAAACACGGCTGCTGGGCCCGCAGCCCGTCAGCCAGGAAAGGAATCGAGAGCCGGAGCTGGCCGGCATCAGAGCTGTAGATTGGCGCCAGGTGGGTCCTGAGGGGAACCGACGAGCCCCCCACGTTCACCGCCGTCGCCTGGGGAGCCGCCGGCCCGGGACCGCCTGGGGGATTCTCCAGGAAGCGCCGGAGGTCGCTCGGCGCAAAACGCCGCTCCCGGCGGCGGCCCACCCGCTGGGCGGCGAGCAAGCCCGCGTCGCTCCAACGCCGAATCGAGGCCTCGCTGACACGGAGAAACTGCGCTGCCTCTCTGGTGTTGAGCAGACTACTATTTGCCACTACTTTGCTCTCAGCAAATAGAGTACTGCATATCACTGGAGGGGCGCAACCGCCAACGCGCGGTGGATCCTAACTAAAACTTACATGGCTTAACGGCTCACGCTCAGGGAACTCGCCGTTTCTCCGTTACGCCTTTTGTTATGCGCCCAATCCTCGAGTTCACTGCTGTGACTCGAGCGTATGGACCGCGCCTTGCGCTCGACGACGTCAACCTGGTCCTGGAGCCGGGTGAGCTGACGTTCCTGGTGGGTCCGAGCGGCGCGGGCAAGACCACGCTGCTGAAGCTGATCAACCGCGAGATCCGCCCCACCTCGGGCGAGATCTGGGTGGACGGCATCGCGGCGCATACGTTGAAGGCGTCTCGAGTCTCGCAGCTGCGCCGCCACGTGGGCGTCGTCTTCCAGGACTTCAAGCTGCTGCCTCGTCTCACGGCCAAAGAGAACGTCGCCCTCGCCCTCCAGGTCGGAGACCTGAGCATCTCGGATGACGAGGCTTCGGAACGGGCAATGGACGCTCTCGAGGCGGTCGGTCTGGGCGAACGCGGCGCTTCCTTTCCGCACGAGCTCTCGGGCGGCCAGCAGCAGCGCGTCGCCGTGGCCCGGGCCGTGGTCGGCCAACCGCGCCTGCTGATTGCTGACGAGCCGACCGGCAACCTCGACCTGGAGACCTCCTGGCAGATGATGGATCTGTTCGCGGACATCGCGACTTTTGGCACCGCGGTGCTGATCGCGACCCACAACGTCGAGATCGTGACGCGCCTTCAACGGCGCGTCATGACGCTTGTCCAGGGCCGCCTGGTACGCGACCAGCCCGCGGGCCGAACCGGGAGGATGGCGTGGCTGGCGTCGTCGTAAAGGGCCACTTCCCGCGCCGGCGGATCGTTCAGATCGTGGTTGCCAACGTGACCCGATACCTGTTTCGCGGCGCGGCCCGAAATTGGCTCCGCAACATCGGCAGCACGGCGCCGGCGCTGAGCTCGATGACGCTCCTCTTGCTCTTGTCGGGCCTGGTCGGGATGGTCGGTTTCGCGCTCCACAACCTGGAGCAGGCACAGGCGGCACAGGCGTCGCTGATTCACGTCTACCTGCGCGACGGCGTTCCCTCCACCGACGTCAACGCCTTGTGGGATCGTCTCGCAAAGGACCCGCGCGTCGCTAGCGTCACGTATGTCACCCAAGCCGAGGCGCTCGCGCGCGCACAGCGGATACCCGGGCTGCCACAACTGGCCGCCGCCAGCAATGGCAATCCGTTCCCCGCCAGCCTCGATGTGCAAGTGAAGTCCATCGACGACGCGGCTGCGATCGACAGCCTCGTGCGCACGGACATCGCGGTCGATGCGCAGAATCCGACCTCATACGACCAAGGCGCGTACCAGCGCATCCAGGCGGTCCTGTTCGGCCTCGCGGTCGCAGGGTCCGCGTTCCTGCTGCTGCTTGGATTCGTGGCCGTCACGGTGACCATGAACAGCATCCGCGCCGCCATTCACGCCCGTCGCGACGAGGTCACGATCATGCAGCTCGTCGGCGCGCCGCGCTGGATGGTGCGTGGTCCGTTCGTCGTCGAAGGAGCGATCACCGGGGCTTTGTCCGGCGCGCTGGCCGGGCTGGTCACATTCGGGCTGGCGGTGGCCGCGATGACGGCAGGGGCCGCTTCGTTCACGCAGTTCGCGCCGGGAATCACAGTCACCGTGGCCGCGATTGCTTCCGCAATCGTGTTCGCGACCGGACTCGGCCTGGGCTCGGGATCCTCGCTGATCAGCGTGCGGCGGCACCTCGAGTCGTGAAGGCACTTCTAGTCGCAATCGGCCTCGCGCTGCTCGTCTTCGGAGCTGCACCTGCGGGTGTGAGCGCCGATGCCGGCCCTACAGACCCCCAGCAGCAGCAGGCCCTGATCGATCAGATCCGTGCCCAATTGGGCAACAACCTGGCCGACGCGATGGCCGCCCAGGACCAGCTCAAGCAATCGCTCCAGGACAACGCCACCCAGCAGGCGACGCTCCAGGGACAGATCAGCGACGTCGAGGCCAAGATCGCCGACCTGGACGTGCAGATCGCCGATGCCCAGCAGCTCGAGATCGTTTTAACAGGTCGAATCATCGCCGAGCAAGCGCAGCTCCGCCAGCTGGCGCGGGCGATCTACGAGCAGCCCGGTTCGGTCCTGGTGGTCATCGCCGAGGCGAACAGCTTGAGCGACCTGCTGACGCGCGTGGCCGACCTCAACGTGGCAGGAACGCACGCGTCAGAGCTCAAAGCTACGCTGGCCCGCGACCTCACGGCCCTGCAGACCCAGCGCGAGAACGAACAGGCCGCGCGCGATGAGCAGGTCAAGCAAGAAGACCAGCTCGACTCGGAGCTCGCGCAGCTGAAGGTGCTGCAGGCGCAGCAGGAGACCTCGGTGGCCCAACTCCAGGACAAGATCGCGCAGACGCAAGGTGAGCTGTACCTGCTGAACCGGCAGTCCACGCAGCTGGCGCAGCAGGTCACAGACATGCTGCAGCAGCAGGAGGACGCGATCATCTCCGCGGCCATGCAGGCGGTCTGGACGCAGGTGCAGCTGTGGAGCCAATCCAACAACGTCGGGCAGATCCCCACGAGCGCAGGCCATTCGACGAAGTACCGCTTCATCTGGCCGGAGCCGCAGGCCCAGATCTCTCAGGGCTTCGGCCCCAGCACCTTCTGGTTTGAACCTGCCTACGGCCAGTATCCCCACTTCCACACCGGCATTGACCTGGTGGAACCGTTCGGGTCGCCTGTCTACGCGGCCGACGACGGTGTGGTGGCCTTGGTCGGCAGCTCGAGCACCGGCTATGGGAACTACGTCGTCATCGCACACTCGGGGGGCTTTGACACCCTTTACGGCCACCTTTCCACGGCACTGGTGACAGTCGGCCAGCCGGTAACGCAGGGCCAGCCGGTGGGGCTGGAGGGATCGACCGGAAGCTCGACCGGTCCGCACCTGCACTTCGAGCTTCGGATCAACCAGCGGCCGGTCGACCCGACGCCTTACCTACCGCCCGGCCCTCCATCAGCGTTCAAGGGCTGAACCGAGATCTGGGTTCAGGCGCAGGAGAGGCGCCTGGCCGAGAGCACGCGCAAACAGCGGAAGGGCGAAGGCTAGGAGGGCCGCGCTGGCCACCAGCGCAGCGCGAATCGAGATCCCTGAGGCGACCACGCCGATGATCGGTCCTCCGACGATCTGCCCCAACGCGTCGGCCTGACCATCGACTGAGAACAGCGTCGCTCGGTTGGCAGGATCGAGAGACCTGTTGAGCCATGCGCGCTGCACCGGCGAGAATGCCTGCCGCATCACGCTCGCCACCCAGATGAAGGCGATTGCAAAGTAGAGATTGACCGCCAGGGCGAAACCGGCGACCGCCAGGGCTCGCACCGCCGTGAACGCGAAGAGCAATCGGGTGACATGCGAGTGGTTCTCCAGGTCGAGCCGGCGCCTGACGACCCAGGTCGCCCCGATCCCGAGCAGAGACGCCCCAGCGCTGATCAGCCCGAACCACAGGACGGGCGAAAGCCCGGCAAAGCGCGGCAGTCCGACGTCCCTGAGAAAGTGGACCTGGTACAGCCGATCGACACCTTCGCCCGAAAGACCGGCGACTACCGTGATCGCGAGGATGGTCAGGATCAGCGGACGCGTGCGCAGGGTCGCGATCGAGGAACGGGCGCCCTGGGCCATCCCGGCCAGGCTGCCTCTTGGTTCAGCTCGGGCCGCGGTGAAACCCGCCTCGGTCATCGCAAAGAAGAGATAGACCCCGAGCGCCACGAGAAGCGCGCCTCCGACCAGGATCGGCAGGTTGAGCCGGATCGACGCGAGACCGACTCCTATGACGATTCCGATCAGGCTCGCCACCTGTCCGATTTGCGATGCTCGAAGGAAGAGACGGCCGGCCGCCTCTTCGCCGATCTCATCGGTGATCCACGCATCTTCGGCGCCATCCGCGAGCGTGGCGCCGATTCCCCAGATGACCTGGGCGACCAGGATCGACGTGAATTGCGGGATCGAGCCCTCGAGGATGAACCCGGCGCCAACGAGGCCGCATCCCGCGGCCACGGCCCAGCGGCGGCTGAAAGCGTCGGCGAAGAGCCCGGTAGGGACCTGGCAGATGAGGCACGTGAGCTCTAGCACGCTCCCCACCAGGAGCAGGCGCAGAGGATCGAGGTGGACAACCTGGACCTGGTAGACGAGGTTCGTGACCGCGAGAACCGTGAAGAAAAGGGGCCAGCCCGTGCTCAAAACCAGATAGACAAAGGTCGGGTCCTTGTAACGAGTGGACAACTGGACGGTCTCCTCCCGCCGGCCGGATGGCACGGCGAATCAATTGCTGATCGGGAGGAAACTCCAGCGGCGAGCCCTGAGGGCTAGAAGGAGCTAGAGGTCTCCCGCGACGTCAGAGACGATCGCGGGGCTTTCATGGGTGGAATCCTAACCGGGATTCATGCGTTCCGGACCGGCCGGTGTGATCGGCACCGCCGTCCAGCCGGTCTGCTGATGAGGAGGCAGCAGCAGCGTCTTGCAGCACCGGCAGATCCGCCCGGTGTCGACGTCGATCGGCGCCCCGCAGATCGGCCACTCCAGGCGGGACTGCGTGTCGGTCCAGGCGCCGGGAGGACGGCTGAACGTCCAGTACTCCGAGAAGGCATGAGCAGCGGCGCCGGGATCGGGTCAGGCGAATCGTTCTCGTCATGAGTCTCTATACACGCGGTGCCGTGCACTACCACGACCTCCTGACATCAGGCATCCAGGATCGTGGCGGCCGAGCACACCGAGCAAGGCGTGGACCAGGGACTTTCTTTTGTGAGGGCTCCGTAACCATCCTGCCCTCCTGGCGTGTTGAACGTCTTGATGTCCGGGGAGTCCTACTCACACATCGGGCAGCTGTCGTCCGACGGAATGTGGCGGTGGGACGGCGCGTCCTGGCGCCGGGTCGTGCACCGAGCTCTTCCAGGCTGGCTCAATCGGAAGCTGGAAGCAAGGGCGACCTGGCTCACCCTGGTCGCGGCGGTGGCCGTCGGCCTGGTGGCCGATCAAGCGCTGCGCGTCGCGACGTTTGGGCTGGCGGCGAGCGTGACCCTGGCGCTAATTGCTCTCGCTCTGGCGTTTGCGGGACGGATTTCTTCCTTCGAGTCTCGCGTGCTCGTCGGAGCATCGGTCTTGTTCTCCGCCTGGTTGACGGTCCGGGCGAGCCCATGGCTGCTCTGGCCCGACCTCGCCATGTCATTCGCGCTGATCGGTCTGGCAGCATCGGTGAGGAGCAGGGGTTCGCTCCTGGACGTCGGGATCGGCGAGGCGGCGGCGCGCTTAGCACACGCCTTGGTGCACTTCGGGTCCGGGGCGGGCTTCGTCGCGCAGCCACTGGTTCAAGCGCGACATCGGATGGGACTTGTGGCCCCGATCGCGCGTGGTGCGCTTATCGCTGCCCCGATCGCGACCCTGCTCGTCGTGCTGCTCGGGGTCGCCGACCCGGTCTTCGCATCCTTCTTCAACCTCAACCTCGACATCGGTCAGCTCACACTCGACGTGACGTTCATGGCAGGTGGGGCGCTGGTTGCCGCGGGCGTGCTGCGACTGGCCGCCGCGGAACCGCTCTCGCGGGTGGATGGACCGGCCTGGCGGCTCGGTTCGATCGAAGGACTAATCGTGATTGCGGTGCTCGACGCCGTTTTCGCGGCTTTCGCGATGGCGCAGGCCATTGCCGCATCCGGAGCCGCGGGGGATGCACTGAGGACCGCGGGTGTCACCTACGCCGATTACGCGCGATCTGGTTTCTTCGAGTTGCTGTGGGTCGCAGGAATCACCGCCGTCGTCCTGATCCTGTTCAGCCGGATCACGAATCTGACCGACCGGACCACCAAGCGCGCCTTTCAGGTCCTGTCGCTCGTGGCGATCGGTTTGACCCTTCTGATCGTGTTGGTCGCTTTCCAGCGTCTGCGGCTTTACGAGGAGGCGTACGGCTTCACGATGCTTCGCCTCTACAGCCACATCTTCGCCGTTTGGATTGCGCTGATCTTCCTACTTCTCGCCGCGGACTTTGCCGGCTTGTTCAGGCGGCGGAGATGGTTCGTCGGCGCCGTCTCCCTCTCCGCGATGGCCGTGCTCCTTGCTCTGAACATGGTCAACCCCGAGGCGATCGTGGTCTCGCTCAACGCCGACCGCGCTCAAGCCACACACAAGATCGACGCGCAGTACCTCGCCACTCTCTCCAGTGACGCGACTCCAACCTTGCTCGGCTCAGACTCGCCTGATATCAGGCGAATCGCGTGTGAGGGCGCGCAGTCGTATTCGGTGAGCCCGGCGGCGTTCAACTGGTCTGATGCCGCCGCCGCGGCTTCGCGCCGCGCCCGCTGCTGAATTCAGCCCATCCCATCCGGGGTCCGTCGCCTGCGCGCAAGCTGTCAAGATCGCGGCGTGAGCAGAGTCAGGATCAGCGTCGCCGGCATGCGGTTCGAGGCCCGGCTCGAGGCTGAGCAAGCGCCCAAGACATGCGCAAAGTTCGTCGCCATGCTGCCCCTGAACACGCGCCTGATCCAGGCGCGCTGGAGCGGCGAGGCCGCCTGGATTCCGCTCGGCGACCTCGACGTGGGGCTCGGTTACGAGAACCACACGAGCTATCCTGCGCCCGGACAACTGCTGCTGTATCCGGGCGGCATCAGCGAGACCGAGATCCTGTTTCCCTACGGAGGAACGGTGTTCGGAAGCAAGATGGGGCAGCTCGCCGGAAATCATTTCGCGACTATCGAAGACGGCGCCGAGCAGCTGCCGGCGCTGGGCAAGCTCGTCCTGTGGGAAGGCGCGCAGGACATTTCTTTCGAAGCGATCTGAT
>DATMKM010000154.1:0-4454 GCA_035571315.1 Candidatus Acidiferrum sp.
TTTCCTGTCACGGTCAGCGCGCGCGAAGCGACCTACGAGATCCAGTTCGGCCACCTGCGGCGGCCGACTCACGATGAGACGAGCCAGGCGAGGGCGATGTTCGAGGTATGCGCGCAGCGGTGGGCGGACCTCGGCGATGGCGGGTACGGGGTCGCGCTGCTCAACGACTGCAAGCACGGCTACGACATCCACGGCTCCGTGATGCGCCTGTCGCTGCTCCGCGCGCCTACACACCCGGACCCGACGGCCGACCGTGGCGATCACCATTTCACGTATGCCCTGATGCCTCACGGTGGCGACTTCCGCGCGGCTGGCGTCATCGCCGCCGCGGAAGACCTCAACGCCCCTCTGCGCATCGTTTCCGGCAGCTTCGCGGGTGCGGAGCGGCGCTCGCTGGTCGTAGTCGATACGCCCCAGGTCATCGTGGAGACAATCAAGCGCGCTGAGGATTCGGACGCCGTGATCGTGCGGCTCTACGAAGCGTGGGGTGGAAGCTGCCACGCGCAGGTTCGTACCACGCTCACCGCTTCTCGCGCATATCTTTGCGACCTCCTTGAGCGCAACGTCGAGGAGGTGGCCATCCGCGAGGGTGTGGTGGAACTCGACTTGACGCCGTTCAAGATCCTGACCTTGAAGCTCGAACCCTGATCGCCGAGTCAGCGCCACTTAGGCACCTTGGCGGCGATGACCTCCGGGGGTAGAACCCCCCTGCGGGTCGGCGGTCAAGAGGCGCGGCGAAGGTGTTCGAGATCCAGCGCCGCGAGCAGCTCCTGGCGGCTCGGTTCGACCAGCACCCGCCCACCTGGAAGCAGGATTGTCGGAACGGTGCTGTACCCCCCGTTGATCTCGAGGACCGTCGCAACGGCCTCAGGCGTGCGGTCGAGGTTGATCTCGTCATAGTCGACGCCGGCTCGGTCCATCACGGCTTTTGCCATCCTGCAATCGCCGCATGAGGTGGTGGTGTAAATCTTCAGCAGCGTGTCGGACACGCTGCTTAGTGACGGCACCTACCTACGTGTTACAGGAAACCCGCATTGTCGTGAACCGGGGAAGGTTCACGTCGGCGCGCCGGTTGTCCTGTGTATGAGCGAGACGCAGAAAACAGTGGCCCGTATTCCGGCAGCTTCGGAACGTGCGCGATTGAAAGATGGAGTGCATATCGAGGTGAGCCCGCGACGCGTCCGGGCGTATTTCGACAACCAGCTCCTGGTCGACAGCGACAATGTCCTGCTCGTCTTCGAGACCAGGCGTCCGCCTGTCTACTGGTTTCCGATCGAGAGCGTGCACATGGACCTGCTCGAACCTAAGGAAGCGGCGGACTCAGGGACGCGGCGATGGCGCGGCAAGAGTGGAGCTCGCGTCGAGGAGAACCTCGCCTGGGATTACTCCGAGCCGGCCGGCGACCTGGCTCCGCTCGCCGGCCACATTGCCTTCTACTGGAACGCCGTCGACCGCTGGTTCGAGGAAGACGAGGAGGTCTTCGTTCATCCGCGCGACCCTTACACGCGGGTCGATACCGTGCATAGCTCTCGTCACCTGAGGGTTGAGGTCGATGGCCAGGTGGTGGCCGAGACCACGCGGCCGGTCCTCCTTTACGAGACGGGTCTGCCCACGCGCTACTACATCCCGAAGCTCGACGTTCGAATGGACCTGCTCGAAGCGACCCACACCGTGACGCATTGCCCATACAAGGGCACCGCGAGCTACTGGTCGCTCAAGGTGGGGGACAACGCTTACAAGGATTTCGTCTGGGCCTATCCGCGGCCGATCCCGGAGATACCCAAGATTGAGAATTTGCTGTGCTTCTACAACGAGAAGGTCGATCTCTTCGTGGACGGGGTCAAGCAGGAGCGCCCGGTTTCGCCGTTCTCCTGATATCCGTGCGCCGATTGGGCCAGGTCGGGTCCAGCGCCGGAAGCCTGGTCGCACCCTGCCGATGGCGGGCCGGAGAGGCTACGCGTCGATGCCGAAGCTCACATCTGGTCGCGAAGAACCCCCAGGACACCTTCAGCCCCGATGCGGGTGCAAAGCCATGCCTATCTATGGCCCGACGGCCATGTGGCCTGCGGGCGACTTTCCCGGGGGAGTCCCGTAGACCGGTGGTATGGGGAGTCTCGACACAGTCTTAGACGTGCCCGCCGCCGCTCACGGACCCTGCCCTAGCGCGCATCGATATCCAGTAACCGAATCCCGGTCTCGTCCGTGAGCCTGCAGAAGCAGGCCACCCTGTTCCTGGCCGTGCTGGTCGGTGCGGTACTCCTGATGAACGCCGCAGGCGCCATCATCCAGAGTCAGGGCAACGACGCCCAGGCGCGCGCCCAGTCCGCCCAGCTCCTTGAGACCCACGAGAAGCAGTTCGCGATCGGCCTTCTGAACCAGGAGACGGGGGAGCGTGGCTTCGAGCTCACCGGTCTCAGCCAATACCTCGAGCCGTACCAGCTGGGGACCGTGCAGACTACGGCGGCTCGGGCTTTCCTGGACTCCGCGGCCACCGACTCTCAGACGCGGGCCAAGTTGATGGTCATGGAAACTGCCGCGAGCAAATGGCAGGCGTTTGCCACCACGCGACTGATTGCGGTCGCCTCAGCTGGTCCGAGCAACAGTCCCAACACGGATCAAACCGGGAAGCTCCTCTTCGATGCCTTCCGGACGGCGGAGTCAGATGTAAGCAGCTCGCTCGATCTGACCGTGAAGCAGGACCTGGCGGGGGCTGGGAGCCTGGCGGTTGCCGGCAACGTCGCCTCGCTCGTCGGAACAATTTCGATCTTGGCGCTCATTGCGTTCCTGGCCGGCGTCGTGTTTCGATCCACCCTTCATCCGGTACGCCAGCTCGTGGCGGTCGCCAATGCCCTGGCTGCAGGTGGGCCGGTGACAATCCCGTCCACCTCGCGTTCGGACGAGATCGGACAGCTGGCCAGGTCGCTCGCGGCCTGGGAGCAAGCCACCCAGGAGCGGTTCGAATTCGCACGAGCTGTGGGCGAAGTCGGCGCCAGAACGGAGCTCAACGATCTGATGACGCTAGGACTGCGGCAAGTGGCGGATGCGCTGGACGCCGCGGAGGTCGCTGTCTCCCTGGACAGCGGCTTGGTGTTCATCCTCCATGGCAATGACCAGAGGCGCATCGACAGCCCGCAGCGCGCCCTCCTCCCGGAGCATTCGCCCGCCTCCGAGGTCTTGCGCACCGGCCAGCCGTTGATCGGAGACCTGCGCGACGCCGGGTGGTCCACACTCATCAAGGACTGGGCCGCCAAAGACGATCTTGGGCCCGTGATGACGCTCCCGATGGTGAGTGGTGGGATGGTGGTTGGAACACTCACCTCCGCCCGTCATTCGGCCGGGTTGCCGTTCCACCAGCCAGACCTCATTCGCGCGCAGCTGATCGCAGCTCCGCTGGCTTCAGCGGTCCAGGTTGCGCGCCTTTTCGAGGACCTTCGCAACGCCAACAACCAGCTCGTGGAGGCGAACCGGCACAAGACGATCTTCCTCGCCAACATGAGTCACGAGCTGCGCACCCCGCTCAACTCGATCCTTGGTTTCTCAGAGCTCCTCCGGGACGACGACGCGGGTCGCTTCGACCCCACCACCGGACACCGTTTTCTCGAGCAGATCCACACGAGTGGGCAGCACTTGCTCGACCTCATCAACGACATACTCGACCTGTCGAAAATCGAAGCTGGTCAGATGGAGCTGCATCCAGAGCGAGTCGATCTCGCCGAGAGCGTGAGCATCGTGCTGTCGACCGTGGAGCCCCTGGCCAAGACCAAGAACATCTCCCTTGAAACCAAGTCAGGTCATGGCCTTCATCTGGTCGCGGACCCGATAAAGCTGAAGCAGATGCTCCTCAATCTCGTCTCCAACGCCATCAAATTCACTCCTCCCGGGGGCCAGGTCGCGATCGAGACCCGCCAGGTCGAATCGTGGATAGAGATAGCGGTAACCGACAACGGGATCGGCATCGCCGGCACTGACCTGGAAAGGCTTTTCACAGAGTTCCAGCAGCTCGATGCGGGGCATGGCCGTCAGCAAGAGGGAACTGGTCTTGGGCTGGCGTTGACCAGGAGGTTCGCGGAGTTGCACGGCGGTGAGGTCAGGGTCGAAAGCGTGCCCGCCAAAGGCAGCACTTTCACCCTCCGGCTGCCCGTCGAAGCCAAGTCGTTGGTCGCGCAGCCGCATGCCGAGGTTGCCCGGATCGGGCTCGCCGATGCAGACCGGCCGTTGATTCTCGTTGTCGAGGACAACCCCGAGGCCGCGGAGATTCTTGCCCGGCACCTGGAGGCTGGCGGATTCCGAATGAGCATCGCCCGCACGGGCACAGAGGCTCTGGCCATGGCTCGAGAGCTGCTTCCGGTGGCGATCACCCTGGACATCCTTTTGCCAGAGATCGATGGCTGGGAAGTCCTCACGCGCCTCAAAGGGGACGTCGTGACGCGGAACATCCCGGTTGTCGTCGTCAG
>DATMKM010000155.1:0-2698 GCA_035571315.1 Candidatus Acidiferrum sp.
CCCGTGTCGGGTAGCGCGGCGCGCCCATCTTCTGGTAGGCCACATTTACGTTGCCGTGCTCGCCGTCGATCGACTGAAGGGTTGCCGTGCCTGCGCCGCTGTGCCTGATCTCCAGCGTCACTTTTCGGGCCGCCGTATCGCTCGCCTTCACTTCACGGTAGTTCCAGACCGCGACCACGAGCGTCCCATCGTGACGGCGCGTCAGCAGCGCAGCCTCCGCGTCGGCGGACAGCCGCTCCTCACCCAGCTGGTGCAGCAGGGCGAAGGCGTTGAACGAGGGCTTGGGGATGCTGCCCGCGGCCAGGAGCCCGAAACCGCCGTAGAACGGCTTCTTGACGACGCCCCCCTCCTCGAACACGTCGGAGAACGTCCAGTACGACATGTCCTGCACCAGGCCGTCGCACTCGCGGATCGTCTGCGCGAGCCACGGCCCCATGTAGGGCGCATCGGTCACCTCCGGGTAGTTGGCATAGCTCGCGTTGAATTCGCTCCAGATCAGGGGGAGCGAGGGCATCGCCGAGGCGTGGATCTCGTCGTGCACCTTTTTGACCGCCCGGCACACCATGTGCTCGCGGGAGATCTTCTCGGTCGTTCCGAATACGTCTTCAGCTGTGTCGTCTCCGTAGACATGCGTGGAAGTGAAATCGACCGGCACGTGCTCCTTCTGGCAGTGCTCGATGAAGGCCTTGACCCACGCGGCCTGCGCCGTCGCCGGTCCGCCGACCCTGAGGCGCGTATCGACCGCCTTGAGAGCCCGCGCCGTGTGATCGTACAGAGTCCAGTAGGTGGACTGTTTGGGGCTCCCGGCCCAGAAGTCGAGGTTGGGCTCGTTCCACACCTCGAAGTACCACTGGCTCACCTCCTCGATTCCGTAGCGCTCGATGAGATGGCGTGCAAACGCAGTCATGAGCCCATCCCAGCGGGCGTAGTCCTTCGGAGGCGAATTGACAGGCCGGTACCAGAAGCCCTGCCGCACCTCGAGGTTGCGGCCCGTCATGTCCGGCTCGAAGGGGGTGAGTTGGGCCGGCATGAAGCTCACCTCGACGAACGGGCGAACCCCGTTGGCGAGCAGACCGTCGTAGATCTGGTCGATGTAGGAGAAGTTGTAGACCGGCTCGCCATTCTTGTTCTCGGAATACAAGCCGATCTCGTCGTGAAGAATTGCGTGAGAGCGCACGTACCGGAAGTCGGTGATCTTGCGCACCGCACGCAGGTCATCGCGATAGCTCTCGCGCAGCGACAGCACCGCGCGCCCCGATCCGAACATCCGCTCCCAGAAGTGCGGGAATGGTCGCCCCGGCGCCGTGGTGTCGACCACGACGCGGTTCTCCGCGCCGGGAGCGCCGGACGTGCCCGCAGCCGCGGGGACCGCGATCACGGTCGTTGCCAGCAGCGATACCAGAAGCACCGATCGCCCCCACGGGCGTCCCTGATCGCCGTTCACTCGACAGCTCGGCATCACTTCGCTCCTTTAGCGGACTCGCCGGGCTGCGTCAGCCACCCGCCTGAGAATCCCGCGCGCTCCAGGCCGCGGCGGATGTAGGGGTTGTCGCGCATGAGGCGCCACACAAGGCCGCTCCTGTAGTTCTCGATCATCGTCAGGATCGGACCCTCGTCGATGCCTATGTAGTCGCGGTCCACCCAGCCTGCATCTCCCGCGGAGGCTGGCTGCGCGGGATCGCTCGGCACGCTCGGGTTGAAAGCGTCACGAAACCCGTAAGTAGAGTAGATCGAGGCCCCGAACCGCTCGCGCATCTCGCGCGCAGCAGGAATTACGATCTCGGGGGCGAAGGGGAGCGACCCGAGCGCCGCGGTCGGGGCGATCGTGCCGTCATCGAGCACCCCTTCCAGGCCCACGCCGCGGGCTGCGTAGGCGTAGAACCGGCGCTCGCTCCCGGCGGCACGCGCACGCCGGCCCGGCCCGTCGCAGGCGGTGAGGCCCCAGACATTGGCGCCGTAGTCGCGCCAATGCATCGGGTTCTCGATCGCATACTGGCGCTGGACGTAGGCCGCCCGGCGGCTGTTCTCGAAATAGTCGAGATCGTGCCGGCGCATCCAGTCATCGCGTACGCCGCGAAAGTCGATCCAGACATGCGAGTACTGATGTCCCAACGTGGGCCCGAAGCTCAGGTGGGTCTGCCCGTAGAGCGTGCCCCAATGCTTGTCATAGGTGCTCGTCCAGACGCGCCAGGCCTCCGGTCCCACCGGGTGCGTGGGCGATGCGAGCGCCAGGACGTAGAGGATCATCGCCTCGTCGTAGCCCAGCCAGTCGACCCTGATGAAGCCCTGTTCCGGTGTCCACCCCATGGAGATGGCGGGCGGGTGGTTCGCTGCCCAGCTCCAGTCGACGCGCCGGTAGATCTCGTCCGCGAGACTGCGGATCTCGCGCTCGGCGGGCTCGTCCTCATCGAAGTAGGACTGGCAGAAAAGGACGCCGGCGAGGAGCAGCGTCGTGTCTATGGTGGAGATCTCCGAGCGCCGCGCGCGTTCGCCGCTCTTCAGGTCGATGAAGTGATAGAAAAACCCGTGCTCGTTATCCGCGTCCGCGAAAAACTTGAGGGTCGCGAGCACGCGCTCCCGCGCTGCCCGGCGCTCGATATAACCGCGCTCGACGCCGATCGGATAGGCGGTGAGCCCGAAGCCGACCGCGGCGATGCTGGCGTCCGAGCCACTCGGGTAGGTGTCCGGGACGAGCCCG
>DATMKM010000156.1:0-8054 GCA_035571315.1 Candidatus Acidiferrum sp.
CTCGTGGCGAAGGTCGCAAGCGGCACCCACAAGCCGGACGGCCTGTACCTGGTGCCGCCCGGCGCCGAGGCCAGCTTTCTCGCCCCGCTCCCGATCAATGTCATCCCGGGGCTCGGCCCCAAGACCGAGGAGCGCCTCACCGCGATGGGCGTGCGCACGGTCGGAGAGCTCGCCACCTACGAGACTCAGCGCCTGGTCCAGGCGCTCGGCGTGGGTGGCGCCGTGCTGCAGCGCTTCGCGCAAGGCCGCGACCGCGCGCCGGTCGACGGCAGCAAACCGGCCAAGACCATCTCGGCCGAGACGACTTTCGAGGCGGACGTGAGCGACCGGGCTCAGCTCGAAGCAGCGCTGCGCGACCTCACCGATCGCGTGGTCGAGCGGCTGAAGGCGGAGGACGTGCGGGCGCGGACGATCTACGTGAAGCTGAAGCTGCCCGACTTCAAGCTGGTGAGCCGCCAGGTGAGCCGGACGAGCCCGACCGACGACGTCGAGACGATCTTCCGCGCCGCGCGTTCGGCGCTGGAGAAGTCACACGTGGAGTCGCGGCCGGTGCGTCTGATCGGGGTGGGGCTTTCGGGCCTCGAGCACCCCGCGCCCGACTTGCAGCTGACTCTCTTCGACTAGGCGCGGTCCGGTCGACGACGGGTCGCGGCAGCGCCGCGAGGACGTCGCCCACCGTCTTCCACCCGAACTTTTCCTGGGTGCGTCCGATCAGCGCTCGAAACACCATCGCCGTCGCCCGCGCGTCATCCAGGGCGGCGTGTGCCGGCGTGACGTCCAGGGCGAGCTCCTGCACCAATCTCGCCAGCCCGGGAGTCTGTCCCTTGGGAAACTCCAGGACGAGCCGCGCCAAAGCAGAGGTGTCGATGATGGGGTGCTCGAGCGGGCTCTCCAGGCCCCTGCCGACCAGCCACGTGTCGAAGGCGTCGTGGCTGTGCTCGACCAGCACCGCGCCGTGTGCGAAGCGCAGGAAGGCGCGGCGCGCGTCCCGAAACTCCGGAGCCCCGATCAGCATCGAACGATCGATGTGGTGGCGCCGGTGGGCGTACGGGTTGATCGGGGCCTGGCAGTCGACGAGGGTGTCGAAAAACGACAGCGGGCCGTCGAGGCGGAACCGCTCCGCTCCGATCTCGAGGACGAGGAACGGAGCGTTTCCGGTCGTCTCCACGTCGAGGGCCACGAACTGCGCCTCGTCGAGCCTCGTCTGTGGGCCGACCTCGGGCGCGTCGACTGCTATCTCCTCCCACGGCACGGGCTCCACGGCCCCCCGAGGCTTGAGGAAGAACTGCTGGGAGCTCATCTGGAAAGCGCCAGGGCGCGCCGCGCCCACGTGATTTCGTCCCTGGTCAAGCCCCTGAGCAGCAGCACCGCCGCGCCGTATACGAGGACGCCGGCGACGATTGGAATCGCGACCGCGAATCCACCCATGTCGCGCAACGGGAACACCGCGGCGCCCATCACAAGGCCGGCCAGCACGACACGCCAGCCGAGCCGCCAAACGGGGACCCGACCGATGTGACGCGCGGTGAGCATCCACCCCACGATGCCGAGCACGATTTCGGTGAGCACCGTGGCCCAGCTGGCGCCGAGGTAGCCGAAGATCGGGATGAGCGCGAGGTTCATTGCCAGGTTGGCCACCAGGCTCCAGCCGGCGGCCCAGGTAAAGGATGACTGGTGGTCGGTGGCGCTCAGCGCGCCGATGAACGCGTTGTTCACGAACGCGAAGCCCAGCGAGAGAGAGAGGATCCGAAGCGCCGGCTCTGAACCGTCGTAAGACGGCCCGAACAGCGCGCGGTTCAGCGGATGAGCGAGCACGAAGATGCCCACGCTCATGGGCCACCCGATCAGCAAGAGCGCCTTGAAGAAGCGGTTCACCGCGTCGAGCAGCTCGCCTGGCCGTTCCCGGTGATAGATCGACAGGACCGGGAAAACAATCGAAAGGAACGTCATGGGGATGAAGAGGAGAGCCTCAAACGGCTTGTACGCGGCTCCGTACCAGCCGGCCTCGACATGCGGCCTGAGCGCGTACACGAGCGGCTGGTCGATCCTGAAATACAGGATGGTGAGGACGAACGTGAGCGCAAATGGCAGCCCCTTCCAGAACCACTCCCGCAGCAGCGCAGGCTCGAACCTCCAACCGACCACCGCGATGCGCTTGGCGGCGAGCACGACCACGAAGTAGACGCAGCTGAATGCGTACTGCGCGGCGTACGACCAGACGAAATACGAGAGCCCCTGTTTTGTCCCGAGTCCGTAGAGCACCAGGGCAAGGAGAACCAGGCTCTCCAGGATCACCGCGAGAGCCTCGTAGCCCAACTTCTGCACCGCATACAGGCCGTTGCGCAGAAGTGTCGAGTACGAGGTGAGCACCATGAGCAGGAAGGCGGGAATGAGCAGAGACCCCAAGCCGTTGGCGGTCAGCGCGATCGCGAGCAAGCCCAGGCTCACCACCGACATCAAAAGGCGCACCGACATCACGTTGCGGAGGTAGCGCTGTATCTCGTTCGGGTGCCGGGCGCCCTCGCGTACGAACAGCACGTTGAAACCGAGATCCAGCACCACGCTGACGATGGCCGTGTAGTTCACGAGGGTCGCAAACGCGCCGTATGGAGCGGCCTTCAGGTACCTGATCATCGCGAGCACCGTGACCAGGGCGACCAGGCGCGCGACCACTTTGGCGGCGAGGACGAGGACCGTGTTGCGGAGCGCCCGCGAGCCCAGCCCCATGCTCGGCGCGGGCAGGTCGGGGATTGGATCGTGATCTGGCAACTGCCCAAATCGTACATATGAGAGACTCCTCGCCCGATGGAGGAGCGGATCAGGATTCTCAGCGGCATGCGCCCCACCGGGCGCTTCCACCTCGGTAATTACCTGGGCGCCGCGAAGAACTGGGTCGAACTTCAGAGCCGCTACGACTGCTACTACTTCGTCGCCGACTATCACGCGCTGACCACCGAGCCGGACGGCCACACGGTCGAGGCCAAGATCTTCGACCTCGCCGCCGACCTCATCGCGGTCGGCATCGACCCCAAACGCAGCATCCTCTACCAGCAGTCGAAGGTGCCCGAGGTCGCCGAGCTGACCCTGTTGCTTTCGATGGTGACTCCGCTGAGCTGGCTGTTGAGGACGCCGACTTTCAAGGAGATGGCCAAAAAGCATCCGGACAACGTGAACGTCGGGTTGCTCTCGTACCCGGTACTCCAGGGCGCCGACATCGTCCTGGTCAAAGGCGTCGGGGTGCCGGTGGGAAAGGACCAGCTCCCCCACCTCGAGCTGATCCGCGAAGTGGTCCGCAAGTTCAACCGCACCTACACGCCCGTCTTCCCGGAGCCGCGCGCCCTGCTGACTGAAACGCCGGAGATCAAGGGCACCGACGGCAAGCAGCGCATGTCGAAGACCACGGGCAACATCGTCGGCGTGACCGATGAGCCGGCGGTCATCCGCAAGCAGGTGAAGAGCATGGTCACCGACGTCAAACGCACCTACCTGACCCAACCTGGGCACCCGCGCACATGCAACGTCTGCGCCTTTTACAAATTCTTCTTCGACGACTGGCAGCAGTACTGGGACCTCTGCCGGCAGGCGAAGATCGGCTGCGGCCAGAAGAAGGAATTGCTCGCGGAGCGGATCATCGAGACGTTCCGGCCTTTCCGTGAGGTCCGCGCCGAGCTGAGCCCGCGGGAGGTGACCGGCATCCTGGATGAAGGGAGCGAGGTGGCTCGCGAGGTGGCGCGCCAGACCATCGCGGAAGTCCGCGAGGCGGTGGGGCTGCCCCCCCTACGGCACGACGTCCGACCCCGTTAACATTTGGGCCGGATGGCAGACGCTGCGGCGCCACAGAGGGTTACGCGACGCACTTTCATCGGTTGGTGGATGGCCAGCATCCTGACCTCCCTGACCGTCGCCGGCATTGCCCCGATGCTCGTTTATCTCTGGCCGGCGCCTCCCAAGGGCCAGAAGAAGGGACCCGTCACCATCGTTCTCGCCACGCCGCTCGACCAGATCAGCGAAGGCCAGGCGGTGAAGTTCGACGCCCCCGCGAGCCCCAACTCGGCGTTCGTCATGGCGGACGGCGGCGGCGACAACGCAGCGGGCGACCTGGCGTTTGGAGGCTTTGTCGTCAATAACCAGGGAAAGACGGACGTCCTGGCCATCAACTGCTCGCACCTCGGGTGCTCGGTCGCGCTAAACAGCGCCGCCAGTACCTTCGACTGCCCGTGCCACGGATCGCGCTTCCATCTGGACGGATCGGTGCTGCACGGCCCGGCCCAGTATCCGCTGTCACATCTGACCTGGAAGCAGGGCCAGGACGCCAGCACGCTCGAGATCGACGGCATCGTCCTGGGCTTCTGAGGGACCAGTCCTTGGCCATTCCACACCCACGCGAGATCCAGCTTGCGGTCGTGCAGTGGCTCGACGAGCGCTATCCGTTCACCAAGACCGTCGACGAAGCGATGTACCAGCGCGTCCCCAACTTCGCCAACGCTTTCTACTACTGCTTCGGCGGGATGGTGTTCGTGATCATCGCCCTGCAGCTTGTGACGGGCATCCTGCTGGCCATCTACTACGTCCCGGACGCCCGGGGAAATCCAGCGCCCGCTTACACGAGCGTGAACTTCATCCAGAACACGGTGTACCTCGGCTGGCTGATCCGCGGCGTCCATTTCTGGGGCGCCAACCTCCTGATCATCATGGTGCTGCTCCACATGGCAAGGGTCTACTGGACAGGCTCATATCGCGCCCCCCGCGAGCTGAACTGGATGGTCGGAATCATCATGCTGCTGCTCATCCTCGCGCTCGCCCTGACCGGCTACCTCCTCCCTTGGGACACCAAGGCGTACTTCGCGACCGAGGTCACCATCAAGATCGCTGGCTCCGCTCCACCGGCGGCGCTCGGCTCGTTCATCAAGACGGTTCTCCAGGGCGGGCCGGTGGTCGGGCCACCCACGCTGCAGATCTTCTTCACCGCGCATGTTTTCCTGCTGCCTGCTTTGATCGTCCTGTTGATGTATGTCCATTTCCGTTTCATCCGCGCCCACGGAATCGCGGAGCCGCTGTGAGATGAGCGAACAAGACACGCGTAAAGAAGGACCGGGCGCCGCGCTCGCGACGAACGAGATACCGCTGATCGAGGTGGAGCACAGCGGCCACACGCTCGAGCCCGAATGGAAGCGGCTGCCGATCGGCCCGGACCACATCCTGTATCCGGTGCTGGTCGGGATCGCCCTCTTCCCGATCCTCATGGGCTCAGCCGGTCATCACCTCGCCGACGACATGCCGGACGACGAGACCCACCCGTTCTTCCCCGACCATTTCTGGCCCTACCCCGTGATCATCATCTTCATGATGATCGCCATCGGATTGCTGGCGGCCTTCGTGCAGAAGAACCTCCAGCTCGAGCAGTCCGCCGACCCCCGCGCCGTCACCATTCCGCGGCCCGACTGGTACTTCCTCTTCCTCTTTCAGTTCATCAAGCTCGGTAACGAGCTCGTTTTCTCGATCGTGATTCCGACTGTCGTGGTCATCGTCCTGCTCCTGTGGCCGTTCATCGACGCCTTCGCCGGCCCGCGCGTGGCCAGAAGGCTGGGCTGGAAGAGATGGCCGGTGCCGGGCCGGAACATCTACACCGGCACTGGCTTTGTGGTCTTCCTTGCGATCATCGCCCTGCTGGAAGCCTGGGCCCTGGCGGGCCCCACCTTCTGCCTGCCCTGGTTTACCGGAACGGTCTGCGGAGCGTAGGGCTCCTCTAAGTTCTCGAGTCGTACAGCTGCTTGGTCAGCTCCACCTGCGCGAGATGCTCGCGCGCGTGGCCGTAGTTTGAGAGCAGCCATTCCACCCCAGGTCGCGGCGGTCGGTCTCCCCGGGGCCGCAGCTCGGTGAGGTCCGCCGCGGTCAACGCGGCCAGATGCTCGTCCAGCTCGCGATCCACCTGGTCCAGCAGGTCCAGCAGGACCGCCGCCTCAGCCTCGGCCCTGAACTCGGCCTCGCGGTCACGCTCGGTCGCCAGAGCGCGCACGGCGCGAATCATCTCGCGCTCCGAGCCGAGCGTATGGACGATCAGCACGGCGATCGAGTTGGCCAGCGGAAGAGGTTTCCAGTTGAGCGTCCCGGCGTCCATGCCCTGCACCTGCTCGCGCAGCTTGTCGTGGAGATCGCGATACAAAGCACCGATGGTGGTCGTGATCGTCTGAGCGCCGGCCTCGTCCATCTATACCTTCTCAGTGACCCGATATTCGAGATAGCGCCCCAATAGCAAGCGCGTGTGCGCCTCCAGCGCGGGAAGCACGCTCAGCACCAGGCCGACGATCGGATACATGAAGTACTGGAAATGAATCGCCACCTTCTTCCAAAGGGGCCAGTCCGCCGGCTTGGGGGGCAGCATCAAGATCTCGAAGTACAGGAAGAAGACCACGGTGGAGAGGGTCGTCGAGAGCAGGATGCCGGAGTACGACCAGAGCGTTTGGCCGAGGTCCGTCAGCGAGAAATCGACGCTGACCCAGATCGGGACCGACGCCCCGAACATCAGGAGCACCGGCAGAAAGATCCAGTTGAGGTGGTTCAGAAACAGGTTCATGAACCGCCGGAACCGCAACCACATTGGTATCTCAGGATGTTTGAAGATGCGCGCGAGCACGTACGGCACGTCCGTGATGCCCCAGGCCCAGCGCTTGATCTGGTTGTACTGGCTCATGTGAGTGGACGCGTAGTCGCGCGAGTTGGGCGAGTCGCCATACAGCGGCAGATAGACCGACTTCACTGAGAACTTTTCACCGAATGTGAAGAACGCCTTCCAGTAAAAGCGCGAGTCTTCGGGGATGACGTCCTTGTCCCAGTAGCCGACGCGGTGCACGAACTCCAGGCTGCAGGTGTAGCTGCTGAACGCCACCAGGCGATGCGGCCGGGAGTGCAGGAACATCTGCCACTGGGACGTACTCGCCGACATGATGCGCACCGCCATCGGGACCTGCCAGATGTTGTTGTGGAACAGCGGCACCGGCTGCCAGATCGAGTAATCGCGCAGCGGCGTCCGGGCGTGGTGCCAGCTGATCCAGGCGAAGTACTGGGGGTGGACGCGGTAGTCCGAATCAAGGTCCGTGATCAGGACCTGGTCGAGCCGGTAGCCTTCCTCGGTCAGCACCCGCACCATCCAGCGCCCGCCCCAGTTCATGGCGGCGGACTTGCCGATCACGATCCCAGGCTCCAGCGGATCCTTGATGTGGTAGAAGCCCTTCAACCGGCTGCCGAACTTCTCCTTCAGCTTGGCCACGTTCTCCCATCCGGGCTTGTCGGTCTCCCGAGTGATGATCCCGATCATGGTCAGCTCGGGCGGGTAGTTCGAGTCGACGATCGCCTGGACCGTGCGCTCGAGCACGTGGTATGGCTCCGTGTACGTCGGGATGACGCACAGGTGGTAGTACTGCAGCGGGTCGTGGGCGCCGGTCTCCTGGTCGGCGCGGCATGCCGCCAGCCAGTCTTTGGCCATGTCGCGGCGCATCCTCCAGAGCGTGCTGTAGACACCGGTCACAACTGTCACCGCGCGGATCAGCCAGTACACGTCGAAGACCAGGACGGCGGCCGCGACCAGCAGAGCTCCCGGCGTCTTGAAAAGGATCGGAATCCAGGCCGGCGCCAGCAGCATGATCCAGGTGACAAGGCCAGGCGCAGCCTCGAAAAGGCGGGCGCCGAACTGCCTCAGGGCGTGCTGGAGCGCCGGCTCGGGGTGCTCCGCCAGGGCTGACGCCATAGCCCGATTATGGCGGCCCACCCACCACGGAATACCGGTGGGAGCGCCGACCTTCTACTTGATATGGACAACCTGAAGCACTTCGACGGCCCGACGTTCGAGGCTGACGTGCTCAACGCAAGCGAACCTGTCGTTGTCGACTTTTACGCCGACTGGTGTGGCCCCTGCCGGATGATGTCGCCGGTGGTGGAGCAGCTGGCGGGCGAGTACGCCGGCAAGGTGACGATCGGCAAGCTGGACGTGGACGTCAACCAGGACATCGCCATCAGATATGGCGTGATGGGGATCCCCACCCTCGGTCTCTTCCGGG
>DATMKM010000157.1:0-11723 GCA_035571315.1 Candidatus Acidiferrum sp.
GCGTCCCAGACGGTGTCCTTTTCCATGAGGTTGGCCTGGCAGCTGAATCCGTCGCCAAGCGTGTGGCCGGCGGCCGGGATGCACCGGGCGCCGGTGTGCGCGGCCACGTTGCCCGCAGCATCGACGATGGCGCACTGGCGAACCTCGGCTTTCGGGTCGCCGGCGGTCAGCGCCGCAAGCGCCTGCTCGGCGGTGTAACCGGCCTCCAGGAGCTCGAGCCCCAGCGGGCCGTAACTGAGGTTGACGTGCGACTGCGTCGCCACCGCACCGACTCCGGCCTTGGCCCACGGCACGGCCGGGCTGACCTGGAAGTAGTGCGACTGCACGGCGACTCCGAACTCGCCGGTCTTCTGGTCACGCGCGACGATGGAGTAGGTCAAGGGGCTTTATCGTAGGTCGCGGTGGCCTACTACCAAAAACCGGACTGGTTCACCAAGAACGTTTTCAACGCCGCGGTCGCCCTGATGACGCGGGCGGGGATCAGCGTGTGGGGCTCGCGCATCCTGCGCGTGCGCGGACGCAAGACCGGCGAATGGCACAGCCATCCCGTGAACCTGCTCACGTACGAGGGAAAGCAGTACCTCGTGGCGCCGCGAGGATTGACGCAGTGGGTGCGCAACATTCGGGCGGCGGGCGGCGGAGAGCTTGGGCTGGGCGGCCGGGTAAAGCCGTTCAAGGCGGTGGAAATCTCCGACGAGGAGAAGCTCCCGATCCTGCGGGCTTACCTCAAGCGGTGGAAGGTCGAGGTCGGCGTCTTCTTCCAGGGCGTCGACGCCGATTCGCCGGAGCAGGAGTTGAGGCGCATCGCCCCCGACCACCCGGTCTTTTTGATCGAGCCTGCCTAATCCTCGTAGCGCAGCACGCGGGGCTTCGTCGCTTTCCAGCGCTCGATCCAGGACCCCTGCAGCTCGGGCTGGTGCGGTTCGGTGGCCAGCGCCCGCACCGCCTTTTCGACCCGGGCTGTGAACTCGCGTGAACCCTCCTTGGGCTGAAGCGCCATCGGCTTGCCGATGCGCACCCGGACAGGCCCGGGGAGCGGGAGCTTCTGCCCTTTCGGCATGATCTGGTAGGCGCCGCGGATGTGCATCGGCACGACGGGCGTGCCCGTTTCCCTGGCGAGGTGCCCGACCCCCGGCTTGAACTCCTGGATCCGGCCGTCGGGCGACCGGCTGCCCTCAGGAAACAGGACCAGGTTCCAGCCCGACTTGAGCAGCTGGCTCGAGCTGTGCAGCTGGGCCTGGGCGCCGCCCGTCCGCGAGAACGGGAACGTGTTGAGGAAGAGGCTCACGATGTTACCGAGCAGCGGGCGCTTGAACCAGTAGTCGGCGGCCGCCGCGACCACGGTCCGGTCGCGTGCGCGATCCGTGAGCGCGTGAAGGATCAGCGAGGTGTCGGCGTGGCTCGAATGGTTGGCGGCGAAGATCACTGGCCGCTCCAGCTCGCGGACCCATTCGCGGCCCTCGACTTTCGGGTGGGCCATCGCCTCGGTGAACGGCAGCAAGAGGCCGCGCTGGATCAGGTAGCGGAGGGAGCGCACGGGCTCCTGGCGCGCCCAACCCAGGTCGCTCGCGGGCGCCGGAACCACGGCCCCTTGCTCGGGCCAGGTACGTGGTCGCGGCGTGTCCCAGTGCCATGCGCGGCGCACGCGCGTCACGTCATTCGCGATGCCGGCAGCGGTGCGGACCAGACCACTCGGCCCACCCTCACCCGAGTACCAGGGCAAGGTCAGCTCATTCTCTGATTGACGTTCTCGGCCGCAACCTGCGCCTCAAAAGCCGGCAGGTCGTATGCGATGAAGAACGAATCAAAAGCGTTGTTCTGCCAGAACGCGAAGTAATAGGTCGACCCCACCGCGGAGCCGGTGCCGATCACGGACTGGGGCCCCAGGCCGGTTGCGGTCCCGGTCGTGATGACGCCACCCACCAGCTTGATGAACGTGATGTCCCGAGGACCGAAGCCGAGCAAGGTGGAGGCGAGTCGGTAGTTGCGGGCCGAGGCAGAGGTGTCCTTGAACTTGACGACCAACCCGGCCATCAGGCCGCCCCCAGGCGCGCCTGTTCCGCTTGCCGTGAACGCGTTGCAGTCAGCAGGGGTGCGGCCGTAAACGGCGAAGTAGCCCTCGGTGGCGCCCTGGGTCTTCCATTGCTCCCACTCGGTGGCGTTCACGTCATACCCGTATGCATCGCTCAATTTCTCGTTCTGGAGGACGGTCTGCATGTTCCCGCCGCCGTCGCAACCCTCCAGCCCTGACACATCGCCGGGCTGGAGCGCGATGCTCTCTGCGGTCACGGACTTCGCTGGCGTCATGGGCGCGCATCCCATCAGGGCCAGCAGCGCCACCAAACCCACGAGGATGCGTGCCATCTAATCAGCTCAACGCGCGCCTTCCGCTCATTCGACGTCCGCGAGCATGATCGGCGGCATGCGCATGTGGGTGATGCTCGGGTGGCGCCCGACGGTCTGCTCCGCCATCTCGAAGGCATCTTCGAGGGTGGTCGCGGCTTTGAACCCGAGCCGGTGCACGACGTCGCGTTGCCCGCCCACGACGATGATGTCGCCCGCGTGCTCCATCGCGTGAGCTCCCCAGTACCACGCGTAGAAAGGGTGCACGCCGTGGTAGGCGTGTGATTTGCGGTAGAGCTGCCTGAACCAGGGGTCCTCCGCGAAACGCAGCTCGTACTTGCTCTCGATCTCCGCGGGGTCCGTGGTGTCGGCGAGCACCTCGTCATAAAAGTCGATGTAGCTCGGGTGCTGCACGGCGTCGAACTCGTACCGGCAGGGATGCGTGAGAATCAGCACTCCGCCCTTGCGCAGCACCGGCTTGTTGCGGTAGAAGTTGAACAGGTAGCCGACCCCCATGCACACGACCAGCACAGGGTTCATCGGCGAGTTCACGTTGTACGGGCCCAGGTAAGGCACGCCGATCGTGACGATGTCGGTCTGACCTTCCACCCGCACCGAAAGCTGGTTCCGCACCGCCTCGAGCGTCTTGTCGTGCACCGCATCCACCTGCCCCGCCTGCACGCTCGTCATTCCGTACGGCGCGCGCATGGCGTGGAACACGCTGCGCTTGAAAGCGGGCGGCGCCAGGTCTGTCATCTGCTTCATCGCGAGAAACATGGCCTGGTCCTGTCCCGACCAGTCCGTCTCGCGCTTCTGCATGAAGTTCGCGATCGCCGGAAACGCGTGGTTGTTCACCGTCGTCTCGATGTGAAACACGCGAACCGTGTCCTCGATCAGCTGGCCCTGCCGGATGCAGGAGTGGTGGAGCGCGGAGTCCGGCGGGTTCATGTACGAGCGAGAGCCGAGCAGCGTCTTGACGTTGTGGTGGGCGCGTATCCCTCTGTACGACGCGAGCCCGGTGGACATAGATTTGTGCCCGCCGTCCATGGGCACGAGGGTCAGGTTGACGTACACGACCAGGTCCGATTCGGCCGCCCGCTTGTGCAGCGTGACCTCCTCTCCCTCCGCCGTCTTACCGATGTACACGTTGAGCTCGGGGTCCTCACCATCGTGCTGGTACAGGCGATCCGGCCAGAACGTGCTGAAGATGCGCTCGCCGACGATGTGGCGGATCTCGTCCTCGGTCATGCGGCGGTGCAGGCCGAGCGCCGCGATCAGGTGGATGTCCTCGATGCCCGCCTCGGCCGCCATGTCTATGACCTCTTCCATCACCAGCTGGCGCACGTCCGGCGCGGCCATCGGTGGCAGCGGAAGCGAGAGGTCGTCGAAGGCGATCGTGAGCTTCATCCCGCTGCGCAGCAGCGATTTCAGCGGGTCGTCCTCGAGCGGCTTGGCCAGCGCGCGCTTGATCGCCCGCTCCGGATGCGCGATCGCGTCGAGCGGATCCGGTGGGTAGACGATCCGCGCCCCGAGTGGCAGCCTCTCGAGCCGCACCCCCTCCCCGTAGTGAAAGAGCACCGGAGGAGTGTTGCGATCGACTTCGATTACGGCACCCGGACGAGCCATCTAGATTTTCAATCCTCGCAGATCGAATGCGACCTTCACGGCGCCGAGCTTGCCCGCGCTCATCGCGTACGCGATCGCGTCGCGATATTCGCCAAGGCCGAAGAGCGGCCCGGTCAGCGTCTCTAGGTGCACCTCCGGCGCGGCCTCCAGGGCAAGCTGAAACGTCCGCTTGCCCTTCTGCTTCGGCTCCGCGCCGTAGGCGTACGCGCCCATCACGGTCAGCTCCCGCTGCCAGATCGGCGCCCAGTCGACCTTCTCTTCGCCCGGCATCCCGACCACGACCACCGTCCCGCCCTCGCGGGTGTAACGCACGGCGTCGTTGAGGCTGTCCGCGCGCCCGACACACTCGAAGGTGACATCGGCGCCACCGAGCAGCAACGAACGGTTCATCCCGTCGAGCCGACGCGCGCCCGTGGCAAAGCGCACGCGCTGAAAAATCTCCGAAGGCGTGATGACCTGATCGGCACCGAGCTGGCGCGCCAGGTCGCGCTGCGTCGGATGCTTCGCGATGGCGATGAGGCGACGAGGGGGCGTGAAGAGCTTGATGGCGGCCACGGTCAAAAGCCCGATGGTTCCCGCGCCCGAAACCACCACGATGTCGTCCTTCCCAGCATTTCCGCGGAGCGCCGCGTGCACGCAGCACGCGAACGGCTCGATGAGCACCGCCGCCTCGTCGGACAGACTGGGCGGCACCGCGTGCAGCTGCGAAGGATGGGCCACCAGCACCTCTCCCCATCCCCCACCCGTGTCCGCGCAGTAACCCGTCTGCAGCCCGACTTCGATCGGACCCTCGGTCACGTTGTAGCAAAGTCCAGGCCGCCCCTCGGCGCACCGCGCGCACAGCGGTTCGATTCCCCGCACCGCGCACCCGAGCGCCGGCTCGATGACGACCCGCGACCCATCCTCCAGGGTGCCGACCACCTCGTGCCCCGGCACGAACGGATAGCTCGTCAGCGGGTCGAGATACAAAGAAGCGTGCCCGCCGATGGCCGCCAGGTCCGACCCGCAGATCCCGCTCAGCGTCGGCATCACGCGCACCCAATTGCGCGCGGGCAGCTCGGGCTCGGGCACGTCGCCAAGGTGCAGCATCGACACTGCGCTCGTCGCGACGTCGGGTCGTCCTCCGGACGCGCGCACGATCGCGTACGAAGGAATCGACCGGACGTACTGAAGGGCTAGCGTCTCACTGCCTCCCGGTACTCGGGGGAGCGGGGGTCCGGCATCGGCAGCCGCCAGTTTCCCGGCGCCATCTTCCAGCGCTCCACCCTCCAGCCACGCTGCCCCGCGACCTGCGAAAGCCGCGCGTCCGGGTTCACGGCCACCGGCGTCCCGACGAGCTCGAGCATCCCGAGGTCCGACAGTGAGTCGGCGTACGCAAAGCTCTCCGCCAAGACGATCCCGTGGCTCGCCGCGTACTCTTCGAGCAGCGTGCCCCGCGCCTCGCCGGCGGGCGGCGGCGCCTGCAGATCACCGGTGAGCCGGCCCTCCTTGATGAGGAGGTGCGCGCAGTCCACCTCCACGTCCAGCAGCTCCGCCAGCGGCTCGACCACCACGTCCAACGCACCCGTCAGCAGCAGCACGCGGTGGCCCGCCCGCTTGTGCTCGCGGATGCGGCGCATGCCTTCGGGGTAGATGCGGCGCAGGGTGACCGCGTCGAGGGCCTCGCGCCCCAGTCCCTTCATCACCTCGTAGTCCAGGCCGTCGTACTCGCGGTAGAAGCTGCGCTGAAACTCGGCGCGCGAGCGTCGCTCGAGGTAGAGCCAGCGCGGCGCCTCGCGCAGCATCTGCGCCAAAAAGCGCGGCCATTCGTCGACGGGCTGGGCCCGCAAGCGCATCCACAGGAAGTACTCGACGACGTTGGTTTCGACCAGAGTGCCGTCGACATCGAAGACGGCGAGCACGTCGCTGCGGCCCTTGCGCCGATCGATCGCCGCGCGCACCGAGCTCGATTCGGATTTGGCGGCGGTGCTGCCGGTCGGCTGCTTGCCTTTGCGTTCCACCGTCTCGACGCGCGACATGCGGACCACGGTCGGGAAGTGCACGTCCTGGAAGTAGTGCTCCCAGTCGTACAGGGCGGCGTCGAAGGGAAATACCGCGCGCTCCTCGGCAGGCATTTTTTCCCACACCGACATGAGGTTGCGAGTGTCGAAGATGCAGTCGACCTCGGTGTAAACGCCATAGAGCTGGATCAGGTTCAGCCCGCGGTCGAGGCGCTCGCGCTCCGCATTGAGGTCGTCGGACAGGTCCGCGACGCTGGCCCCGAGCGGCAGCCGCTCGACCGCCCATTGCGCCGCTTCGACGAAGCGCAGCGCGGTGCGCGCTCGCGTGGACAGCTCCTCGCGAGTCGGATACGTCCAGTGCGGCGTGCCGATCGCCTGGCCGTAGCGGTCGCGCAGAGGATGCTTGGCGAAGTACCGCGCCGCCGATTCTTCCATCTGACGGAAGCGCAGCGGGTTCCGGCTCCCCGAAGCCGCGTGGTAGACGCGCGGCTTGGAATCGGTGGGTGGATTCGCCGCGACCGCCAGTACGGTGTTGACCACGAAGTCGGCCGGGATGATGTCGAGTACCGAATCAGGAAGCCCTGAGAAATCGCGCAGGATGCCGCGCCCGAACGCGAGGATCAGCGGCTCCGCCATACGGAAGCCCTCGAGCCATCCGGGAAACGGCTCCTCCAGTGCGCTTTCGATGATCGACGGCCGCACGATCGAAAGCGGGATGTCCCCGTGTAGCTCCACGACGGCGTGCTCCGCCATCGCCTTCGTGAACGAGTAGATGTCGGCGAAGCCCATCGCGTTCGCGTGCACGCGGCCGCGCTCGATCAGCCGGTCTTTGACCCAACGATCGCGCAGGCGCTCGGTCGTTCTCGCGACCGCCGGCGTGCCGGCCGGCCCCATGCGCGAGCGTGCCTCGCGCGCGAATTTCTTCATCAGCTCGGGTTGCCGTGACTCCTCCTCCACGGGCACTCGAAGGTTCGCCAGCACCGCCGCCTCGTGGCGCCAGTTGAGACCCGGGTCGTGAGGCGCCTCTTCTCGCACGAGCCCGCGCAGCATTCCGCCCACGTACGCCGTCGACACGTGGACCAGGTGCGGCCGCGACCCCGTCGCCTTCAACGCTTCAACCATGCGAGCCGCGCCCAGGAGGTTCGTCTGCGCTGACAGGTCCGCCGGGTTGTCGAACTCCACCGCGGCCGCCGAATGGATCACGATCTCGCACTCGCGCAGCTGCTCGCGGCCGGCATCGCTCAGCCCGAGGCCATCGCGCCCGAGGTCGATCTCGACCACAGCGAGCTTTTCCGCAACGAGCTTCGCAAACGCCGCCTCGCCGACCGCGTCCTTGAGGCGCTTGAACGCTGGGCTGGACAACACCTCCCGCTCGAGGCGCTCGGAAGCCGGACGGCGGGCGCTGGACCGAATCGCGAGGTTGATCCGCCCGACCTCGGGAATCGAGCGTAAGCATTTCTCGACGATCGACTTGCCCAGGAAGCCGGTGCTGCCGGTGACCAGGATGGTCTTGCCCTTCAAGGCCTCGGCGATCAAGACCGCCTGATTCTAGTGGGGTGGTGGATGGGACTCCTTCCGGCTGCCAGCTGAGGCGAAATCTCCCCGCGATTTCTGCCCGGAGGCGGCCCCCCGAGCGGGCACATCTCTGACGAGCCCTCTTGTGAGCAAAGACCCCTGGCGCAGGGCGACCGGCTGGGCTAGGTCGCCTCGCCGTGGTTCAGGGCGGGCACCGCGACCACAGGAGATCCGCCCTGGTCGGTCCACCCGAGGCTCGTCGTCACCGACGTCCAGAACCAGTAGCTCTGGCCGGCCTTGCCCTGGAACACCGCCGAGCCCGCGCCGGAGTTCTGGATCCACGGCTTCATCGAGCCATCCCCGGAAACGACGTAGGTGTTGAAGCGGACGCCCGCCCCGGGGCTGGACCACGAGACCGTGATGGCCGCCGGGTCGTCCGACAGCGTGGCGGCGCTCACGCTGACTTTGGGCATCACGATGTTCGCGTAGCGCGGCGAGCCGGTGAGCCACAGGTCGCCCTGGTCCCACGCATAGGGGTCCGGATACGAGCCCGACCACCCGTATGGATCGACAGGGGTCTGGGAGCGATGGATGTTGTAGACGCCAAAGTGCAGGTGGGGCCCGGTCGCGGTGCCCGTCATCCCGGAGATGGCGATCACCTGTCCCCGCGCGACGTACTGGCCCTTGGTCACGAGGATCTTCGAGAGGTGGCCATAGAAGGTGAGCAGCCCGTTGCCGTGGTTGATCTCGATCGTTTCTCCACTCAAGCACGCATGGCATGTGGGGTCGAGCCAGTTCGCGAGTATCACGACGCCTGGCGCGGCCGCCGCGACCGGCTCGTAGGTGAGCGCGTAGTCGTAGCCGTCGTGTCCGTCGTAGTAGAGGTAGTCGTGCCCGCCGGGCGTCTGCGCGTAGCCCAAAGTGAACCCGGGATCCGGGCCTCCCACCGCGGCGGTGGCCTTGACACCGTCATAGCGGCACACCGCTCCATTCGTCCCGTAATCGGGGTAGCAGTGGTCGAAAAGCGACGTCACGATGTGCGGGCCCATGAAGGGCAGGGTCAGGAATGCTCCAGGAGCAGGCGCGACGCCGGTGTTCCCGGTGCCGTCTTCGACTGTGCCGTAGCTCAGCTGGGCCGGGTAGTACCAGCGCACGTACTTCCCGGCCTGGTGGCCGGGATCCTGCGCTTGAGAAGCCTGCGCGGGAACGGCCCACAGGAATAGAGAGAGGAAGGTGACCGCAAAAACCAATACCCGCATAGCCCTTGAAACGGAGATCCCGAGTTTAGGTTGCGGTGGCGTGCGGCCCGGCGCGGATTTGGTTAAGTTTCGCAAATGACCCCTGGCCCAGCTTCGAGCGGTACCATTCTGAGCCAGGGACGGGCGGCCGTCTATGAGGAGCCGATCGGCCCGGACGGCGTCCGGATTCGCGAGCGCCCAAAGACCGAGGTCGCGCCGGGCTCCGTCGCCGTCGCGATCAAAGCGGCCTCGATCAATCACCTCGACCTCTGGCTGGCCCACGGCGCCCAGCGCATCACGCCCCCTCGCGTGATCGCCGCCGATGGCGCGGGCGTCGTGCAGTCCAGCGGCGACCCCGCCTGGAAGCCGGGTGACGAGGTCGTCATCTTCCCGACGCTGTGCTGCTGGGAGTGCGAGTGGTGCCGCGCCGGCCAGAACGTGAAATGCCCGCAATTCGGCGTCCTCGGCGAGCACTCCGACGGCACCGCGTGCGAGCTCTTCCAGATCGACGCGCGCAACATCTTCCGCAAGCCGGCGGGCCTGACCTGGCCTGAGGCCGCCGCGTTTCCGCTCACGTTTCTCACCGCGTGGCGGATGCTGACGACGCGCGCCCAGCTGCGCGCGGACGAGACGGTGCTCGTCGTGGGCGCAGGCGCCGGCGTCGCGGTGGCCGCGATCACCATCGCGAAGCACCTCGGCGCGCGCGTGCTCGCCACCAGCCGATCAGAGGCAAAACGCAAACGTGCACTGGAGCTCGGCGCCGAGGCGGCTTTCGACTCGGCGGATTTCAGCCACGCCGTGCGCCGCGCCACGGGCGACGGAGTCGACGTCGTTTTCGAGCACGTGGGACCGGCCACCCTCGAGGAATCGATGCGCTCGCTGGCGCTCGGCGGCCGCGTCGTGACATGCGGCTCAACGTCCGGCGGCAAAGCAGAGATCAGCATGCCGCGACTTTTCTTTCGCCACGCGGGACTGCTCGGGTCCACGATGGGCAATGCGGACGAGTTCGAGGCGGTGCTCAAGGCAATGGACGGTGGGCTCAGGCCAGTAGTCGACAGCACGTATCCGTTGTCGGACGTGAAGGCCGCCCTGATTCACCTCGATTCATCTGAGCAGTTCGGGAAGGTCGTGCTGGCGGTTTCGGACGTTAGTTGAGGAGATGATCGGGTCATGAGAGGCTTCAAGGCATTCCTGCTGAGGGGCAACGTCGTCGAGCTCGCAGTCGCGGTCGTGATCGCCGTCGCATTTGGCCTGGTGGTGACTGCGTTCGTCAAGGACCTGGTGACTCCTTTGGTCGCGGCGCTGTTCGGAAAGCCCGACTTCGGAGCGCTGACCTTCACCATCAACAACAGCAAGTTCCTCTATGGGGATTTCATCAACGCCGTGGTGTCATTCATCATCGTCGCCGCGGTCATCTACTTCTTCGTCGTCGTGCCGTACACCGCGCTGCTCGCCCGGTCCCGCAAGGAGCCGCCGGCCGACCCCACGACCAAGAAGTGCACCGAGTGCGAGAGCGAGATCCCCATCGGTGCCCGGCGCTGCGCGTTCTGCACGTCGCCACAGCCGGTCGGTTAGCTAGCCAGAGCTCCGGATCAAGCCGGCGAGACGGTCACCGCGCTGCGACCCGCCACAGGCCGGCCAGCGGGACCACAAAGGCGGTCGAGTAGCGGAGTGTCACCGATTCGCTGAAGGACACTGTGCGCGCCTAACCGGGCACCACCCATAACTTGGCGGCCGTCTCCTGGCTCAGCGTCACCTGCCGCGCACCGGCCTTGACGCGCAGCGTCCTGCCGACATCGTCGACCTCCACGACTGCGATGTGCTGGCCGGGGACCAGCCTGCGCTCGTGCAGGTAGGCGAGCAGCAACGGGGCCTCTCGTTCGGCGACCTCGGACACTCTTGTGATCGACGCCCGAGCACCCTCGGGCAACGCGGTCAGCCTCACCTCGTCCGGCGCCGCCTCCGAGTAGCCCGGAATAGGGTTGCCGTGCGGGCAAGTGGCCGGGCGCCCCAACACCTCGTAGAGGCGCTTCTCGACGACATCGGACACCGCGTGCTCCAGGCGAGCCGCCTCCTCATCCGCCGTGACCCAGTCGAGGCCGAGCCCATCCGTCAGCCAGCGCTCCATGATCCGGTGCCGGCGCACGATCGACTCCGCCATGCGGCGGCCCCTGGCGGTGAGCTCGATCTCCTTGCGCGCGTTGAGCCTCACCAGGCCGTCCCGCGACATGCGCCGCACCGCCACGGTCACGGTCGGGCGGCTCACGCTCAGCCAGTCCGCCAGGCGGGCGCTGCGCACCGCCTCGCCCTCGTTCCAGATGTAATAGATGGCCTCGAGGTAGTGGGAGACCACCTCGGAAGGGCCGTGGGCGGCCCCATTAGACTTATCTAATCGTGCCTTTTGCATGTGCTAATTCACTATGAACCAGACGGCGGCAATCGGGTTGGGCGCGCTGGCCGGCGCCACGGTCTTCCTCGGCCTCCCGGTAGCGCGCATGAAGGGCCTTCCGAAGTCCGTCCAGGGATTCCTGAACGCCTTCGCGACCGGAATACTCGTGTTCCTACTCTGGGACATCCTCGACCACGCGGGCGGGCCGGTGAGCGGCGCTCTCGAGCAGGGCCAGCGAGGGACGTTTGTCGCCATGGCGCTCATCTTCGCGGTGGGGATCGCGGCAGGACTCCTCGGCCTCGTCTACTTCAACCGCACCGTCTTCAGCCATCTCCGGCACGCCACCGCGAACCCGAGCGCACGCTCGCTCTCGCTCGCCATCGCGACCGGGCTGGGGCTGCACAACCTGTCCGAGGGGCTGGCGATTGGCGAGTCCGCCCACGTCGGCGCGATCGCCTTCACGGGGGTGCTCGCTGTCGGTTTCGCGCTCCACAACATCACAGAGGGCTTCGGCATCGCGGCTCCGATGACCACCGAAACCAGCCAGGCATCGTGGCGCTTTCTTGGGCTCTTGGGTCTCATCGGCGGCGGCCCGACGTTCGTCGGGACCTG
>DATMKM010000158.1:0-87179 GCA_035571315.1 Candidatus Acidiferrum sp.
GTCGGGGCCGTGTCTCAGTCCCCGTGTGGCTGGCCGTCCTCTCAGACCAGCTACCCGTCATCGCCTCGGTAGGCCGTTACCCCACCGACTAGCTGATAGGCCGCGGGCCCACCCCATCGTGCATTGCTGCTTTCTTCACCAGCCATAAGACCGGTGACGACATGCGGTATTAGCAGCGGTTTCCCGCTGTTATCCCCCGCGATAGGAAAGGTTGCCCACGTGTTACTCACCCGTTCGCCGCTAGGAACTTATCTCTCTTGCGAGAAATAAGCCCTCGCTCGACTTGCATGTGTTATGCGCGCCGCCAGCGTTAACCCTGAGCCAGGATCAAACTCTCCGTCCAAAACGGAGGACCCAAGACACTCGTCCTGAGTCATAAGACTCTCAGAGTCTTTCCCACTCTTCAGTTGTCAAAGTGCTGGTCACCCTCACAACCCCCTGCGCTTTTTGGGCGCACGAAGCCTTCCGTCAGGACAACCCGCGAATTGTACCGGTCTCCAGCCCGCCATTGCAAGGCGGCTTAAGAGCCGGCCCGGATCCCCAGCTCGTCGAGGTGCGCCAGGAGGTCAGCCGGGTCCTCGTACACCCGGTACGCCCCCGCCTCTTCGAGCTCCTCCCTCCCGTACCCCCCGGACAATACCCCGACTCCCAGAGCCCCGGCCCGCTGGGCGGCCAGCAGGTCCCAGATGCTGTCGCCGACCACAAAGCAGTCCCCGGGCGGTGCGCCCAGCCGCTCGGCGGCGGCCAGGAACAGGTCCGGGTTCGGTTTGGCGTAGGCAACCTGGTCGCGCGTGATGACCGGAGTGCCCTCCGGGACGTCGAGCATGACCAAAGTCGGCCGCGCCGTTTTTTCGGCTCCGCTGGTGGCGATCGCCCACGGCACCCGCATGGAGGACAGTGTCCTGAGCAGCTCGCGCGCGCCGGGCAGCGGCCCGATCTGGTCGAGCCGACTCAGCAGCCCGCGAGCGTGCGACTGCCGCAAGCGCTCTGCCCGGTCATCGTCGAGAGTCATGCCAAGCTCCCGCTCCAGCGCCTTCAGGAACAGTCCGCCGCTCATGCCGATGCGGCGGTGAATCCGCCACACCGACAAGTCGAGCCCCTCCTCGTGCAGCGCGTCCCGCCAGGCGAGCACGTGCTGGTAGACGCTATCCACAAGTGTGCCGTCGAGGTCGAACAGGAGCGCCGGCCGAGCCGAAAGCCCGGGGCTCGACAAATCAGAAGGCCCGCCGGCCGGACATCGCGCGCGCCAACGTCAGCTCGTCGGCGTACTCGAGATCGCCTCCCACGGGCAGACCGTGCGCCGGCCGCGTCACCTTGGTCCCCAACGGCTCGAGCGCGCGCTGCAGATACAGCGCCGTCGCCTCGCCCTCGATGTCCGCGTCGGTCGCGACGATCACCTCCAGCACACCTTCGTCTCGCACCCGGTCGAGCAGCTGTGGCACGTGGATCTGCTCCGGCCCGATCCCATCGATCGGCGAGATCACTCCCTGCAGCACGAAGTACAGGCCGCTGAACTCCGACGTCCGCTCGATCGCCAGCACGTCGAGTGCCGACTCCACCACACACAGCAGCGTGGCGTCGCGTCTGGGCGAAAGGCAGATCCAGCAGAGGCTCCCCTCGGCGATGTTGTAACAGCGTTCGCAGTAGCCGATGCGCGCCTTGACGTCTTCGATAGCATGGGCGAGGGATGCGGCCCGCTGGCTGTCCGTGCGCAGTAGATAGAAGGCAAGCCGCTGCGCCGTCTTCGGCCCGATGCCCGGGAGTCGCGAGAGCTCCTGGATGAGCCGTTCCAGCGGCTCGGGCAGCTGCGGCATCGCCGGCTACAACAGGCCGGGCGGAAGGCCGAGGCCGGACGCGACCGCTTGCATCTTCGAGGCCGCGAGCTGTTTCGACTTCTCCATCGCCTCGTTGACCGCCGCGACCACTAGGTCCTGAAGCATCTCGGTGTCCGACGCGGCCTCGGGATCGATCGTGACCGACACGAGCTTCTGCGTGCCGCTCGCCACCACCCGAACCGCACCGCCGCCCGCGGTTGCCTCGACCGTGTCAGTCTCCAGCTCGGCCTGCACCTTGCTCATCTTGTCCTGCATCTGCTGGACCTGGCGCAGCATCTTCATCGGGTCCTTCATTCGGACACCTCCTTCACCCGCGTCACGCGCCCGTCGAACCGCCGCACCACCTCGCGGACGAATGGATCATCCTCCGGGCTGCTGGGCTTCGGTGCGGCCTTCGCCGGATCGCCTTCCCTCAACCGGAAGTCCACTTTCACGCCGTCGCCCAACCACGCGCGCACATGCGGCATCAGCTGCGTCGACTGCTCCTGCGCCTTCTTGTGATGAAAGCCATACCGAAACCACAAGACCAGCAGCGTCCCATCGACCTCAGGCTGCGCATCGAGATAAGCAGCGCGCACCGTGCGGTTCAACTTCTCGAGCACCTCAGACCACCCAGCCACGTCCCCGGTGACAACCGCCACTGGGTCTAGTTTTACCTCCCCGCCAGCCGGGGACGTCGCGACTGCTTTGGCCTCCACGCTCGTCGGGGCGGTCGCTGTTGGCCGAAGGTCACCAGCGGGTGGGGGCGCTCCAACGGGCAACGGGGTGGGAACAGAATCGGTCCCCAGCTCCACCGCCAAACGCGCGAGGGTCGCCTCGACGAGAAACCGCGGCTCCGCGTGCCGGCGCACTTCCCCGTCGAGGTGCAGCAGCGCGTCCAGCACACTGGACAGCCGCCGCGCGGTCGCCTGGTCCCGCTTGGTGAGCGCCGCCACCAACCGGTCGCGGCACCCCTCCATCAACCCCCGCACCACCTGGCGCAGCTCTGCTCCTGCGGCGTAAACGCGACTAAGCTCCGCCAGCGCCTCGGCGGCGCGGCCCGCCAGCACGTCGTCCAGCAGTGAATCCAGCAGCCGCGGGTCGGCGATCCCCAGCAAAGCGCGCGCCGACTCGAGAGTGATCGGTCCGGAAGCCAGCGGCACCAGCTGGTCCATCAACCCCACCGCGTCGCGCATCGAGCCCTGCGCCGTGCGCGCGATCAGCTGCATCGCCTCGCCGTCGACGGCAACATTCTCCGACGATGCGATGTGCGTGAGGCGCGAGGTGATCTGCTCCTCGCTATGACGCCGGAACACGAACTGTTGGCACCGCCCGATCACCGTCAGCGGGATCTTCTGGGCGTCGGTCGTGCACAGGATGAACACGACGTGTGGCGGCGGCTCCTCGAGCGTCTTCAACAGCGCGTTGAAGGCAGGCTCCGTGAGCATGTGGGCCTCGTCGATGATGTAGACCTTGAACGGCCCCAGCGCCGGGGCGAGGTTCACCTTCTCGCGCAAATCGCGAATCTCATCGATGCCGCGGTTGGACGCGGCGTCGATCTCGATCAGGTCGAGCGCGGACCCGGCGGTCATCTCGACGCACGACTGGCACTTGTTGCAGGGCTCCGCGGAATCGCGCGCGCGACCAGTGCAGTTGAGAGCTTTCGCGAGCAGCCGCGCGGCGGACGTCTTCCCTGTCCCCCGGCTCCCGCTGAACAAGTACGCGTGCGCAACGCGCGCGCTGATGATCGCGCCCTGCAGCGCTCGCGAGGCAGCCTCCTGCCCGACCAGGTCGCCGAACGTCTGTGAGCGGTACTTGCGATAGAGGCTCTGGTATTCAGGCATGCAATTTCAAATGGCCGCGCACCCCCGCCTCGATCGAAGACCCCCAGCTCGCACCGCGGTCCACGGCTCCGGCCCGGATGACTGCGGCACCCTCGAGTTTCTCCTTACCGCTGCTTCCTTCCGGACCTGACGGGGTTCGGAGACCCGAGCTGCGCAGGTCCCGACCTTCAACGCCGTTCGCCGCGGCCAGGCGTGAGAACCCAGACCTCAGCACGGGAATTCGGTCCGGCTAAGGCGGATTGCCGGTTCAGGGTACCGCCAGCACCCCACTTAGCGCGACCACGCCCAATCTTACCCGGGCTCGGTGGCCACAACGGGACGCCGCGCCACCCACGCTAGGTGCACAAACGTCGCGATCGTCGCGATCGGGATCACCACCTCGGCACCGATCACCACGTTGGTCGCGTCCTGGCCGAAGAAGCGGAACAGGCAGATGCCGCCGACCAGCACGATGATCAACGAGGTCGAGATCTGTCCCGTCACGGTGTGGCGAAGCTCGGGTCTGCGATGCAACGAGATCAGCACCAACCCACCCGCCGCCGGCAAGAAGTAGCGCGCGACGATCACGAGCGCGAGCCAGAACGGAAAGCTCCCGCTCAAAGAGAGCCCCACCACCACCGCGCCCAGCAGAATTCCGTCCACGATCGGGTCGAGCCCGCCACCGAATGTCGAGGGCCGCTCAAAGCGCCGGGCCACGGTGCCATCGACGAGGTCGCTCAAGCCGGCCACCGCGAGCACCACGGCCAGCAGCCCGAGATGGCCCGGCGACACCGAGTACGCGAGGGCCGGTGCGGCGAGCTGCGCCCGAGCGAGCGTCACCTGGTTCGCCTCGCCCGGGATGAACGCCTCAACCGCGGCGACAGCCACGAACCACAGGACCAAAAGCCACGCTGGCGCCGGCGGCTGTGCCAGCCACACCCACGCCATACCGAGCACCAGGTAAACGACGCCGCAGGCGGCGCCCAGCCGGTTGAACCTCACGACCAACCTAGTGTGCGGGTGGCGACACTCCCGGCGACGGGCTCGGGGCGGCGGGCGGGCTGGGAGACGGCGGCGGTACGTACGGCGCCTGTCCCGGGTGCGGGTTCGCGCCGCACGGGTAGCTGGGCTCGCCGATCCCCTTCAAAAACAGCTCGCTGACTCCGCCGCTCGTCACGTATCCGCCGTCGTACGTGCACACCTGGCGCGTCACCACCCCGGCGGGCTGCACCCACATCGCCGGCCACGGATGCGACTTGTAGTACTCCTCGACGAACGGCTTCCACACCGTGATGCCGACGTTCTCGCCGAAGAGGACCGAGGTCGGGCACTCCCAGCCCGAAGGCACGAAGTTGGTCGCGAGGTAAGCAAAGCCCGACTTGCATGTGGGTCCGGCGTCGATGTGCATGAGCGATGCGGCGATCGCCAGGTTCGGTGTGTAGCCGATGAAGATCGACCCGGTGTAGGCCTCGGTCGTGCCCGACTTTCCCGCCACCGGCTTTCCGCCGAGGTCGCCCAGGTAGAGCTTCACCGGCCCGCGCAGCAGGTCCGTCATCAGGTATCCGAGGTCCGGGCTGATGACCTGCGTGCGCCCGGCGTTGGGATCGAACGACTCGAGCACTTTGCCCGTCGCGTCCGTCACCTTCAGGACAGCGTGCGGGCTGATCCGGTAGCCGCCGTTATCGAACGCCGAATAGGCGGCAAGGTGCTCCGCCATCGACATCGCGTTCGGGCCCAGTGTCGTGGCCACGCCGGCCGGATCCTGGATCGGGGCGGTGACCCCGAGGTTGTGCATCAGGCTGACCACGCGGTCGCCTCCCTCCTGGCTGTACGTCCACAGGGCGGGTAGGTTGCGCGACTGGGCGAGCGCGGTGCGCAACGTGATCCACCCTTCGTGCTTGCCGTCCCAGTCGCTGAAGGTCGTGCCGTCGATGACTGCGTTCTGGTCGTTCAGCAGGGACGCCGCCGTAACGAGCCCGGCCTGCAGCGCGGCCGCGTACGTGTACAGCTTGAACGACGACCCGACTCCGCGCCACCCCAAGGGATCCATGCCGGTCAGGTTGATCTGGCCGCGAATCGCCGCATTGTTGTAGTCGGCGCTTCCGACCATCGCTAAGATCTCGCCATCCGCGGGATTCATGACCAGCATCGCGCCTGTGTTGACGCCGCGATTCGCGTACGCCGCGACGCCTGACTTGACGTACTTGTCCGCCATCGCCTGCGTGGCCAGGTCAAGCGTCGTCGTGATGCGCAGCCCACCCTCGTACAGCGCCTGCGCGCCGTAACGCTGGGTGATGTACTCCTCGATGTAGTCGACGAAGTGCGCGGTCAGCGGGTTGTGCGCTGCGGGAAGGTTGTTGTGCGCGGCGATCATCGTGGTGACCGTATTGCCGCTGTAGATCGAGTTAGCGGCCGACGCGCTCAGGTCTCCAACGCTCACCAGCCCGTCGAGCACTGAACGCCACCGCCATTTCACGGCGGCCAGCTGATCCGGGGTTCCAAACGGGTCGTATTCGGCCGGAGCTTGCGGCAGGCCGGCGAGAAAGCTCGCTTGCGCCCACGTGAGCTGGCTGGCGTGCACCTGGAAGTACGTTTCCGCCGCCGCCTCTGCGCCGTACGCGCCGTTTCCATAGTCGATGGTGTTCAGGTAAAGCTCGAGGATCTGCTGCTTCGAATAGCGCCGCTCCATCTCCTCGGCTAGCAGGAGCTCGCGAAACTTGAGGCTGACTGTTCTGTTCTGCGCGTCCGTCGAGTCCAGGACTAGGTTCTTCACGACCTGCTCGGTGATCGTCGAGGCTCCCAGCGTGGAGGAGCGGTGGGTGAGGTCATACCCGATGGCGATTGCCAGGCGGCGGTAGTCCACGCCCGAGTTCGAGTAGAACGTCCGGTCCTCCGTAGCGATGGTCGCCTCCTGCAGCTTTGTGCTGATCTGGTTCAAAGGCACGACCGTTCGGTTCTGGTGGTACAGCGACTCGATCACGGTGCCGTTGCGATCCAGGATGCGCGTCGTCTGCGTGAGGTTGGCCGCCTGGACTGCCTGGATCGAGGGCAGGTCTCCCGCGAAGTAGTCGACCACGCCGATCGTCCCCGCAGTCCCGATGAGCCCCATCGAGGAGATCACGATCAAGCTCACCAGGGCGAGCCGCATCAGCCAGAAATGCGAGCGACGCTTGCTGGGGCGGCGCGGGCGGGCGCGCGCGCGGACGCGGCGGCGGCGCGCAGCGGGCGCGCGCTTTTGGGAACGCAGGGCCAGGCGGGACCTCCAGGACGTGTACTACGACGAAAGCAGCGACCGTTGGGGCGGAGTTTACCGACCTACTCGTATCCCCGCTCGCCGGGAGGTCGCCCCACTCGCAAAGCGAGTGCGGCCGGGTAGGTGCTCCGAGCTCTATTTGAGCCCGAGCGCCTCCGCTCCCTGATCGGCCAGGCCCAGGATCGGGCTCGAGAAGATCCCGTAGACGGCAATCACAACGCAGAAAGCCACCGCCCCGAACGAAGACAACCCGGTCAGCACCGGCAACCGCGTGGTGCGGCGCGCCTCATCTGGGGGGCTCTGGATGTACATGACGCGCATGGTCCCCGCGACTGCGGCCAGGCTCAGCGCTGTCCCAAACACCCCTAGCGTCAGCAGCGCGAAATGCCCGCTCTGGGCCAGCGAAGCCGCGACGGCGAATTCCCCGAAGAAACCCGCCAGCGGCGGGGCGCCGGCCAGCGACAGCATCGCCAGCGAAAGGCCGGCTGCCCGGCCGGGACGCAGCACGCCCATCCCGGCCAGAGCCTGCTCTCCACCTTCCGCCCGGCCCATCACCGCCGGCCCGCAAGTCGCGGCTACGACAAACGCGCCGAGCAGGAAGAGCGATCCGGCCAGCCCGCTGCGGTAGTGCGTGACGAGGCCGGCTGCCACCCAACCGATCTGCCCGGTGGCGAGGTACGCCAGGCGCACCCGTGGCGAGTGTGAAGCCAGCGCCGCCGCGCCGCCGGCAACCATCGCGAAGGCGGCGATCACCTCGAGGTAGGTCGAGTACACGGCGGGGATCGGGGCGAGCGCGCCGACCAGCTTGATCGCGACGGTCGCCGCAGCGGCCGCCACCAGGCCGAGCACCAAGCCGGCCCCGAGCGGAGACGCGCCGAGGCTCGCGGGAATCGACGCCAGCTGGAAGGGCGCGAGCGCCGCGCGCGCAGCCAGACCGCTCATGACCAGGAAGACTGGGATCGCGAGGGCGATCGTCGGAGCGCCGCCTAGAAAGTCCACGCGCAGCATCGAGAGGCTGGACGTGCCAGCCGAGGCGTAGAGGAACGCGAGCCCGATCAGGAGCAGCCCGCTCGCCACCCCGCCGGTGACCAGCAGGCGCAGGGCGAGGTCCGGGCGGCGAAGGGCGACCATCACCACGGCCGCCGCGGCGGCGACCTCGAGACCCGCCCAAAGCGCGACCAGGTCTCCTGCCGACGCCGCCACCATCACGCCAAACACCGCCAGGAGCGGCATGGCCAATCCGATCGTCAGTGAGTCCTCGGCTGTCCAGTCCACGACGACGAAGGCGATCGTCGCGGCCAGCAGGACGGCGGCCTTGGCGAACAGCGCGAAGCGGTCCTGCACCAGCCCGCCCTCGAAGTACGTCGCCAGTGTGGCGCCCGCCCAGAGCTCGATGCCCAGCGCGACCAGCGTGACCAGCGCCACCAGCGCCGGCAGGGAGCGCCGAGCGCCAGGTGAAAGCCAGCCGAGCCGGCCGGACATGAGCACGAATACCGCCGCCGCCACGACCAGCGCCTCAGGAAGCAGGACCAGGTACTTCACTGGCCGGGCCCCGGCGTGGGCAGGACGTAGGGCGATGCGATGTCGCTGATCCCGGCCGACAGCACGTTGACCAGACCCTGGTCGAAGAGCGGTGAATCAGTGCCCGGAAGCTTGGGGCCGCTCGGAAACAACCCGACCCACAGCAGGCCGCCCGCGAGCAAGCCCAGGTACCACGTCTCGCCAAGCGAGGCGTCGGACACTCCAGGCGCGTCGGGGTTGGGCGCCGAGAACAGCACACGCCGCCACAACGAAGCCAGAGCGATCGCGCCGAGGGCCAGGCCCGCGGCCACCGCGAAGGCCCCGATCGGCTGGGTCTTGAACGAGCCGAAAAACGTCAGAAGGTTAGAGGTGAAGGTCGCGAGCAGAGGCACCCCGAGCACCGCCAGACCCGCGAGGACCATTAGCCACGTCAGGATCGGCATGCGCGGGGCAAGGCCGGCGAGCACGTGCAGGCTGCGCGACTGGGCCCGCTCCGACAACGTCGCGCAGACGCTGACGATGAGCGCCGCCGCCAGGCCGCCGGCGAAAAGCGAGAGCACAGCGCCGGCGATGGAGATCGGCTGCAGGGCCGCTAGCGCGAGCACCGTCACGCCGCCCGGAATCAGGGCCAGGTACGCGCTCGCCTGCCGGATGTCGTGGTGGCGCATCGCCACCAGCGCGCCATACCCCACGGTCAGGGCGGCGAGCGCTGCGAGCAGCGGGGCCAGCAGGTGCGCGGCCACGGGCTCGGCCGCTACGAGCGTGCGCAGGAGAAGGTATGCGCCCAAGCGAGAGGCGCTTCCAGCGACGATCACTGTCACGCCGACCGGGGCTTCCGAGTAAACGTCGCGCGCCCAGCCGTGGAGCGGGAAGAGTGGGAGCCGGGTCGCGGCGGCGACGACCATCAAGCTCCCCACGGCGAGTTGAACACGCGGGCTGAGGGTCGCCTTCAAGAGGACGTCCATGTCGAAGCTGGCGCCCCCCGCTGCGGAGTAAAGCACCATCGTTCCAAGGATGAGCGCAGCCGTGCCCACGCCCCAGTAGCCGAGAAGCCTCCAGGTCGCCTGATGGCGCCGCTGCCCACCCCACCCAAGGACGAGCAGTGCGAGCGGAACCGCCGACGCACCCCAGAAGAGGATGAGCACAAACATGTCGCGCGCGACAATCGCCCCGTTGACGCTCGCCTGGGCGAGCAGCAGGAGGCAGAAGTAGGAGCGGACCCGCTCGCGGACCCCGAGCGACGCCAGCACGGAGACGATGCCGATCCCGCCGGAAAGCAAAAGCATCGTCATGCCCGGCCCGTCCACCCCGAGGTGGTAGACCGCGCCGACCGACTGGAGCCAGGTGACCTTCTCCTCGTACTGCAGGGTCGGGAGGAAGGACTGGAACTGGTTGTAGGCGATGCCGAGCACGAACAACAGCCCGAGATTGGTGAAGAAGGCGATCTGCTTGATCAACGCGTCGTAGCGGCCACGCGGGTTCGGCATGGTGGCGATGGCGATGGCCACCACGACCGGCACCCAGACGGTGATGCTGAGCAAAAGCGATGTGGAGAAGATGCCGGCGCCCGGCACAGTGGGGGCCGGGGTCGGGCTGGGGCTTTGAGCTGCGATGAACTGCCAGATCAACGGAATACTCCCGGCGCGACGAGGCCTACCACGACCGTGAGGATGACCGCGAGCAGGACCACCAGCGGCAAGACGGGAAGGCGGGCGCCCGAGGCCATAAGCCGTCCCGTCGTGTCGAGCGCGACCCCAACCTCCCCATCACCAACCGGGATCCACCGCTCGCCGAACCGCACGACGATCTCAGCCACCGGCGCCACGATGAAGCGTTCGAAGCTGCTTGACGTCGTGTAGGTGAGCCTCCTCAGCCACACGCCCGCAAAGGCCGAAACGTGCAGGGCGCCGTCCTGGTCTCGCACGTACGCGAGCACGGGAAGCGCGAAACCTATGAGCACGACCACGACCCAGAGCGCGTAGGACCCTGCGGTGGGGCTCGGATGCTTCTGGCCGTCGAGGAAATCGAGCCAGCCGTGGATGAACGACGCCACCACCAGCAGCGCGCCGCCACCCGCGAGCCAGAAGGGCCACGAGAGGGATGACGAGGGAGCTTCGCGCACGCGATCCGGCTCAAAGGCACGTCGCCTTCGGAGAGGCCCGATCGAAACGCCGAGGAAAACGCGGGCCCCGCCGAGGCCGATCAGGAGGACCGCTTCACCCATCGCGATCCCCAGGTAGGACCGCGAGCTCACGCCAAAGGCTAGAGCACCCACCGTGCTGAGACCCAGCACGATCGCGGCGACCAGCACGGCCAGCGCGCTCACCCGCATTCGATTCCACGCATCGCCCATCTCGGTGAGGTCGTCCGTCCGCTTCGCCGCGGCGATCGCCGACATCGCCAGCACCCCACCCGCGCGGGCGAGCGCCACCGCAAACACGCACGCGACTCCCGCGATGGCGAAAGTCGAGTACTGCACCTGAAAGCCGTGAACCACGACCGCCGCGCCTATTGCGGTCGCGCCTGACCCGAGGAGCGCGATGATGCGCCGCGGTTCGTTGCCGACCAGCGCCAAAAGCGGGGCCGCGATCGCCGCCGCGCCGCACCCGTACAGGAGACCCTTCACGGTCTGCGCGTTCGAGGCGACTGCGATGGGCATCAACCGGTACAGGACGACGATCGCGAGCACCGACCACACCGACTGCGCGACCGCCGACGCGGCGGGCGGCGCGGTCACCGCGGTGCGGGTCACCCACGAGTGCAGCGGCCACAGCGCGAGGCGCCCGGCGGCTCCGACAAACAGCAAGATCGACGCGACCACGAGAGACCGCACCGTCCAACCCGGGTTCGTGTGCAGGATGGGCAGGAGCGTGGACAGGTTGTTCTCGCCGTATCGGGAGTAGAGCCACGCGACACCGCAGAGCAGCGACAGGTCCGTGACGAATGGAAGCGCGAGCGCGACTCGCGCGCGCAGCGCCGCCTCGTCCATCCCCCAGCGGTGCGCCAGCAGGAGGTACGTCGCGGCGCCCGCCAGGCCCCAGAACGCGAGGAGCTCGGCCAGGTCCCAGCTGACCAGCACGCCGGTGGCGCCGAACAGGAGCACGCTCATCAACGCGTTGAACCGCGCCGCGCCGGGCTCCGCGCGGCCCATCACCTGATGCCACCCGAGGACCCCGATGACGCAGAGCTCCACCACGATGAGAGCCGCGACGCCGACGTGGTCGACCCGCAGCACGATATCGATGGCGAAGTTCTGGAAGTTCGTCGGTCCGGTGAAAGCCACCGGCAGGCTGATGTACGAGTAGGTCGCGAGAAACGGCGTTGTCGTCTTCGCGAGGCCCCAGCCCACCAGCAGGCTTGCGAGCAGCGACACGACTGCGCCGAACATCGCGAGGTTCGCCGCTGACCGGCGGGTGCGCACGCTCGACAAAGCGATGAGGAACGCGGCGAGGGGCGCCATCACGATCAACGGCACAGCCCACGGAAGCGCGGTTGTGGGATTGAACGAGAACCCCGTGGGCGGGCGAGATCCGGAAGCGGCGCCAGACGCCGCGGCCGCGATGTTCGAGAGGGCGAAGAGCAGGCTCAGCGCGAAGTCCCCCGGCCTGCGATCCCGACGCCCAGCGCGACCAGCGCTAGCGCTGCGACCGCGAGGAGGGCCGCGACCTCCTGGCCGAAGATCTTAGGATCGCTCGCCGCCGAGAATCGGGCCGCGCCCGCGAACGCCACACCCGCCCCGCCGAAGATCAGGGGAAGCCCCGCGAGCGCCGCCGACAGATCCCTCTTCCAGGTCGCGACAAACGCGCCCACGGCGACCAGCGCCACGCCAACGAATAGCACGGCGACGAGCCCAGGGCTCACCGGCCACGTTCCCGCACGCGCCAGGCGGCGGTCGCGCCCACGAGCGCAACGAGCACCAGCGCGCCCACCGCCTCGGTCGCCAGCGCGTCATGCACGAACAGGACCCGGCCGATCGCGGCCGTGCCAATTTCGCCGCCCCTGTACGTCGCTGAGACGAAGTCGCCCCGATAAGCCGCGTAGGCCAGCACCGCGAACAGGGCCGCCGCCCCCACCGCTCCCGCCTGCCGCCAGACGAACCCGACCGGCGAGTCCACGACGCGGTATCGCGGCGCCGCGATCAAGAGCGCGCAGCCGGCATAACACACGAGCGCGACCAGCCCGGCCAAGTCGGCGGACAGCGCGGCGTAGAGACCGGCAATCCCCAGACCGGAAACCGCCAGGGCCAGACCACGCGCGCCGCGGCCGGGCAGGAACGCCACCATGATCCCGCCCCCGACCGAGATCGCGGCGGACACGTAGAAGCCAATCGCGTGGAGGGAGTCCATCGGCACTCCGTGGTTGCTAAGTGGGGAACTACCGGCTAGTCGACGATGCCGCCGGCTCCAAGGCGCCAAGCATACAGGAGCCCGGAACCCGCGATCCCGGCGAGAGCGACCAGGGAGATGGCTGCGCCCGGGGTTAAAGATGCGACCGTCAAGCTGACCCCGTAGGCCGCCACCAGCAGGAGGACCGCGAGTCCCAGGGCGGCCACGGCGACCCTAACCGGGTCCCAGCGGGCGAGGGCGCGCGACAATGCAGCCATGGCGGCAGTATCGCAGGCGCTCATCGACTTCGCCAATCACCACCGCCAGCAGGCGGCGCCCGGAATCGAGGTCGTGGTCACTCCGCGATATCAGGCCAGCATCCAGCCGGACTTCCCGATTGCCGGTCCGAACAGCGTCGGTTGGATCAGATGTAGTGCAACAGACGCGGGCGAGGTGATTCGCGAGGCGCGCGCGATTTTCGCCTCGCATCACCTAGCTTTCATGTGGACTGTTGACCCGGAGGCCGAACCACCCGACTTCGCCGACCACCTGGCGAAGCACGGCGTTCAGCCAGATCCGCACGGCGCGGAGGCGCGGGTGATGGTGATGTCAATCGACGCCACGGTGGAATCTCCGCCGATCAAGGGGCTGGAGATCCGGGACGCGCTCGCGGACCTCGATACCTTCCGCTTGGCGGACGGCGCGGCGGTCGAGGCCTTCGAAGCAGACATGCCCGTCGATTCGCCTGGATCGATTGCTATGCAGGAGCGCCGCCGCCTCAACTTTCGGGCGCAGGGCAACCGATACCTGCTCCTCGCGATGGTCGACGGGGAGCCCGCGGGCGCGGCCGGGATGGGCCTGTATCCGCCTGCGGCGGCGATCCTTCAAGGCGGCGCGGTTCGCCCGAAATTCCGCGGACGAGGAATCTACCGCGCCCTGGTGGCGGCCCGCCAGGAGATCGCGCGTCGTGCGGGGGTGGACGGCCTTACCGTGTGGGGCGGCGACATGTCGGCCCCGATCCTTGCCGGCCTGGGCTTCGAGAAAGTAGGGTGGCGGCGCTTCTACGTGGATAACAGCACGGCGAGGTAGACCGCCCGGGCTGGATTCCCATCCATAGAGCCCGAATGGCGACGCAAAGGTCAAGCTGATGGGGGAATCGACTCTAGGCGAGCGATTCCACCCATTGCCGGTGCAGCTGGCCGTAAGCCCCGCTGCGCTGGCTCAGGTCCGACGGCGCCCCGTCCTCCACCACCCGGCCTCCGTCCACGACGAGCACCCGGTCCGCGATTTCGACCGTCGACAGGCGGTGAGCGATGATCACCGCGGTCCGGCCACGCAGCAACGTGCGGAGCGCGCGCTGGACCAAGCGCTCCGAGGGCAAATCGAGCGACGAGGTCGCTTCGTCCAGGATCAGGACGCGGGGGTCGGCGAGGAATGCGCGCGCGAACGCGACCAGTTGCCGCTGCCCCGACGAAAGCCGAACTCCGCGGCGCCTCACATCCGTCTCATACCCATTCGGCATCGCGCTGATGAACCCGTCGGCGCCGATCGCCCGCGCGGCCGCGATCATCTCGTCTCGCGACGCGTCGGGCCGGCCGAACATGAGGTTCTCGCCCACCGTCCCGGAAAACAAGAATGTCTCCTGAGTCACCATCGCGATCGCCCGGCGCAAATCCCCCACAGCGACCGACCGTAGGTCGACCCCATCGAGGGTCAGGCGCCCGACTGTCGGGTCGTAGAACCTCGCCATGAGGCGAGCCATCGTGGTCTTGCCGGCCCCCGTTTCGCCCACCACGGCGACGATCTGCCCTGCCGGGATGCGCAGGTCGATGTCGTGCAGCACAGGCTTGTCTCCGTAAGCGAACGTCACGTGCTCGAAGCCAACCGCCCCCTGCACCTCGCCCATGCTCACAGGCGATGCGGGTTCGGGCACGGTGGGCGACTCCTCGATGACGCCCGCGAGCTTCTCCAGCGCCGCGCCGGCCGCCTGGAACACGTTGTAGAACTGAGACAGGTCCTGCATCGGCTCGAAAAACTGCCGCAAGTAGAGGACGAAGGCGGTCAGCACGCCAAGCGTCAGCTGGCCCTGCACGACGAGGTAGCCACCGAACAGCAGCGCCGCCGTGGTCGTGAGCCGGCCCAGCAAGTTGATCGCGGGCCCGAACGTCGAGGCGAGCCGGTTCGACCAGATGTTGGCGTCGCGGTAGCGCGCGTTGACGTCTTCAAAGATCTCCTGGTTGCGCGCCTCGCGCCGGAACGCGTGCACGGCTCTGATGCCCCCGAGCGATTCGACGTAATGCACGATCACCAGGACGATGGCGCGGCGCACGGCGCGATACGAGCGCGCGGAATTGCTGCGAAACCAGAGGGTCATCAAAAAGACGATTGGCATCGCGACCACCGTCACGAGACCAAGTCGTCCGTCCAGTCGCAAAAGAATGACCGTGATCGCCACCACCGAGATCAAAGAGGTGATGACTGAGGTCAGCCCGGTCGCGAGCAGCTCATTGAGTGCGTCGATGTCGGAGGTCAGACGCGAGATGATTCGCCCCGAGGTGTAGCGCTCGTAGAACGAGAGCGACAGCACCTGGACGTGCGCAAACAGGTTCTTCCGCAGATCGAACAGCACGTCGGCGCCGATGCGCCCGGAGAGTCGGAGGAACGCGTAGTTCGCGAGCGCGTTGACCACGAGTGCGAGCAGCAACACACTGACGATCACCTCGAGAGTCGACAGGTTGCCGCTGCCACCCGGACGGATCCCCTTGTCGATACCGAGTCCAACGAGGTATGGCAGCGACAGGTACGCCGCGGATCGTATGCAGATCAGCAAGCCCGCGAGCGCGATCTGCCCGCGGTACGGCCGCGCAAGCTCCGCGAGCAGCCGGCGGCTGCGCCTGCGGAGAAGGCCGGCGACACTCGCTGAAAACTCGTCGATCTCCTCCGACGCGACGCCGCGCCAGCGGTCCGCGGGAGCCTCTGTACTCAAGCGGGCACCCCTTCCTCGCTGCGCTCGTACTCCTGGGAGAGGAGGGCGCGATAGAGGTCGTTCGATTTCATGAGCTCGGTGTGGGTCCCCTGGGCGGCGATCCTGCCGCCGTCGAGCAGGGCAACGCGATCGGCAAGCGCCAGCGTCGAGGGCCGGTGCACTACCAGCAGGCCCGTGACGCCCTCGAGCACCCGCGCCAGGGATTCTTCGATCACGGCCTCGGTGTGCACGTCGACCGACGACAGGGGGTCGTCCAGCACCAGAATGGGTGGTCCGCCGAGCACGGCCCTCGCCAGCGCGAGGCGCTGGCGCTGCCCTCCGGACAGCGTGTAGCCCTGCTCTCCGACGCGTGTCTCGAGGCCCCAGGGCAGGTCCCACACGAACCCCGCCCGCGCGACCTCGAGCGCGCGCTTCAGCTCTTCGTCCGACACGATCGGCCTTCCCATCACGAGGTTCTCATGCACGGACGCCGAGAACAGGATGGGGTCCTCGAACGCGACGCCGATGTGCGAGCGCAGGGAGCGGAGCTGCAGCTCGCGCACGTCGACGCCGTCCAGCAGCACAGCACCCTCATCCACGTCGTAAAGCCGCGGGAGCAAATAGGCCAGGGTCGTCTTGCCGCTGCCGGTGCGGCCGACAATCCCGACCGTCTCACCCGGCTCGATAGTCAAGTTCAGGTCACGCAAGATCCACTCGTTTGACTTCGGATACTTGAAGCCCACGCCGCGCAGCTCGATATGTCCGCGGCAGCGGTCCAGGGCTCGCGCACCGGGGTGGTCCGCGATCTCCGGTCGCGAGTCCAGCACCTCGTTCAGGCGCTGCGAAGCGGTCTGGCACTCTTCGCTCATGGAGAGGATGTAGCCGATCGCGTCCATCGGCCACGTGAGCATGAATACGTAGTTCATCAACGCGATCAGGCCGCCGATAGTCAGCGTTCCCTGCACGACGTTGTAGCCGCCGAGCAGCAAGACCGCAACCAGGGACAGGTTCGGCAGGAAGTTGATTTGCGTCCACAGCAGCGCGCGCGCCTTGATCCCTTCGAGGCTCGTCGTCCGCAGCAGTCCGGCCTGGTCCTCGAAGCGCTTCTGCATCAAGGGCATGCGCCCGAAGGCCTTGATGATGCGGACGCCCGTCGCCATCTCCTCGATGATCGTGGTGAGGTCGCCTTGCTGGTCCTGGAGCCGTCTCGCGATCGGCTTGTACTTGTCGTGAAACTTGTTGCTGAAGTAGGCGATGGGCAGCATGAAGATCGTCACGACGATCGCGAGCTTCCAGTCCAGCTCCAACATGAGGACGAAGACGACCGCGAACGTCACGATCGTTTGCAGGAACCAGATGAGCCCGAAGCTCACGAAGCGCCGGACCGTCGCGATGTCAGAGACCGCGCGCGAGAGCAGCTGTCCGGACTGCCAGTTGTCGTGGAATGAAACCTGCAGCGACTGGAGGTGCGCGTAGAAGTCGTTGCGCAGGTCGGTCTCCATGTGCAGCGACACGGCGCCCGAGTAGTTGCGGCGGAGATAGACGAAGACGAACTCGAGCAGCCCGATCAGCACCAGGAGGCCCGCCATTTGCACGAGCTGTGTCAGTTGGTGATGAGTGACCGGCCCGTCGATGATGTACTCGATCACTTTGGGGATCGACGAGGCCACAGCAAGGGCGCCGAGCTGTGCCAGCCCGAAGACTACGACCAGCCCGACATAGGGCCGCAGGTACGGGACGTAGCGCCGCAGCGCCAGGAGGCCCAAGGGTTGTACATCCTTTGCGCGCCTTGTTTTTGGGCGCACGAAACAGCAGAGGGGCGGGGGGCGATTATTTTAGCGCGCTGAGCCCCTCTCCCCTCGAGGCAGAGGGTCGGGGAATCGGGCGAGGAGCAAGCAGAGGCCTACTGCTGTTCTGCAGCCAGGTCGCGCATGGAGACCATGCCGACCACCTCTCCCCCCTCCACGACCGGCAGGTGCCGGAAACCCGCGTCGAGCATCATCCTCATCGCCTCGTCTACGTCGACGTCCGGGCTCACCGTCTTAGGGTCGCGCGTCATCCACGACGAGATCTCGTGGGTGGGCGCGTCATGCGACTGGGAGATCGCGCGCACGGTGTCGCGCTCGGTGAAGATTCCGACGAGTCTGCGGTCTTCCATGATCAGAGCGGAGCCGATCCTGTTCTGCGCCATCAGCGAGATCGCCTCGCCCACGGTTGTAGAAGGGTCCACTGAATAGAGCGTGGTCTTCATGACCTCGCGCACGGTGGCCACCCCCGCATCTTAGTGCTGCGCTGGAAAAGCGGCCAGCACAGCGGTGGCGCCGACAACGAGTACGGCGACCACTGCCTCCGCCCGCGCCAGCGGGACTCCCCGGCGCCACGCCGCCGCCGAGAGCACGAGCATGATCCCGACCCCGAGAGCCTTGAGAGCCAGCACCTCCCCGTAGGACGTCGTCCATAGCCCGCTGACGTCGTGCAACTGATCGCTGGCTCCTAGCACGCCGGTCAGCGCCGTGAGCGCGAAGGCGATCAAGGCAACGCCCCCGAACCGATCGAGCAATGTCCGTGCCTCGGGCGACCGCCAGCCGTCGGGCGGATGGAGGGTAGCAAGCGCCAGGATACCGCCCGCCCACATGGCCGCCGAAAGGACGTGGACTGCATCCGCAAAAATCGCTCCCGCGTTCGGCTGGACGGCGGCGGCGTGGCCCGCGAACGGCAGCAGTGCTGCCGCCAGGACCGCCACCGGAGCGACCAGCGGAATGCCCCGAACGCACAGGACAAACGCCAGACCCTCGGCCGTGACCCGGGCCACCCGCTCCCAGCCGGGCAGGGCAGCCGCATCGAGGCCCTCCACCGTGATCACTGCCAGGCCGCCGAGAAACGCAACGCCCAGAAAGAGATGCATCGGGGGGTCCGCCCAACGAATGCGCGGCCCGTTGCGGGCCAGACGCCGGACCACGATCGAGCCGATTCCGCCAAGGAGCCCGATGTACTCGACCCACTGGACCGCGGCGAGAACGAGATCCGGGCGGCCGCTCACGACGCGGAGGCGATGATCCCCCCGCCGAGGACGCGGCTGCCCGAGTACAGCACCGCGGCCTGTCCCGGCGCGGCGGCGAGGAACGGCTCGTCGAGCGACAGCCGTCCCGCCCGGTATTCGCCGGGGATCGCGGGCGCGTGGTAGCGGAGGCGCGCCTGGCAGCGCACGCGATCGGGCGGAGGTCCGCCGACGAAGCTGACGTCGCGAAGCTCCACCTCGCGCACGCCAAGCTCCTCCTTGCGACCAACGACAAGCCGGTTCGCCGGCGCATCGACGCGCACCACGTACCAGGGCCCGGCCTCGGCCAGGTCACCGAAGCCGCTGCGCTGGCCGACCGTGTAGAGCGCGGTACCGCGGTGAGTGCCCACATCCCGCCCTTCGGAGTCGACCACCGACCCGGGCTGGACCGGCAGCCGTTCCGCCAGGTAGCGCGCGGTCTCGCCGCGCGGCACAAAGCAGATCTCCTGGCTTTCGGCTTTGTTCGCGACCGGAAGCCCGAACTCGCGGGCGTGCTCCCTCACCTCAGGCTTGGTCATTCCACCGAGCGGAAACACGATGCGCGCGAGGCGCTCGCGGTCGAGGTGATAGAGCATGTAGGACTGGTCCTTGGCGTCATCCACCGCGGTGTGCAGCTCGGGCCCTTCAGAACCGCTGATGATGCGTGCGTAGTGCCCGGTCGCCAGGCGGTCGAACCCCAGCTCGAGCACGCGGCGGAGCATCAGGTCGAAGCGGACGAACGCATTGCAGCGCACGCATGGATTGGGCGTCCGGCCTTCGAGATAGTCGCGATGGAACGGCTCGATGACCCGTTCGCCGAACTCCTTCTCGAGGTTCCAGCAGTAATAAGGAATGTCGAGCAGAGAGGCGACACGGCGGGCGTCCTCGACGGCATTGAGAGAGCAGCACCCACCATGCTTCGCGGACTCTTCCGTATCCGCGCGGGGCCACTGCTGCAGCGTGACGCCGACCACCTCGTGTCCCTGGGCCTGGAGCAAGGCAGCCGCGACCGAGGAGTCAACGCCACCGGACATCGCCACGGCGACTCTCACTTGCGCGACTCTACGATATGGCGCGAAACCACCTCGGCGTCCTCGCCGACGCCGTAAAGAATTGACGACTTGTTCTTGCGCATCCAGTGCACGCCCATGAAGTACAGGCCAGGCACGGTCGTACAACCATCAACCTGCTGAGGAAAGCCCATGCCATCGAAGACCGGGAACTTGACCCATCCATAGTCCGGCCTGTAGCCGCTGGTCCAGATGACAGTCCCGATTCGATCCCGCGCGAGGTCGAGCTGGGCGCGGCTCTTGATGCGCAGCGGCGGCGGCATCTCGTAGGTGGGAGCGATGGTCCCTTTGGCCGCGCAGGAAGCCTCGACGAATTTCAAGAGATCAGTCAGCCGGGCGTCGCCGAAGTCGACGCTGGCGGCCAGGTCGTCGGCGAACTGCAGCGTCGAACCAACCGCGCCGACATATCTGCCAAGCAGCTCGACTCCCATATCGTGCAGCACTCGATAGTTGAGGTCGCGCCCCCCGTCATGACCTGTCGTCTGCGGGTTGCCGAGCAGCCTCGCCGCGGGCGAAGGGAGCTTGTCGGGGGTGCGGTCCATGAAGCCGGAGTCGACCATCCACCAGACGGCGTCGTGACCCTCGAGGCGGCGTGGCACCCACACGCACCGACCGCAAGCGAGGAAAACCTCCCGGCCTGATTCATGAATCTCCTGCGCGAGCTGGCATCCGGTCTGACCGCTCCCCACGACGAGAACCGCGGCTGGAGGTAGGGCCGCCGGGTTGGAGTATTCCTCGGCGAAGAGCTGAAGTACGTCTGCGGGGAGCAATTCCGCCCCCGCCGGGTGATGAGGACGCTGGTAAGCGCCGGTCGCCACCACGACGCTCCGCGCCCTCAACGTGCCCGAGGCCAACGAAAGGAGAAACCCGTCGCCGTCCTCTTCGAGCCCGACGACAGTCGTGTCTCCTTCAACCGGCGCGTCGAAAGAGTTCGCCCACGACTCGAAGTAATCGATCAGCTCCGCCAGGGGCATGAAGCCGTCTGGGTCCGGCCCCTCGTACTTGGCGCCCGGCAGATGCACGAACTCGTTTGGGGTGACCAGGCAGAACGAGTCCCAGCGCCGCGAGCGCCAGGTCTCGGCGACGCTGCCGGATTCGAGCACTACGTGGTCGACCTTGGCCTGGGTCAGATACCAGCTCGTCGCAAGCCCGGCCTGCCCTCCTCCGATGACCGCGACGTTGACCCTGCGCTCCATGACGGCGGCAATCGTAATGGGAGCTCGAGCCTACTCGACCAGGTCTCCCTCGGCCGGCTCGACCTTCACCCCTCGCGATTCGAGGTAGGCCACGCCGCGGTCAAGCTCATCCGCCTCTCCTGTGATCTCGAGCAGCACCCAGCCCTGGTCGCGGGTTACGTCAGCCCGCCGGATGTTGGTGACCAGCGAGAACTGCTTGCCGAGCTGGTAGATCACCGGCTCTTTGACCATGGCCGTACCGAAGATCAATTTCAGCCGCCTCCGCCCCATAGCGCGGAGTCTAAGCCTGCTCGCGACCTCCGGCCACAGCCGGCACGATCGAGATCTCGTCCTTCGCCTGGACCTTCGCCCCCAGACCAGCACCGAGCCGCACGTCCTCGTCGTTCAGGTACACGTTGACGAACTGGCGAAGCTCGCCCTTCTCGTCGAGCAGGCGATCCTTGAAGCCGGGATAGCGGGCGTCAAGCGCCTCGATGGCCGTCGCGAGATCGACAGCCTCTACATCGACTGTGGTCTGGCCGTCGGACAGGCGGCGCAGCGGACCTGGGATTCGAAACTGTGCCATTAGATGTTCACCTTCTCGCGAAACGACTTTAACGTCGGTTCTATTTCCACGCGTCGTGAATGGCCGTTGGCCGAGGCGAGAACGTCAGCGGTTTTCAGGCCGTGCCCGGTGACATAAGCAACCACCACCTCGTCGCCGTTCCACCGCCCGGCCCTCGCCAGCTTGGCCAGCACCCCGATCGTCACCCCACCCGCCGTCTCGGTGAAGATGCCCTCGGTGCGAGCCAGGAGCCGGATCCCGTCGACGATCTCCTCCTCCGACACCGCTTCGACCACCCCGCCTGTCTCCAGCGCGATGCGGTTGACGTACATGCCGTCAGAGGGGTTGCCGATCGCGATCGAGCGGGCGATCGTGTCGGGCTTGACGGGCAGCACCCGCTCGGGCGTGTCCGAAGTGAAGGCGTTGTAGACGGGCGCGCACCCGAGCGCCTGGGCGCCGGTGAACTTGGGGACACGGTCCTCGCGGACGAGACCAAACTCGACAAGCTCACGTGCGGCCTGACGGTGGCGCACGAACTGGCAGCCGCTGCCGATCGGGACGATGATCTCGTCGGGCAGCTTCCAGCCGAGCTGCTCGGCCGTCTCGAAGGTCAGAGTTTTGGACCCTTCCGCGTAAAAGGGCCGGATGTTGATGTTGCAAAAGGCCCATGGCGTCGACTCGACGAGCTGGCTGCAGAGACGATTTACCTCATCGTAGTTCCCGCGCACCGCGACCACATTGGGATCGAAGACGCCGATGCTCGCGACCTTCCCGGCCTCGAGATCGTCGGGGATGAAGACGAAGCACTCGAGTCCGGCGCGCACCGCGTACGCCGCCACCGCGTTCGCCAGGTTTCCCGTGGACGCGCAGGCAATCGTCTCGAAGCCGTGCGCCCGCGCCCAGCTGATCGCGACCGAAACCACGCGATCTTTGAACGAGTTGGTCGGGTTCATGCTGTCGTTCTTCAAGTAGAGGTTCCGCAGTCCGAGCTCGGCCCCGAGCCGATCAGCCTTCACGAGCGGGGTCATGCCTTCGCCTAGGGTGACGACAGGCACGGAATCCTCGATGGGCAGCAGATCGCGGTAGCGCCACATCGACTTGGGCCCTTGCTCGATCCGTTCCCGGCTGACGATCTTCTTCAGCGCGGCCTGGTCATAGACCACGTCAAGCGGCCCAAAGCACATCTCGCAGACGTGAGTCGCCTGCAGCTCGTACTCGGTGCCGCACTCGCGACAACGCATCCCAAGGAGCTTGGACACGACCTCAGTTTAGGACGGGGGCTTTGCACGGGCCGGATTTCAGCGCGTCTGGCGTCAACGCCTCCTTCAACTCAAGCATCCAGTTGCGCGCCGTTGGAATCACCTCGCATCCCGCACCTCCAACCACCACTCCAACTCCTCACCTGGCCCCAACAAGGGCGCCGGTTCCCCCGAGTCCGGCCGGTCGCCACCGCCCGTCGCGGGCTCGATCGCGATCTGCCGGTACCCGCCCAGGTCCCCATTGCAAACCCAAACCCCCAGATAAGGAGCGGTCTCGACGTCCCACATCAGTTCGATCGCCGCACCGGAGCTCCACCCCAGCCTCGCACGATCGATTGAGCCCTTAGGCAGAAACAGTTTCTCGCTGGTCCCCTCAGCCAACTCAGCAAGGCGCGACCCACCCGGCACGCCGATTTTCATCCCGGTCTCGAACTTGAACAACGGGTGAGCGCACCAGTACGCGTAGTGCGGCGAGGTCCCGCGATTCGTATACGTGTACGAGAGCCGAAAGCGGTCCTGGTCCAGCTCGATCCGCCGACCGAGCTCCCACGGCACCACGCGCCCGGCGCAACGCATGAACACCGAACTCCGCGTCACAGAAGCTACCTGCCACGGCAGCCGCCAGGCCTCCCCATGATCGGGCAGGTTCCCCGTCGCGGCCACGGTCGGCACCATCTCGTCCCACCCAAAGGCCCCACCCGCCACGAAGCCCACAGCACCCGGATCGTCGATCCCGATCCCCTGCTCCAGCAGCTCCTCCCGGTCCAGGCGCAGCGAGGTGATCCGGCCCCCGCGCTCCGGCGTCACCTCCACCTCCCACGAACCACTTCTCAGCAGCATTTAAGGGTCGGATCGTAGGCTCAGAGAGGATGCGGTTGGTTGCTCTCGTCGTTTCCGCCTGCCTTCTCGCGGCCTGCGCACCGAAGTCGACGGCCCAGGCCACGCCAACGCGCAGCCCCACCCCCATCGCCGGCGCGCCCGACCCGACCCCAGACCCAACGCCGCCGGCGGCGCCTCCCCACGTTTTCCTGATCATCATGGAGAACCGCAGCTACAGCCAGGCGATCTCCAGCGCCTACGTGTCGAGCCTTGCCGCGCAGTACGCGATCGCCACCGACTACCACGGCGTGTCGCACCCAAGCCTCCCCAACTATCTCGCCCTCACCTCAGGCAGCACCTGGGGGATCGCCGACGACGGGTTCCACGCGCTGCCCGCCGGCGGCCTCGGCGCACAGCTGACCAACGCGGGGATCGACTGGCGCGCCTACATGGAGGGCATGACCAACGGCTGCTTTCACAGCCCCTACCCCTACGCGTTGAAGCACAACCCCTTCGCTTACTACGGCAGCGTGTGTCCGCCGCAGGTCGTGCCCTTCACGCAGTTCGCCTCTGACCTCTCGGGCAACACACCCCTGTTTTCCTGGATCACGCCGAACCTCTGCAACGACGGCCACAACTGCTCCAGCTCCGTCGCCGACGCCTGGCTTTCCAAGACGGTCACGGCGATCCTCAGCTCCAATGCATGGCAGGACGGCGGCATGCTCGTGATCACCTGGGATGAGGGCGAGGACAGCTCCAATTCGGTCCTGACGCTGATCATCCGGCCGAACCCGGTGAACCACCGCAGCGCGAAACCTTACGACCACTACTCGCTGCTCGCGACGATCGAGGACACGCTTGGAGTCGGGCGGCTGGGCAAGGCCGCTCAGGCCACCCCGATGACCGACCTCATCGCAGTCGAGGCGGCGCCGAAGCTCCGAAACCAGACGGCTTAACCGCCGATCGTCTGCTTCCAGTGCGTGATCGAGTCGAGGAACTCCATGTCGACCTCGACGCCCAGCCCCGGTCCTTTGGGCACGTCCAGCCGCCCGTCGCGCAGCTCGAACGGTGCGGTGATGTCGCGGTGATAGTAACGGTCCGACGCCGAGGTGTCGCCCGGTAATGTGAAGTTCGGCATCGCCGCCATCGCCACGTTGCCGGCCCGCCCGAGCCCCGTCTCGAGCATCCCTCCCATCCACACGGGCACCCCATGAGAGGCGCAGAGGTCGTGTATGCGGCGCGCCTCGAGGTATCCCCCGACGCGCCCCGGTTTGATGTTGATGATCCGGCAGGCGCCGAGCTCGATGGCGTCCGCCGCGGCCTGCGCCGACGTGATCGACTCGTCGAGGCAGATCGGCGTCCGCACCGACTTTGCGAGGGCAGCGTGCGCCATCACCTGGTCCTCGGGGAGCGGCTGCTCGATGAGCAGCAGGTCGAACGGATCCAGCAGCGCGAGCTGCTCGGCGTCAGACAGCGAATAGGCCGTGTTGGCGTCCACCTGCAGCGGCACCTTGCCGAATCGCTCGCGGACCGCCCGCACCGGCTCGAGGTCCCAGCCCGGCTTGATCTTGAGCTTGATCCGCCGGTAGCCGTGCTCGAGGTAGTCGCCCACCGTTTCCAGTAGCTCGGGGATCGTTTTGTGGATCCCCACCGAGACGCCCGCGTCGACGGCCGGCCGCACCGCGCCGAAGTACGTGCCGAACGATTCACCCGATGCACGCAGCTGCGCGTCGAGAAGAGCCATCTCGATCGCGGCCTTCGCCATGTGATGCCCGTGCACCGGGCGCAGCACAGGCCCCACATCCTCGGCTCGGGTGCTCGACCGCGCGAGCAGCCGCGGAAGCAGGTGGTGGATCAGCACGTGCTGGCAGCCGTCCACGTACTCGCTGGAATAGGTCGGCTCTTCACCGGCCACGCACTCGCCCCAACCTTCACCGTCGGAGGTGGTCGCTTTCAATAGCAGGATGTCCCGCTCGGTCTGCACGCCGAAGGATGTTTCGAAGGGCGCCACCAAAGACTGGCGGATGCGCCGCAGCTCGACCGAAAGGAGCTTCACGCGCTAAGGCTATCGAGCCGCGCCGACTCGTCGTGCGAGAGCTCGAGGTCGCCGGCGGCGACGTTCTCCTCCAGTTGGTGAAGGCTCGAAGCGCCCGGGATGGCCACGACGTTGGGCTTTCGGATCAGCCAGGCCAGGGAAACCTGCGCCGGTGTCGCGCTGTGGCGATCGCCGATCTCGCGCAGGGCGGCAATCAGCGGCGCCAGACGGGCTCGGTTGGCGGGGCTGAAGCTGCCCCGCCGGCGTCTTACCAGGTTGGTCGGCATCGCGTCCTCGTACTTGCCCGAGAGCAACCCCTGTCCGAGCGGGCTGTAGGCGATGATCACCCTTCCGTTCTGCTGAGCCCACGGCAACAGCTCGCGCTCCGGCCGCCGTTCGACGAGGTTGAAGAGGACCTGGTTGGAGAGCACTGGGCCGCCCAACGCTCGCTCCGCCTCTTGCCACTGCGCCAGGTTGTGGTTGCTGACGCCGACGTGCGCGACCAGGCCCTGGTCGACCAGCCGCCGCATGCGCGGCATGGTGGAGCGCGGTGGGAACAAGGGGCTTGGCCAGTGCAGCTGGTAGAGGTCGATCTTGTCGACCCCCAGCCGTCGAGCGCTGCCGCGCTCTCGCCAGGGGGTCATAAACGGCAACCCGATCGGGAAGATCTTCGTCGCCAGGAACACCTCGGCGCGCCGGCCCTGGATCGCGTGCCCCACGATCCGCTCGGAGCGCCCGAACCCATAGAACTCGGCCGTGTCGATCAAGTTCACGCCCAGCTCGAGGGCTCGCCGCACGATCTTGCCGGCCTCGACCCGGTTGTACTCGGGACCATAGCCCCACTCCGTCGAGCCGAACTGCCAGGTGCCAAGCCCGATCGCTGACAGACGAACGCCACCCAGCTGAATGTATTTCAAGAGGTCAACCTGTCAAACACCATCTGTGACCACGACTCCATCTCGAGGTAGTGGATCCGCATCTCGTCCACGGTGAGAAGCTCGCCGGCCAGCTTCGTCGTCTCGCGGATCGCGATGTGGGGCGAATTACCGTCGACGAGGAATACCACGCCCAGGTGCACCTTCGACACCGGCGCCGACTCGTCGTTGAGCAGGCCGATCAGGTGGGCATCGAACCGCCCGTCGTACACGACCTCCTCCGCCCACTCCCGCTTGAGGCCGTCGAGGATCGGGTCGCCCCCTTCGAGGTCTCCCGGGTTGATGTGGCCGCCGATGCCGAGCGAGTACTGCTTGCGCAGTCGCTTCTCGGAAGAGGCGCGCAGGCGATGTGTCAGAAAGTAGCGGCCGTCGTGCCGGAACACGACGTACGGGATGATCTGCTGAAAGTTCGGATCGTCCTCGACCTCGGCGCGCGGCTTGAAGAAATGGCGCTCGCGAATCACCGCCTGGTGACGCTCCAGGTCCTGGCTCACGAACCCGTGCCACGCGCCGTCGGGAAAGATGTCCTCGCGCTTCACGCACAGCACCTGCTCCGAAGCCACGCTCAAACCATCCGGACCAGGCCGCGCCCGAACACGGCGATCAGCTCCGCTGTGCGATCGATGTCATCGTCGCCAACAGGGAGGAAGTAGACCCAGGCCGCTCGCTCGGTGTCGGTCGTGATCATGGTCCGGACCGAATCGGCGCTCGGGTTGCCACATGGCCCTTGGGCGTCAGCCACGCAGATCCGTCCCGCCACGTTCACGTGCTCTTTTCCGATGCCCGTGTATCCCTCGCCCGCCACGCCGAGCCTGATCACGAGCTCGTCACCCTTGACCTTGTCGAGGTCGTAGAGGCCGACCGGCACCTGCAGCTGGACCGATAGAGCATTGGCCACATCGACCAGGGAGTTTATGCGGGGCAGCGGTTCGCCTTTCTTGAGGCGGCGCAGCAGCGCCTCCGACGAGGGGCGCACCCGCGTCGGGTCCAACCCGAAGTGACGGTACAACTCGCGGGCCCGACCGACCGCACCGACCTCGCCAGACTTCGCCACCTGCATGGTGCGCGCCACCTCGAGCTCGAAGTCATCGCGCGGCGCGGTCACCTCCAGCTCGTAGAGCTCGAGCACGTCCGGCTCGACGTCGATCTCGGCGCGGAACTTCAACACAGGTATTCGAGATGGTCGAAGAAATCCGGGTATGAGATCTCGACGCATTCCGCCCCGTCGATCTCCGTCCGCCCGTCCGCGATCAGGCCCGCCACCGCGAGCGCCATGGCAACGCGATGGTCACCGTGCGAGCTGACCCGCGCGCCTTCGAGGTAGCGAGGCCCGTTGATGATCCAGCCGTCGTCGACTGCGGTGACGTCCGCGCCCATCGCGACGAGACCTTCCTCCATCGCCTCGATCCGGTTCGACTCCTTGACGCGCAGCTCCGCAGCCCCCGAGATGAGCGTTTGACCGGGAATCTGGGTGGCGGCCACCGCCAGCACGGGAAGCTCGTCGATCATCTCGGCCGCCATGTTCCCTTTGACCTGGATCGACCGCAGTTCAGCAGCCGCCGAGAACTCGAGATCCGCCACCGGTTCGCCGCCCGCGAAGCGCGGCCGTACGAACTTCACCTTGAAGCCAACGCCGAGCAACAGGTCGATGAAGGCGGTCCTGGTCGGATTGACGCCGACGCCTTCGAGCAGCACGCGCGAGCCGGGCATCAGGCCGGCCGCAACGAGCCAGAATGCGGCGGCGCTGATGTCACCGGGAATGTCGAGGTCCAGCGGCTCGAGCCGGGTCGCGGGCTCCATCCGCACGCGGAGCCCCTCGACGGCGACCGTCGCGCCCATCGCCTGGAGCATCAGCTCCGTATGGTCTCTCGTCTTCACCGGTTCTACGACGGAGGTGGCGCCCTCGGCCAAGAGCGCGGCGAGGAGGATCGCCGACTTCACCTGCGCGCTCGGTATGGCCATCGTGTGATCGAAGCCGTGCAGCGGCGCCCGGCCTCCGACTCGTAGCGGCGGCCAGCTCGCGCGCGCCCCCATGTCGCGAAGGGGCGCGACGACTCTGTCCATCGGCCGGCGCGAAAGCGACTCGTCGCCGCTCAGCTCGCTCTCGAACTCCTGCGCGGCCAGCACGCCGGCGAGCAGGCGCATCGTCGTCCCGGAGTTGCCGCAGTCGAGCGCACCCTTTGCCCTGTGCAAGCCCTGAAGCCCGCGCCCATCGAGCATCACTCCATCGAGCTCGGTCCCCAGCTCCTGAACGCAACGCAGCGTCGACTGCACGTCAGCGCCGGGCGACAAGCCTCCCAGCCGGCTCCGGCCCGACGCGATCGATCCGAGGATCAGGGCGCGGTGCGAGATCGACTTGTCGCCCGGAACGCGAATCGCGCCATCGAGCTTGCGCGCCCGCCGAACGGTCGCGATCATCGACGCGACCACCGCTCTCTGACCGCGTGCGCCTCCTCGAAGAGCTCCACGAGGCGTGAATCGTTCGCCTCGAGGTGCCTCCGGAGGCGGGCCAGCTCCGCAGCGATCGCGTCGAGCTGCTCCACCAGCTGTGCGCGGTTCGTCCGCGCCACTCCGGCATAGAGCTCCGGGTCGCCCCCCGCCAGGCGGCTCATGTCTCGAAAGCCTCCCGCCGCCAGCTTCGACGCCTCGGGCCAGTCGGAGCGGCGCGACAGCGCCAGCACGTAGCCGACGGAGAGCAGGAACGCCGCATGGCTGACGCCGGCGACCAAACGGTCGTGAGTCTCCGCGTCCATCACGATCGGATGCGCCCCGATGGCTTCTATCAGGTCGACGAGCGCCGGCTCGCCGCGGGTCAGCACCCACGGCGCATCCTTGAACATCGAGCCGTCCGCGGCCTCGATGCCCGAGCTCTCCTTCCCGCACATCGGATGGCCGCCGACGAGGGCGATGCCGGCAGAAGACGCCCACTCCATGACGTCGGCCTTGGTGCTCGCCATGTCGCTGACCACTTTTCCATCTGTCCTTCCCGCCAGCTGCGCGAAGACGTCGCGCATGGCACCGATGGGGGCGCCGATGACGATCACCTCGGCCATGTCCGCAATGCTCGTGTCGGCGCTCGCGCTGGCGACGATGCCGCGCTCCAGGGCTTTGCGAAGCGTCCTCGAATCCGTGTCGCTTCCAACGATCACGGTGTCGGGCCGCGCCTTTTTCAACGCGAGGGCGAACGACGAACCCATGAGCCCGAGCCCGACCACCGCAACTGTGGTCATGGAGCTATGCCAGCTGCTTGGCCATCGAATCCAGCAGGCGCCGCAGGTCGGTCATCAGCAAGTCGAAGTTCTCGAAGTCGAGCGACTGGGCGCCGTCGGACAGCGCCTGGTTGGGCGACGGGTGCACTTCCACGATCAGCCCGTGAGCGCCCGCGGCCACCGCCGCCAGCGACATCGGCCGCACGAGCGACCACCTGCCGGTGGCCTGAGAGGGGTCGACGATGACGGGAAGATGCGACAGCTCGCGCGTGAGCGGAATCGCATTCAGGTCGAGCGTGAAGCGCGTGGCGGTCTCGAAGGTCCTGATGCCGCGCTCACAAAGGATCACGTCGCGGTTGCCTTGCGACAGCACGTACTCCGCGGCGAGCAGCCACTCCTCGATGGTCGATGACATGCCTCGTTTGAGCAGCACCGGCTTGCCAGACCTCCCAGCCTCCTGCAGCAGCGCGTAGTTCTGCATGTTGCGAGTTCCGAGCTGGAGGATGTCCGCGTAGCGCGCGACTAGCTCCACGTCGCCCGGAGCCACGACCTCGGTCACGACCTTGAGCCCGGTCTCGTCGCGCGCGGTCGCCATCATCTTGAGCGCCGCCTCGCCGAGACCCTGGAACGAGTAAGGCGAGGTGCGCGGCTTGAACGCCCCGCCCCTGAGCACCTTGGCACCCTGCTTGGCGACATGCCGCGCTGTGTCGAGGAGCATCTCCTCGCCTTCGACCGAGCAAGGGCCGGCCATCATGACGACTTCGTCCCCACCGATCTTCACCCCGCCCACGTCGACCACTGTGTTGGCGCGGCGGAACTCGCGGCTCGCCAGCTTGAATGGCTTGGTGATCGGGATGATCTCGTGGATTCCACCGAGGTGGGAGAAAGCCTCCTTGTACGCGTAGGCGTTCCCTCCGATCACTCCGATCAGCGTCCGCTCCTCGCCCTTGGAGAGCTCGGTCTTGAGCCCGATTTCGTGTACGCGGTCGACCACCGCATCCACCTCGGCCTTGGTCGCGCCGTGCGTCATGACGATGATCACGGAATCAACGTGCCCCGCAGGTAGTCGAGGTCGGCCTTGATCGCCTGCGCACCGCGCAGGTAGGCGAAGCGCATCGCCGACTGAGGTTGCGCAGTGTTGTAGAGGATCAGGACCCGCACACACTTAGGCACGCCGCGCGGGTTGGGCAGCTCAATGTCCATGTCGTGGCCGCACAACAGCGGCACGTCGAGCCAGCCCAGACGGCGCGCGGCGAAGGCGGGAAACTCGGCCGTCAGGTCGTGCGTGGTGGTGAAGTAGGTGAAGCAGATCTCCGCGATGTCCAGGTGGTTGAGGCGCACCAGCTCACGGAGCAGCTCTTCGGTCGCCTCCGTGATCGACTCCGCAGTGTTCGACTGGGCGGTTGTCGCGCCCCTGATCCCTCTTACCGGCAACCCTTCAAAAGCTCCTTCACCAGTGCGACCGGGTCTCCGCCCCGGTCGATCTCGTGGACGATCGCGCTCCCCACCACCGCGGCGTCCGCGATGGCACGCAGCGCCTTCATGTGCTCGGCTCGCGAGATCCCAAAGCCCGCTGCAATCGGAAGCTTCGTATGCCGTCGAACCTGCGCGAACAGGTCCTTCATTCCAGGCGGCAGGTCCTTCCGCGCGCCCGTGATTCCGGTCACCGTCACGCAGTAGACGAACCCGCTCGAGTGGTCGCAGATCATCGACAGCCTTTCCTGCGCGGTCGTCGGAGCGACCATGAAGACAGTGTCCAGGGATGCCGCCCGGAGCCAGCCGGCGACCGGCTCGGACTCCTCGACCGGCAGGTCCGGGACGATCACGCCCGCCACCCCGGCCTGCGCTGCCTCGGCCGCAAATCGCCTCGGGTCGTAGGCCAGCACGGGGTTGATGTAGGTCATCAGGACGACCGGCACGCCCTCAGTCGCAATTGCTGCCGCCACCTCGAGCGCCCCCGCCACGTTCATTCCGTGCTCGAGGGCGACCTGTCCCGCGTGCTGGATCACCGGGCCGTCCGCGAGCGGGTCCGAGAAGGGAATACCGATCTCGAGGGCCGCGATGCCCGAGCCGGCGAGCCGCTTCCCCACCTCGATCGACTTCTGCTTGGTGGGATGCCCGGCCATCATGTAGGCGACGAGCTTCAGGTCGCCGGTTGCCCTCAGCGCCTGCTCCAGTGAAACGGCTTCAGCCCGCATCTTCCACCGAGTCCATGTCCTTGTCACCACGTCCCGAAAGACACACGAGAATCCGCCCGCCCGGCCCCATTTCCCGCGCCAGCACGCCCGCGTGGTGCAGCGCGTGCGCTGGCTCGAGCGCCGGCATGATCCCCTCGAGCCGCGTACAGAGCTTGAACGCCGCGAGCGCGTCCTTGTCCGTCACCGCTACATATTCGGCACGCTCGATATCGCGGAGGAAAGAGTGCTCTGGGCCCACGCCCGGGTAGTCGAGCCCCGCCGAGATGGAATGCGTGGGCAGCACCTGTCCGTCGCCGTCCTGCAGGAGGTACGAGTAGCTGCCGTGCAGGACGCCGGGGCGCCCACCCACCAGCGAGGCTGCGTGCTGCCCGCTCTTCACGCCCCTACCTGCGGCCTCGACTCCGACAAGCAGCACGTCCTTGTCCTCGAGGAATGCGGTGAAGATGCCGATCGCGTTGGACCCGCCGCCGACGCACGCGATCACCACGTCCGGCAGTTTGCCGTCCACCGAAAGGTACTGGTCACGTGCCTCGTCGCCGATCACGCGCTGGAGGTCTCGCACCATCTCGGGGTACGGATGAGGCCCGACCACCGAACCGATGATGTAGTGAGTCGTGCGCACGTTCGTGACCCAGTCGCGGATCGCTTCCGAGGTCGCGTCCTTCAAAGTCTTCGTACCGCTCGTCACCTCGACGACGTCTGCGCCAAGGAGCTTCATCCTGCGCACGTTCATCGACTGCCGGTGCATGTCCTCAGTTCCCATGTACACGGTGCATTCGAGGCCGAACCTCGCGGCCACCGTCGCGGCGGCGACCCCATGCTGGCCGGCGCCGGTCTCGGCGATCACTCGCTGCTTGCCCATCCGCAGCGCCAGCAGCGCCTGGCCGACGGCATTGTTCAGCTTGTGCGCGCCGGTGTGGCAGAGGTCTTCGCGCTTCAGATGGATGTGGGCGCCGCCGAAGTGCTCGCCCAGCCTGGTCGCGGCGTAGAGCGGGGTGGGCCGGCCGACGAATGCGTGTCGATGACCGGCCAGCTCGAGCTGGAACTGCGTGTCCGCCTTAGCCTCGTGCCACATGTCCTCGAGCTCTTGCAGGGCGCCCATCAAGGTCTCCGGCACGTACTGGCCCCCGTAGGGACCGAAGCGCCCGTCGACCGGGTGCGTCGGAGCGTTGCGCGCCATCTACATCAAAGCCTCGGCGAGGCGGACGGCGTGGACGAACGCGCGGACCTTGTCCGGATCCTTCACACGAATCGAGGACTCGACGCCGCTCGAAACGTCGACACCATGTGGTTTGAACACGCTCACGACCTTGCCCACGTTACCCGGTTCAAGACCACCGGCGATGAACACCTTGCGTGCCGCGAGCAGGGGACGCGCGAGCTCCCAGTCCCAAACCTGTCCGGTACCGCCGCGCTGGTCGGACGACCAGGTATCGAGCATCACCGGGTCGGGCCACCCGTCCGTGTCGGGGACCTGGCCGTCTTTGACCTTCAGCACCTTCATCACCGGACGCCCCGCGTCAAAGCCCGGCGACTCCGATCCGTGCAGCTGCACGACGTCCAGGCTCACGAACTCCGCGATCTGCCGGACCTCCTCCGCCTCCTGGTCGATGAAGACTCCGACGATGGTGGGTCGCAGGGTGAGACTGTCGAGGATCGCCTTTGCCTCCTCGGGTGTCACCCGCCGCTGCGACGAGCAGAAATGAAACCCGATCAGGTCGGCGCCGGCTTCGACGGCGGCGGCCGCGCCCGCCACGTCGCAGATGCCGCAGATCTTCACCTGGACCACGCGGTCAGCTCCTTGATCCGGAGCTCAGGCTTCTCGGCTCGCATCAGCGCCTCACCCACCAGGATCGCGTTGGCGCCCGCTTCGTACACCCGGCGCGCGTCGTCAGCGTCCTTGATGCCGCTCTCCGCCACGACGATGACATTGGCCGGGATCACCTTGCGCAGCCGCTCGGTCAGTCCGAGGTCGATCTCAAAGGTTCGAAGGTCGCGGTGGTTGACGCCGACGAGCTCAGCGCCGGACTCGAGGGCGACGGTCGTCTCGCCCTCGTCGTGCACCTCGACCAGCGCCGCCATCCCGCGGCTCCTGGCGACCGCGAGCAGCTCTTTGAGGTGCGGCTTGTCCAGCGCGGCCACGATGAGCAGCACGGCGTCGGCCCCGGCCGCCCGCGCCTCGGCGATCTCGTACGGGTCGGTCACGAAATCCTTGCGCAGGATCGGAAGGTTGCTCGCCGCACGCGCGGCGAGGACATGTTCTGGGCGACCGCCGAAACCGGCCATGTGCGTGAGCACGGAGATCGCCGCCGCACCGCCCTCCGTGTAGGCGTGTGCGAGGTCCGCGGGCCGGTAGTCCTCGACCAGCACGCCCATGGTAGGCGTGCGCTGCTTCATCTCGGCGATCACCGCCAGGCCGGGGCCTTGGAGCGCCCGGGCAAAGTCCTTGGGTGTGTACAGGGCGACCGTGCGCTCGAACTGGTCCTGCGCGATCAGGGCCCGGCGTCGCTGCAGATCCTGCCTGGCTTCCACCACGAGGCGAGACAAGAGGTCCTTCTGTTCCTGGGTCACTCCTGGGAGATTTTCGCCCACCGCTGGAGGACCTCGCCCGCGCGCCCGGAGTCGATCGTCTCGGCCGCGACGCCCAGGCCATCCTTCCAGGTATCCGCCAGGCCGGCTGCCCGAAGCGCCGCGGCGGCGTTCAGGAGCACGGCGTCGCGCCGTGGGCCCTTCGTCCCCTGGAGCACCTCGCGTGCGATGCGTGCGTTCTCCTCCGGCCCGCCACCGCGCATCGCCTCGACCGGCGCCCTGGCCAGCCCGAGCTGGACCGGATCCAGCTCATATTCTTTGCGCTCTCCATCGATCTCGATCACGTGGGAGGGTGAGCTCACCGAGAGCTCGTCCATCCCATCGCCGGCGTGGAAGACGATCGCTCGCTCGACGCCAAGCCGCATCAAGACGTCCGCCATCTTGCCCGCCATCGAGCCGTCGGCCACACCGAGCGCCTGGTACCTCGCGCCCGCGGGATTGCAGAGCGGTCCGAGCACGTTGAACACCGTGCGCATCCCGAGCTCGCGCCGTGGCACGCCCGCAAATCGAAACGATGGGTGAAAGACCGGCGCGAACAGGAATCCGATTCCCGCCTCCTCGACGCAGCGTGCGACGCCCTCGGGACCGAGGTCGATCTTCACGCCCAGCTGTTCGAGCACGTCGGCCGAGCCGCACATCGACGATGCCGCCCGGTTGCCGTGCTTGGCGACCTTCGCACCCGAGGCAGCGGCGACGATCGCAGACAGGGTCGAGATGTTGAAGGTCGCGAGTCCGTCCCCACCGGTCCCACAGGTGTCGAGGAGCGCGCCGTCGATCTCGATCGGGGTCGCCACCGCGCGGGCGGCTCGCGCGAAGCCGGTGATCTCGTCGACCGTCTCGCCCTTCATCCGGAGCGCGACGAGAAAGCCGGCGATCTGAACCGGTGTCGCGTCGCCCCGCATGATCTCCTCGAACGACGCAGCCGCCTCGTGCTCCGTGAGGTTTTCACACCTCACCAACTTGGCAATCGCCTCGATCAAGATTTCTTCTCCGAGCGCCGCACGAAGTTAGCGAGGATCTTCTTGCCCTCTTTGGTCAGCACCGACTCGGGATGGAACTGCACTCCATAAGTCGGGTGCTTGACGTGACGCAGCCCCATCACGGTGCCGTCAGCCGTCCACGCGGTGATCACGAGTTGTTCCGGCACCGAGTCGCGCTGGACGATCAGAGAGTGGTAGCGCGTTGCCTCAAACGGGTCGTTCACGCCCGCCATGACCCCTGAGTTGTCGTGCCTGATCCACGACGTTTTACCGTGCGCCGGTTCGTTGCGCACCACGCGCGCGCCGAACGCCTCGCCCAGGCACTGATGGCCGAGGCAAACGCCGAGGATGGGCACCTTGCCGCTGAGCTCGCGGATTGCCGCAGTCGACACTCCGGCGTCATCGGGCGTCCCGGGGCCTGGCGAGATCACGATGCCGTCGAAGGCGGCGAGCTCGTCGACCGTCACCTCGTCATTCCGGAAGACCGTCGGTTCCGGGCCAAGCTCGGCCAGGTACTGCACCAGGTTGTACGTGAACGAGTCGTAGTTGTCGACGACCGCGATCACCTACATGCCCTCCGCCATCTCGATGGCCTTAAACATCGCGCTCGCCTTCTCCAGCGTCTCCTCGAATTCACGCTCAGGTCGCGAGTCGGCGACCACGCCGGCGCCTGCCTGGACGTAAGCCACCCCGTCGGCTACCACCACCGTCCGAAGTGTGATCGCCATGTCGAGGTTGCCCCCGAAGCCCACGTAGCCGAGCGAACCCGCGTACACCCCGCGCTGGTCCGGCTCCAGCTCGGCGATCACCTCCATGGCGCGAATCTTCGGCGCGCCGGACACGGTCCCCGCCGGAAACGCGGCACGCAGCGCGTCGAGCGACGTGCAGCCGTCCCGCAGCTCTCCACTGACCGTCGATGAGATGTGCATCACGTGCGAATAGCGCTCGACCTCCATCAGCCGTTCGACATTCACCGTGCCCGGGCGGGCGACTCGGCCCACGTCGTTGCGCCCGAGGTCGACGAGCATTACGTGCTCGGCACGCTCCTTGAGGTCGCTGAGCAGCTCCCTCTCCAGCTTCACGTCTTCGGCCGGGTCGGCGCCGCGCCGCCGTGTTCCGGCCAGCGGCCGCGTCTCGACGCGCTTGCCCTCCACCTGGATGAGCTTCTCGGGTGAGGTGCCCACGACGTGGCGATCGCCCCCCAGCGACAGGTAGAACATGTAGGGCGACGGGTTGATCGCACGGAGGCAGCGGTACACGTCGAACGGGCTGGCCTCGAGCGGCTTGCGAAAGCGCTGCGACGCCACGATCTGGAAAGCGTCGCCGGCGAGGATGTGCTCCCTGGCCGCGTCGACCATCGACTCGAACTGGCCCTTGGTGACGTTGGACTCCCAGCGAGTACCGTCCGCCCCGCGCGCATACGACGCGACCTGATCCGAGCCGAGCCGGCGCTCCATCTCGTCGATGCGGCTCACCGCCTCTTCGTAGTCTTCGCGGTCCGGCCGGTGGATCGTAAGGAGCTTGAGCCGGCGCGTCACGTGGTCGAAGACGGCCAGGTCGTCCGCGCGAAGGAAGGCGCTCTCGGGCATCGGCGGAGGCGCGCCCGCGGCGACGGGCAGGCGCTCGAAGTGGCGGGCGGTCTCGTAGCCAAGGTAACCGACCGCCCCCCCGTGGAATCGCGGCACGCCTCTGACCGGCGCGGTGACCTCGGCGGCGACGGCGCGGAGTGCAGCGAGGGGATCGTGAGGGGCGAGGTCCAGGTGCCTCGGCTCGAAGCCGATGAACGAGTACCGGGCCAGGCGTTCGCCGCCCTCGACGCTCTCGAGGAGGAAGCCGGGAGTCCCCGGCGGGCACAGCACCGTGTACGCGCGGACCGGGGTCAGCATGTCGGCCAGCACCTCCCGGTAGACCGGGATCAATGCATGGTCTTTGGCGAGTACCTGGGCTTCTTCCCCGGAGGGAGTGCAATCTCTCATCTCATCTCATCGTCCTAGTCTCGACTGGTCTCGCCGCCCGCTTTCTGCAGCGGGCCGGAGGCGAAAGGTTAGCAGAGACAGGCCGGGTCACAATTCGCGCCCTGCCCACCCGTCTGCCTGCCATCGCCGCGCTCGGTCTCTGGCTGATGGCCGTCTCGGCGTCGGCGCCCATGGGGCCACCCCCCGGGCGACTCCGAACCGCCAGGCAACTACTAGACGGCTACTTCCTTGTCGTCTTGGCTTGCGCGTTCGCCTTTGCTTTCATATCCCGCTTGATCTCTCGCGCGTGCGCCATCGACTCGACCGAGTCGACGTCCGCCACGGTGTGCCAGTTCGCGGCGTGCTTCTCCCATCCGCGCGGCTTGACCCCGAACTTCTTGGCCAGCACCGCAACCAGGATCTTGACCTTCAAGTCTCCGAAGCCAGGCAGCTTCTTGATGCGCTCGGCCAGGTCATCCCCGTCGCGCGCGTCCCTCCACACCGAACCCGCGTCGCCCGCGTATTCGGCGACGACCACCTGGCAAAGCGCCTGCGTGCGTTTGGCCATGCTGCCGGGGAAACGATGCAGCGCCGGGCGCTCCCGAAAGACCGCGACCAGCTTGTCCGGGTCCATGTCGGCGATCTTCCGCACGTCGAGGTGGCCCAGCCGCTTCTTCAACTCGAGGGGGCCGCTGAACGCCTTCTCCATCTTGACCTGCTGGTCCAGGACCAGGCCGATCAGGAGGGCGAGCGGGTCGGTCTCCAGGAGGCGGTTCGCCTCGGGATCGTCGGTCCATACGATGGGCACCTGAAAACTTTACCCTTTGCCGTTATAGCCAACGTGCCAGCGTTGCCTGATCGGGGGCAGGAGACGTACCAGCCGGGCTTGCGAGAGGACTTCGACCGCCTCTACCGCAACGCCTATCCACGCGTCTTCCGAACCCTTCTCGCGATCCTCGGGGACCCCGACGAGGCGGAGGACTGCGCGCAGGACGCTTTTGTCAAGGCCTTCCAGGCCTGGAAGCGCTGGCGCCCCAACGCGCCTGCGGAAGCCTGGATCCACCGGATCGCGGTCAACCGTGCGATCTCGTACCGTCGCAGCGCGCGCCTGCGGTCGGTTGGGGAGATCCTCCGCCGCGTCGGCAGACCAGCGGGTTCCACCGATCCGGCGCAAGTGGCGACGCGGCCCGACATCCTCACCGCGCTGCGAGCGATTCCACCCAAGCTGGCGGCCGCCATCGTCCTGCGCTACTACCACGGCTACAACAACCGCGAGATTGCCGCGGCGCTGGGGGTTTCCGAAAGAACCATCGGTTCGCGTTTGAACAGGGCCGCCGCGCGGCTGAGACCGCTGCTTGAAGAATCTCGAACTTCGGCCTTCTCACTTGGCGTAGGTGCGGCGTTGTCTTCAGAGCAGGATGCGAGTTCCCGTGCCGAGAGCTGAGCACCACCGCTTGGACCCCGGTTTGGAATGGCGATTGAAAGTGGCACTGAACCGCGTCACACCACCCTCATCGACCCCGCGCTACCTCTCGAGTGCGCTGAATGGCGTCAGGCCGTGGCGCGTCGCGCCCTTTGCGCTCGCGGGCGCGACCGCCATCCTGCTCGCTCTTACAGCCACCGCCACGACCGGCAGTCCCAACCCAGCCGTGTGGACGGGCGACGCCGCCTCGACCATCGGTGCGGTCGGGCACCTCCCAGACCCAAGGCCCAGCCCACCGCCGAGCCCGCCGCCCCCGGCCCCGCCTCGCAAGGCCGCCGTGCCAGCTCTGGCGCACCCGCCCGCAACCGGCAGGGCGGCGCCCAGCGCTGAGCCAACCGAGCGGCCCGAGGAGTCGCCTCGACCCCGGCCCACCGCCTCCCCCAGTCCGTCGGACGATCACTCAGGCTGGAGCTGGCCAAATCCCTCGCCGAGCCCGTATAGCGACCCGCGCGACCACTAAAGCGACCCTTCCTACTTTTGGGTTTCCGGGCGTTACTAGGCATCCATCGTTGGTCAACAAGGAGGACAACGTGACCAGAAAGACGATATTCAAGATCGGACTCGCCTCGGCCGCGGCCGGGGTAGCCGCGATCCTGGCGATCACGTCAGCGTTCGCGCACGGGACCCCGACGACGACCGGCCGCTCAATGGTCGGAACGATCGTGAATGCGGCGACCGGCGCCACCTTCGTGTCTTTCGAGGACCAGGCTCCGACCGCGGTCATCGACGAGCAGACGGCGGACGCTGAGGAGGCTGCCGAGCTGGCCGCCAAGATCGCCGCGGAGCAAGCCGAGCTGGCCGCCAAACTCGCCGCCCAGCGGGCAGAAGAGGCCGCCGAAGCGGCCGCCGCCACATGCACCACCGCCGACCAGACCGAAGACACGAGCGAGGCTGCCGCCGACCAGTCAGAGGACTCGGCTGAGAAGACCAACGGAACCGAGAGCGCCGCGGAAGACTCCGCCGAGCAGGCCGCCAGGCAGGCTACCGACAAGCCTGAGGACGCGGCTGAAGTGAAGTGCGCCGCAACAGAGGGCGAGCACCACAGCGACGGCGACAGCCACGAAAGCAGTACCAAGACGTTCTCGTCTGAGGGCGACCACTAAGCACCCAACCCTTCCTTGAAGGCCGGGCGTCCGGCCCGGCCTTCTCCTTATTTCCGGCGCTGCACGAACTGAAAGCCGAAGCGTCCCTTCACACAGAGGTGGCCAGCGGTGACGCTGTGGTCGAGCGGCGAAGTCACCTTCACGATCGAGTTGTCCTGCACATGCAGCTCGAGCATGCAGCCGACCCCGCAATAGGGGCAAACCGTCTGGGTCACGGTCTGAGCCGGCTCATCCCACGTTCCCGCCTGGCGCATGTCGTACTCGCTCTTGAACATCAGGGCTCCAGTTGGGCAAACGCCGATGCAGTTGCCGCAGTACACGCAGGCCGATTCGGGCAGCGGCGTGGTGAACTCCGTGGAGATGTGGGCGTCGAAGCCGCGACCCGCCACCCCGATGGCGAACGTGTTCTGCGCGTCGACGCCGCAGGCCTCGACGCACTTGTAGCAGAGGATGCAGCGCGAGTAATCCCGCACATACAGGTCGTTGTCGATCTTCACCGGCTGAGCGACGGTCGCGACGTTCGCGCCGAACCGACCAGGTGTCGCGCGGTAGCGCGACATCCACCCGTGCACCTCCTGCGAGCAGAGCGACATGTCCACGGACGACGCGAGCAGCTCGAGCACGAGCCGGCGGCTGTGTCGTACCCGCTCCGAATCCGTCTGGATCTTCATGCCCGCCTCGACCTTGCGCGAGCAGGCGGGCACGAGCACGCGCGATCCCTCGAGCTCCACCACGCAGACCCTGCATACGTTGACCGGCGTCAGTGTCTCCAGCTGGCACAGCGTTGGCGTGTCGATCTGCAGCCGGCGGCAGGCGTCGAGGATGGTCGCGCCTTCGAGCACATCGACCTCGTGGCCGTCGATGCTGACTTTGACGAACCGCTTGGGCAAGCCGACGAACACAGGCTCAGCCATCGATCACCGCCAGCTGAGTGAGCCCGGATGCAATCGCGTTCGCCGCCGTTTGACCCAGACCGCAAATCGACGCGTCACGCATCGCCTGCGCGATGTCGCTGAGCAGGGCGACGTCAGATTCCTGGCGATCCGTCAGCAGACGATGAAGCACCTCCTCCTGCCTCACGGTCCCGACGCGGCATGGCACGCACTGGCCGCACGACTCGTCGCGGAAGAAGCGCGCGATGCGGAGCAGGATCTGTTTCAAATCGGCCGTGTCGTCGAGCACGATGACCGCTCCAGAGCCGAGCGTGGCACCGATTCCTCTTGTCCCTTCGAAGCTGAGCGCAACGTCAAGCTGCCGCTCCGTTACGAAGGAGCCGGCCGCGCCGCCCAGGAGCACGGCCTGCAACAGTCTCCCGGCGGGTAGGCCTCCAGCCAGGTCGATCAGAGCCCGCAGAGTGGTGCCCATCGGGACCTCGTAGAGGCCCGGCTCGCGAACATGCCCCGACACGCAGAAGAGGCGAGTGCCTGTGGAATCCGCCGTGCCGGTCGCTGCAAATGCGGCGCCGCCTTCGACGACGATGTCCAGTACGTTGACGAGCGTCTCAACGTTGTTGATGAGCGTCGGCTTACCGAAGAGGCCTGCCTCGACGGGGAACGGCGGTTTGTTGCGCGGTTCACCCCGTTTGCCCTCGATCGAGTTGAAAAGCGCGGTCTCCTCACCGCAAATGTAGGCCCATGCGCCGCGGCGGACTTCGATGTCGAAATCGAGAAGCCCGGCCGCTTTGGTCTGCGCGATCGCATGCTCTATGCGCTGCCTGGCGAGCGGGTACTCGCCGCGGACGAACACGTAGCCCTTGTCGCAACCGGTGGCGAAGGCGGCGATCGCCATGGCCTCCACGACCGCAAACGGGTCGCGTTCGAGCAGCTCTCTGTCTTTGAAGGTTCCGGGTTCGGACTCGTCGGCGTTACAGACGAGGTAGTGGGGACGCGCGGGAGCCTTGGAAACGGAATCCCATTTGCGCCCAGTGGGAAAGGCCGCGCCACCACGGCCAAGCAGCCTGGCGTCGGTCAGCTCGCGGATGACACCTTCAGGACCAAGCTCCCTTGCCCGCCGCAGCGCGGCAAAACCACCATGCTCGCGATAGCTGTCGATGCTTTCGGGATCGACAAGGCCAATGCGCCGAAGCATTCTCCCTGCGCCAGCAGCGGAACGTTCAGGAAGTCCCATCCTGGACGGGCTTGCGCCTGAGTTGGTGGGCTCAGGCCAAGCGCCACCACTCAGGATGGCCTGCGCAGCTATCGATGTGATCGGCGCGATCTGCAGCTCCTCATGAGTCATGCCCGCGCGCTCCACGAGCGCCGCCGGCGCTCGATCACACAAGCCAAGGCAAGGGCTGCGATGCCATTCCTTGCCCGCCGGGCCGACCGACTTGTCGAGCGCGGCGCACAGCTCATCGGCCCCGGCGCATTTACAAGCGATGTCGTCGCAGACGTGGAGCGCGAGCGCGGGTCTTGATTCGAGCGCGAAGCGACCGTAGAAGCTCGCCACCCCGTACGCTTCGGCGGGCGGGATCGACAGCCTCCGGCACGCATACTCCAGAGCGCCACGGCTCACCCAGCCGACCGTGTCTTGAATGGCGTGGAGGACAGGAAGTAGCAGCGGGCGCTGAGACCGCGCAGCCCGACCCCCGAAGGCGACGTGATCGTCCGCCGGTCGGCGTTCGCCTCCCTCCCAGAGCGACAGTGGCTCGCCCAGCACACCGTCGACCGCCGCCTTCTCCTCGGCTGTCGCCGGCCCCCCGGTGGTCCGGATATCCACTAGGCCCGGGCGCCCGCGTGCAGCTTGTCGATCCTGATCGCGCTCGCCTTGAACTCCGCGGTACCCGACTTGGGGTCGGTCGCGTCGATGGTCAGCACGTTGGTGGCCACCTGGTCCGGGAAGTGGAGCGTCATGAACGCCAACCCGGGCCGCAGCGATTCTTCGAAGCGGATCGGCACCTCAACCGAGCCGCGCCGCGAGCTGGCAAGCACCCGCTCGCCGTCGTGGAGGCCGAGCCGCTCGCCGTCGACCGGCGATATGAGCAGCGCCTCCCTCGTGCGCAGCGGGGAGGTATACCCGCCCGTCTGGACGCCGGTGTTGAAGGAATCGAGGCGTCGACCGGTCGTCAGTCTGATCGGAAACTCCTCGGTGAGGTGATCGACAGGAGGATCGTGCTCCACTACGGAGAACGGGGCGAGCATTCCCTCCGCCGGGTCCTTCCACAGCCGGGCGTGCAGGAATTGTGTTCCGGGGTGCGACTCATCCGGACACGGCCACTGGATGCCGCCGAGCTCGTCGAGGCGGGCATATGACATTCCGGCGTGCATCGGCGAGAGGCTGCGACACTCGTCCCACACCTGCTCCGCGCTCGGTTGTCCCCATTCACACCCCAGCCTGCGGGCCAGCTCGCAGATGATCTCGAGGTCGTCTCGCGCGCCGTCCGGGGGCTCGAGGGCGCGGCGGACACGCTGCACGCGCCGCTCGCTGTTGGTGACGGTGCCATCCGACTCGGCCCAGCCCGCGGAGGCCGGCAGCACGACGTGAGCGAGCTCTGCGGTCTGGGTCAAGAAGATGTCCTGCACCACCAGGTGCTTGAGGCTACTGAGCAGACGCACGGCGCGAGTCTGGTCGGCCTCGCTGCGCGCGGGGTTCTCGCCCACGATGTAGGCGGACGTCAGCTCGCCGTGCTCCATGGCTTCGAACATCTCGCTCAGGTGGTAGCCCTTCTTCTCCGGAAACTGTGCGCCACCCCACGCGCGCGAGAACTTGTCGTGAACGGCCCGGTCCTCTAGGTCCTGGAAGCCGGGCAGGCGCGCCGGGATGGCGCCCATGTCACCGCCGCCCTGCACGTTGTTCTGCCCGCGCAGCGGGTTGAGGCCGCAGCCGTAGCGGCCGACCTTCCCGGTTAGAAGCGCCAGGTTGATGAGCGCGAGCACGTTGTCGGTGGCGTTGTGATGCTCGGTGATGCCCAGCGTCCAGCAGATCATCGCCTGGTCGGCTCGCCCGTACTCGAGCGCAACATCTCGGATCGCATAAGCAGGCACGCCAGTCTCTTTCTCCGCAACCTCCAGCGTGTATGGCTCGACGCAACTGGCGAACTCCTCATAGCCAGTAGTGGCGCGCGCTATGAACTCCTTGTTCGCCAGGCCAGCGTGGATGATCACGCGCGCCATCGCGTTGGCCAGTGCGATGTCGCTGCCGACGTCGATGCCCAACCACACGTCCGCCCACTCCGCGGAGCTGGTGCGACGCGGGTCCACCGCGACGAGGCGGGCTCCGTTGCGCACACCGCGCAGCAGATGATGGAAGAAGATCGGGTGAGTCTCGCGAGCGTTCGAGCCCCACAGGATCACGAGGTTCGTGTCCTCAGCCTCGCGATAGGAACTGGTCCCTCCCCCGGCACCGAACACTGTCGCCAGACCGGCGACGCTGGGAGCGTGTCAAGTCCGATTGCAGCTGTCGATGTTGTTGCTGTGCATGACGGCCCGGGCGAACTTCTGCGCGATGTAGTTCATCTCGTTGCTCTGCTTGGAGCAGCTGAACATGCCGAAGGCGTTGGGTCCCCGGTCCCTGGCCGAGGCGAAGCCGGCCGCAGCCCGCTCGAGCGCTTCGTCCCAGGTGGCGGGACGCAACCGCCCGCTTTCCCTGACGAGCGGTTCCGTCAGACGGACAAGCCCGTCATCCATGAACACGACAATATCCCGATTTGCACCCGTCGAGCCAAACGGGCGAAATTCCCCGCGGTGGGCAAGGGCTCGTTTGGCGCCAAACGGGTCGAATCAGCGCTGCGGGTTCGCTGCGATGAACTCCCCGATCCGCTCCAGACCCAGCTTCAGCTCGTCTTCCGACTGCGTGTAGGCCAGGCGGATGAAGCCCTTTCCCGCGTGCCCGAACGCCGTCCCCGGCAGCACCGCCACGCCGGCTTCGGCCAGCAGCCGATCCGAAAGCTCGTGCTCGTTGAAGCCCGTCCCCTCGATGTTCGGAAACACGTAGAACGAACCCTGAGGGCGAGCGCAGCGCACGCCGGGGATCTCGTTCAGCCCGTCCACCACCAGGTTCCGCCGGTGTTCGAACACCTTCACCATGCGCGCGACTGCATGCTCTGACTCGGGCGCGCTGAGCGCCTCGATCGCCGCCATCTGTGTGAAACCCGCGGCGCAGGACGAGGAGTTGATCATCAGCTGGTCGAGCTTGGCCGCGAGCGCCCTGGGAGCCACCGCGTAGCCGAGCCGCCAGCCGGTCATCGCGTATGACTTCGAGAGACCATCCATGAGAACCGTGCGCTCGCGCATGTCGGGGTGCGACAGCGGCGACACATGCTGAAAGCCGTACACGAGCTGGCTGTAGATCTCGTCGGACACCACTAGAAGGTCGTGCCTGTGGGCGAGCTCGCACACGAACGTCACGTCCTCTTCGGTCAAGATGCCACCGGTCGGGTTCTGCGGGGTGTTCACGATGAGCATCCGTGTCTTCGGCGTCACGAGTGATGCGAGCTCGTCGAGGTCCATCCGGAAGCCGGAATCCTCGCGCAGCGTCACAGGCTTGGCAACCGCTCCGATGAAGTTGACCTGCGACGCGTATGCGGGATAGCCGGGGTCGGGAAGGATCACCTCGTCGCCCGGCTCGATGCATGCGAGCAAGGTGAAGAGCAGCACATTTTTCGAGCCTGGGACCAGCACCACCTCCAGCGGATCGACCTCCGTCTTCAGCGTGCGCGAGACGAAGCCGGCCACGGCCTCGCGTGCTTCGAAGATGCCGCTGGCCGGGGTGTAGTGCGTGTAGCCGTTCTGCATCGCCGAGATGCCGGCCTCGACTATGTTGTCCGGGGTCGCGAAGTCGGGCTCACCAATCTCCAGATGGACGATCTTCTTGCCCTGCGCCTCGAGGCGCCTTGCCTTCGCCAGCACCTCGAAGGCGCCCTCGGTGCCGAGGCGCGACATCCGCTCCGCAAACCTGATGGCGCTCATGAACGAATCCTAGTGGACGCCCAGAAGAGCGCCGCCGTCGACGCCGAGCGTCTGGCCTGTGATGTAGCCGGCCTGCTTCGAGCAGAGGAACGCGCACGCGGCCGCGAACTCCGCGGGGTCGCCGTAGCGTCCCATCGGCGCGCTCGCCGCCATGCGCTTGAGCTCTTCGTCGATGTCGCCGCTTGCTGCGGCCGCGAGATGCCGGGTCCGGTCGGTGAGGATGGCGTCAGGAGCAAGGCAGTTAACCGTGATCCGGTCGGGCGCCAGCTCTCGCGAAAGCGTCTTGGACAGCCCTGTGACGGCGGCGCGCAGCGAGTTGGATAGGACCAGGCGCGAGATGGGCTGGCGCACCGAGATCGATGTGATAAACACGATTCGGCCGTGCCCAGACAGTTTCAGGTCCGGCAGCGCGGCCTTGACCAGCCGCACCGCGCTCATCAGGGTCAGCTGAAACGCCGGCTCCCAGCTCTCCAGAGGCGTGCTCTCAAACGTACCCGGCGGCGGCCCGCCTGCGTTGACGACGAGGACGTCAAGTCCACCCAGCCGGGCGCGGGCCTCGTCGACCAGCGCCTCGGGCTCCTTCGAGACGTCGGCGGCGGCCCAGCCCGCCGCCTTGATCGCCTTGCCCGTCGCCTCGATCGCCGCCGCGTCGCGCGACGAGATGAAGACGGCCGCGCCCTCTGCGACCAGCGCCTCCGCGCAGGCCCGTCCGAGCCCCCTGCTCGCAGCGGTGATCAGTCCCCGACGATCCTTCAGCCCGAGATCCACGGCTCAATTGTCGGGCAGCGCCCTTTCCGCAATTCGTTAAGTAAAAACTAGCCACTTCCCTAAACAGCGGGACAGGCCTAGACTCGCCCGGGGATTGCGGGACCGGCCATGATGGAGGGTCTGGCCTGCCACCTGCGATCCCCCCTTTCGTTCATCCGCTGGTGTTGACGTACCACTCGGTGACGTACTGAAAGCGATCCGACGGCTCGACCACCTTGTTCATCCGCACGCCGTGCACCCGCTGCGACACCGCGTACTCGTAGCGGGCCGAATATAGGAAGATCGCAGGCGCCGCGGCGGCCATCAGCATCTGGAAGTCGATGTACGCGGCGAGGCGCGCCTGCGGGTCGACCGTGCCACGGCCCATCTCGAGGTCGCTGTCGATCAGCCCCCAGCCCCGCGCGTATGCGAAGTTCAAGCTGTTCGGGTCCGCGCCCGAGTGCCACAGCGAGTACTCGTCGGGATCCGATCCCACGTCGAACGAGACGAGCGCCATCTCGTAGTTGCGTCCGATCAGGTAGTCCTGGACCAGCTGCGAAGGCGGCACGGCCTTAACGTCGAGCTCCACCCCGATGTTCATGAGCTGGCTCGCCAGCGCGTCGGCCACCTGCTGGCTGGGGTAAGAGTTAGGCGTGACAAGCTGCACCTTGAACGGGACGCCGTTCTTCGCCCTCAGCTTGGTTCCCGGGGTCGACACCCAACCCGCCTTGTCCAGCGCCTGCGCCGCGGCGACCGGGTCGTACGGGTAGAGCGCGGCTGCCGCCGCGGAGAAGGCCCAGTCCCCTACCGGGATCGGGGTCGAATCCGGATCGGCCCTGCCCGCCATCACATCCGTGACGATGCTCTGGCGATCGACCGCCTGAGTGAGAGCAAGCCGGACGTTGACATCGCTGAAGAACTGATTGCCGTCACCATTCGGGTTGAAGCTCACGAATGAGTTCGTGAACATCCGCGCGTCGACCACTGAAACGTTGCTCGCTATCGCCTGGAGCGCATCAACCTCCTGCGGCTCGAGCCCCCCCACCAGGTCCGCCACCCCCTGTCCCACAGCTCGGATCGCGGACTGCGGATCGGTGGCCGGGTACGTGCGCATTACGAGGTGATCGAGATAAGGCTGAGGGTTGGCGTAGGGGTTGCGGTCGAGCGTGATCGCCAGCTGGTTGAGAGCGCCCACCTTGAAAGGACCGGTCCCAATCGCTTGAACCCCGCTGTACGGGCTGGCCTCGATCTGAGCCGGCGCCATGCCACCAAAGAGGTGCTTCGCGATGATGCCGATGCGAAGCGCCAGCGGAAACGACGCGCTCGGCGCCTTGAGCGTGAACACAACCTGGCCCGGACCTCCCGGCCCGACACCGACCTGGCGCCAGAAATCAGCTCCCGGCTGCGTGTACTCGATGTCTTGAAGAACGTGGTACGTGAACAGCACGTCGTCGGCGCTGAACGGCTGGCCGTCGGCCCACTTGACCCCGTTGCGGATGTTGAAGGTGTAGGTGAGCTGGTCCTGCGACACCGTCCAGTCGCTGGCGAGCTGCCCGACGACGTTCTGCTGACCGTCGACCGTGGTCAGGCCCTGGTAGATGACGCTGTCGACGTCCCTCGTGCTGTCGACGGATTCGAAGAGCGGGTTGAGGACACCGGCGGCGCCCACCAGCGCTTCGACCGCGGTGCCGCCGCGCGCGGGCTTCGGCACGGTCGCGACCGGTTGGCAACCGAGGAGGACAACCACCGCCGCGAGCGCGGCGGTGAGCAGGCGCTTATCCGAGATTACGGGCTCGCAACGCGGTGAGGACGATCGAACACACGAGGAAGGCAACGACCAGGACCCAGGTGGTCCAGTAGATCTGGCGCTCCAGGCCGCGGCGTGTTCGATATCCGCCGCCGCCCCCGTCGCCGCCACCGCCGATCGTTCCGCCGAGGCCTGACGACTTCGGAGTCTGGATGAGGACGCCCGCCATCAAGAGGACCGCGATCACGGCCTCGGTGATGACGAGCGTCGAGACGACCCTAGCCATGCGACCTCGAGATTTTACCTAGCTCCACACCGAGGAGAAGCGGGTCTCGATGGCGGCCCAGTTCAGCGTGTTGAACCAGGCGGCCACGTAGTCCGCCCGTTTGTTCTGGTACTTGAGGTAGTAGGAGTGCTCCCAGACGTCGACTCCGACGATGGGGGTCAAACCTTCCATGTAGGGGCTGTCCTGGTTGGGATAGCCCTTGACGGCCAGCTTGGCTTGCTTGTCGACTACCAGCCACGCCCAGCCGCTGCCGAACTGGCCAACCGCTGTCTTCTGGAGCAGTTCCTTGAAAGCGTCGTAGCTGCCAAAGGTGGTCTTGATGGCGTCTCCGATCCGGCCTTGCGGGTTGCCGCCGCCGCCCGGCCCCATGATCGTCCAGAAGATCGAGTGGTTCGAATGACCGCCCGCGTTGTTGCGGATGACATTGCGGATGTCCTCGGGCACCTCGTTGATACCCCAGAGCAGGTCCTCCACCGACTTGGCCGCCAGCGCGGGATGATTCTCGAGCGCCTTGTTGGCATTGGCGATATAGGCCGCGTGGTGCTTGTCATGATGGATCTCCATCGTCATGGCGTCGATATGGGGCTCGAGAGCATCGAACCCGTAGGGAAGCGGCGGAAGCACAAATGGCATTGCGGAACCCTCCCGTGGTCTGAATTTGTCTTTTACCCAGGAATCAGTCTAAGAGGTCGGCGATTCCGAACCAGGAGATCTTGAGGCCTGCGCCCCGACGGCCGCCGCGCGGCGCTCGATCTCGTCGGGGTCGCCGAGATAGCGCCACGACTCCGGTTTGAAGCCCGCGTCCAATTCGTACACGCGCGGCACGCCGGTCGGGATGTTCAGCTCGACCACCTCATCATCGCTGAGCCCGTCGAGGTGCTTGACCAGCGCGCGGAGGCTGTTTCCATGCGCGGAGACCATCACGCATTGGTATCGAAGAAGGTCCGGCACGATCGCGTCGTACCAGTAGGGGAGCATCCGCTCAACCACGTCTTTCAGGCACTCGGCCCGCGGCAGGAGCTCAGGTGGCAGCTCCGCGTAGCGCCGGTCGTGTGATGGATGGCGCTCGTCGGATGGATCGAGGTCGGGTGGCCGCACGTCATAACTGCGCCGCCACACCTTGACTTTGTCCTCACCGTACTGGGCCGCCGTCTGGGCCTTGTTCAGGCCCTGCAGGGCTCCGTAGTGCCGTTCGTTCAGACGCCAGCTCCGCCGCACGGGGATCCAGGTCAGGCCCATCTCGGCCAGCGCCAGGTCAGACGTTTCGATCGCCCGCACCAGCACGGAGGTATGCACCACATCGGGCGACAGGCCCGCCTCTTTCATCAGCCGCCCAGCCTCGAGTGCCTCCTCGACGCCGTGGGGACTGAGCGGAACGTCATGCCAACCCGTGAATAGGTTCTCGAGGTTCCAGGTGCTCTGCCCATGCCTGAGCAGAACAAGGGTGAATGGTTTGGTCACCACCCCGCTCGCCAGGGAGGTCGGCCTTGCCCGCAGGGCTGCGCCGCGTGGGGGGACTCGAGCTTCCTACCGATGTCCGTACACCTCGGCCGTCACTTTTACGATGTGCGCGAACTCCGCCGCGTCAAGACTCGCCCCGCCGACCAGGACGCCGTCGCACAGCGGCAGCTCGACGTACGCCTCGACATTGGCCGAGTTGACGCTGCCCCCATAAAGGATCCGGACCTTGCGCGCGGCGCCCGCGCCGATCATGTCCCCGACGACCCGGCGGATCAGCCTCATCGTCTTGTAGGCGTGCTCCGGGTCGGCACTCTTGCCGGATCCGATGGCCCAGACCGGCTCGTAGGCGATCACAAGGCGGGCGGAATCGTCGGCCGAGCAGTTCGCCAGCCCCGCCCTGACCTGCGCCTCGACGACCTGGTCGGAGGTGCCCGCGTCATAGTGGTCGGCCAGCTCGCCCACGCACATGATCACGCTCAGCTCGCATCCGAGGGCGGCGGCGGTCTTCTTGGACACCATCTCGTCCGTCTCGGCGAGGTAGATCCGGCGCTCAGAGTGGCCGGTGATAACCCACTGACACCAACCCTTCAGCATGGCCGGCGAGACCTCGCCGGTGAAGGCGCCCGAAAGCTCCCAGAAGCAGTCCTGGGCGCCGAGCTCGACGCCGGACTCGGCGATCACCTCCGACACGCTCATCAGCCAGGGAAAAGGCGGAAAGATCGCCACCTCGACCCGGTCCGCGTGCCCCCGCGCCACCGACAAGACGCCGCGGACCAGATCCAGGGCGTCGCCCGCATCGTTCGGGTTCATCTTCCAGTTCGCCGCCACCAGGGGCATCGGCGAGACTCGCGAAGCCATCAGGCCTCCTTGAGGATCGCGATGCCGGGCAGTACTTTGCCCTCCAGGTACTCGAGGGTTGCGCCGCCCCCGGTCGAAACGTGCGAGAAACGTCCGCTCAGCCCAAGGGATTCGATGGCCGCGACCGTATCGCCCCCACCGACCAGCGTGTAACCGCCGGAGGTTGCGATCGCCTCGCCGATCGCCCTTGTCCCATCGCTGAAATCGCGGATCTCGGATACCCCCATGGGCCCATTCCAGACGACGGCGCCGGCGCCGCGCAGCCTTTGGGCGTAAAGCGCCACTGACTTGGGCCCGATGTCGAGCGCCATCCAACCTGGTTCCACCTTGTCTGCGTCCATGATGCGCAACGGCTGCCCAGCCTCCATCCGGCGCGCGCAGACGAGATCGACCGGAAGCAGCAGCTTGCCACCTGCCTGGTCGGCCACCTCCCTGGCCTCCTCCAACGCGGAGTCCTCGACGAGCCCGCTCCCTGTCGGATAACCCTGCGCCTTGAAGAAGGTGTTGGCCATCGCGCCCCCGATGATCAGCGCGTCGACCTTCTTCAGCAGGTTGCGCAGGACGCCTACTTTGGTCGAGACCTTGGCGCCGCCTACCACCGCGATCATCGGGCGCCGCGGGTTGTCCAGGGCCTGGTGCAAGGCCTTGAGCTCGGCCTCCATCAGCTCACCCGCATAGGCGGGTAAGTAGGCGGCAACCCCGACCACCGACGCGTGTGCGCGGTGGGAAGCGCCGAAGGCGTCGTTCACGTAGAGCTGTCCGAGCGCCGCCAGCCGGCGAGCGAAGTCCGGGTCGTCCGCCTCGTCTTCGGGGTGAAAGCGCACGTTCTCGAGCAGCAGGACCTGGCCGTCGTGCAAGTTGTCGACGGCCGTTTGCGCCGGCTCCCCGACACAATCCGCCGCGAACTGCACCTCGCGTTCGAGCGCGTGCGCCAGCTGCGACGAGACCGGCCGCAGGGAGAGCTCCGGCTCCACGCCCTTCGGCCGCCCCAGGTGTGACATAACGATCACGTTGGCCCCGCGGTTGGCCAGGTGGAGAAGCGTCGGAACCGCGGCGCGAATCCGAGAATCGTCCGTGATCGTCCCCTTCGACATCGGCACGTTGAGGTCCTCGCGGACGAGGACTCGTTTGCCCGCGACTTCGACAGACGTGATCGAAACCTTCAGAGGGATTCCGCCATGTACGCGGTGAGGTCGACCATGCGGCAGCTGAAGCCCCACTCGTTGTCGTACCAGCTCACCACCTTCGCCCACTGGCCGCCGAGCATCGCCGTCACCGGGGCGTCGACGATCGAGGAGTGCGGATCACCCTTGAAATCCGAGGAGACGAGCTCTTCGTGGCTGACGGCGAGGATGCCACGCAGCTCTCCGCTCGCAGCCTCTTCGAACGCGGCGTTGACGTCCTGGGCCGTCGTCGTTTTGGTGAGCTCGACGGTCAGGTCCACCACGGACACGTCCAGAATCGGCACCCTGAAGGAGATGCCGGCGAACTTACCCGCCAGCTCGGGCAGCACCTCCGCGACCGCGCGGTTGGCACCAGTCGAAGTCGGAATGATGTTGTCCGCGGCGGCCCGCGCCCGGCGGAGGTCCTTGTGCGGAAGGTCCTGCAGCTTCTGGTCCGCGGTGTAAGCGTGGATCGTCGTCATCATTCCCCGCTCGATGCCGAACGAGTCGTGCAGGACCTTGGCCAGCGGCACGAAGCAATTGGTCGTGCAGCTCGCGTTGGAGATGACGTCGTGCTTCGCGCTGTCGTAGCCCTTGTGGTTGACGCCCATGACCACCGTGTAGTCCTGGTTGGTCGCGGGCGCCGAGATGATCACCTTCTTGGCGCCCCCCTTGTCGATGTGCACGCGCGCCTTGTTGGCGTCGGTGAAAAGACCGGTCGACTCGATGACGAGCTCGACGCCAAGATCCTTCCACGGGAGCTCAGCCGGATCCCGGTGGCTCAGGAACTTGACGGTCCGGCCGTCCACTTTGATGGCGTCCTCGGTGGATGACACCGGCGGGCCGAATGTGCCGAGCGCCGTGTCGTGCTTCAGGAGATGCGCGAACGTGTGCGCATCGCCGATGTCGTTGACCGCCACGATCTCGAAGTCCGCCTTGAGCATGTGGGCGGCGCGGAAGATGTTCCGGCCGATCCGGCCGAAACCGTTGATACCGACCTTCAAGGTCATGTGGGCAAGCTCCTATTGATGGCGGGCAAGAACCCTGGGGGCGAATCCCGGCGGCGAATCCCCGATGAACTCGGTGAACGACGGACGTAATGTTAGGCGGAGCGGCGCGCTCGCTTGGCCGTTGCCGCGGCGCCTCGCGAATCGGCCAGCTCCTGCAGACGGCGCAGGCGGTGGTTGACCGCGGACTTCGAAAGCTTCATCCGCCCAGCCAGCTCATCCAGGTTCAGCTCCGGATGCTCGCTGCGCCAGCGGGCCATCTCGCGCAGCGCGGGCGGAAGGCCATCCAGCCGGCCGCTGCCCTCGAGCCGCTCGATCGCCGCCGCCTGGCGAAGACCGGAGCCGATCGTCTTGCCGATGTTGGCCGTTTCGAAGTTGAGCCGGCGGTTCACCTCGCCGCTTACCTCGCGCATCACCCGCACGCTCTCGAACTCCATCACCGCGCGGCTGGCGCCCATCAAGGAAAGCAGGCGGACGATCGCATCACCTTCTTTCAGGTACGCCACGTGCTGCCCGCCCCGCTCCATCACGCCGACCTTCACGTCAGCCGAACCGGCCATCTTCACGACCGCCTCGGCCCACGTATCAGTGGGGACGACAAACTCGAGGTGGTAGCGGGAGCTCGGCACGTTGACCGAACCGCAGCCCAGGAACAGACCGCGCAACATCGCCTTGCGGTCACAGGCGGCATCGGGCATGGCTTTCATAGCGGACTGCGTAAACGCCGGAACGAGGCCCTGCGGCAGCGCCAGCTCGATGAAAAAGGACATGCGCTTTCGCGTCTTGACAGCCTGGTATTTGGCGTCCATGTGTCCGACGGCGCGACCCAGCCTGACCACCTTCCGCGCCACAGCGTTGCGCAGTAATGAGAAGTAAGCGGCCTGCCCTGGCTCACCTGGTCGCCTGATCAGCCTCGCGCGCGAGCCGAAATAGATCCCGAGCAGCTCGCTGAGCTGGCAGCAGGGTCGCGCCGGCATGAGCCCGGCCATCTCGTTCTTGACGTCCGCCGAGAACGAAATCGCTTACCTCCAAAGGCAGTGGTGACTTTCCCCCGACCCAGATCGCAGTGTACCCCTGGGGCCGTGGCGCTGGACAATGGTCAGGTGGCCGAAATGAGGATGATCGAGGCGGTGCGTGCCGCCATGGGTGAGGAGATGGCGCGGGACGATCGGGTGCTCGTCATGGGCGAGGACGTGGGCCGCAAAGGGGGGGTGTTCGGAGCGACGGACGGCCTCTACGCGCGCTTCGGCGAAGCCCGCGTGCTGGACACGCCGCTCGCCGAGTCGGCCATCGTCGGAGTCGCCATCGGCGCCGCCCTCAACGGTCTCATCCCCATCGCCGAGATCCAGTTCGCGGACTTCATTCATCCGGCGTTCGACCAGATCGTGAGCGAGGCCGCGCGCACACGCTACCGCTCCAACGGGGACTGGTCCGTCCCGATCGTCATCCGCACGCCGTTCGGGGGCGGAGTCCACGGAGGGCTCTACCACTCGCAGTCGATCGAGGCCTTCTACGCGCACGTGCCGGGGTTGAAGGTCGTGGTGCCGAGCATGCCCGCGGACGCGCACGGGCTGCTCAAATCAGCCATTCGCGACCCTGACCCGGTGTTGTTCCTCGAGCACAAGAAGCTCTACCGCCTGGTCGCGGAGCAGGTCCCTGACGGCGACCACCTGGTCCCGATCGGCCCCGCCGTGGTGCGGCGTGAGGGCGCCGCCCTGAGCTGCTTCGCTTGGGGGCTGATGACCCACTACTGCCTGGAGGCCGCGGCACAGCTGGAGACCGAAGGAGTGAGCGTGGAGGTCGTTGACCTCCGCACGCTGGCGCCGCTCGATCGGGACGCCATCCTGCAATCGGTGCGCAAGACCGGAAAAGCAATGGTCGTGCACGAGGACAACCTGACCGGCGGTTTCGGCGCCGAGGTGGCCGCGATCATCTCCGAGCACGCCTTCGGCGACCTCGACGGCCCGGTGGTCCGGGTGGCGGCGCCGGACATCCCGGCCATGCCGTTCAACACTCCTCAGGAGGAGTTCTTCATGCCAAACCCACACAAGATCGCCGACGCGATGCGAAAACTTGCCGCGTACTAAGCGCCCGGACAAAACCGGGACCCCTCGCGCCATCCCTCCCGGGCCGGCGGGCAGGGCAACCTACCCGTCGATCTCCCCATCCGAATATGCGATGCGCCGCGAGGCCGTCGCCGCGGGCATGGAGGCAGCCGGCCTCGACGCGATCTGCGTTTTTTATCCGGCCCGCATCGCTTACCTGACCGGCTTCCACCACGTTCCCACCGAGCGGCCCATTGCGCTCGTGCTCGGGCCGAAAACCAAGACCGTGCTGGTGGTGCCGGCGGTCGAAAAGGAGCACGCCGAATCGTCGACCTCGTTGGACCGGATCGACGTCTACTTCGAGTATCCCGGCGCCGAACATCCCATGGAACGCGTGTCGGCGATCCTTTCGGAGAACGGCGCCAGGCCGTCGCGAACCGGCGCCGACCACGACGGCTATATCCCCTACTGGGGCTACCGCGGACCGCTCCTGAGCGAACTCACCGGCCAGCGCGCATTCGACGCCGAGTTGATCATCGAATCGCTCCGTCGCGTCAAGTCGCCGGCCGAGATCGCCTGCATCCAGCTGAGCTGCGACTGGGCGGTGCGCGCCCACCATCGCATGCAGTCCGCGATCAAGACGGGCAAGACCGAGATGGAGATCTACACGCCGGTCGTCACCGAAACGCTGCAGGCGATGCTTCGCGAGATGCCCGGCTGGCGCCCTCGCTCATTTGCAGGCAACGGGCTGGAATCGATGTTCGTGGCCGGTCGTTCGACGGCGATGCCCCACGGTTTCGTGCGCGGCCATGGCGTTCAAGGCGGCGATGTGCTGGTGAGCGGCGCGAGCGCCGACATCGATGGTTATTTGAGCGAGCTGGAGCGGACGATGATCGTGGGTGAGCCCACGGCCGAGCAGGAGCGCGCCTTCGACGCGATGCTCGCGCTGCAGACGCGCGCGATCGAGGTCATGGCGCCAGGAGTGCCGGCGGGTGAAGTGGAGCTCGCCACCGTGCGGTTGGCCGAAGAGCTCGGCGTCTCCGGCAACCTGCGCCACCACGTCGGCCATTCGATCGGGCTCGAGGGGCACGAAGCGCCGTTTCTCGACCGCGGGGAGGAGACCGTGCTCGAAGCCGGCATGGTGTTCACGGTCGAGCCCGGCGTCTACGTCAAGGAGCTCGGCGGCTTCAGGCACTCCGACACGGTGGTCATCACCGACGGCGGCTGTAGGGTGATGACGGATTATCCGCGCGAGTTGAAGGATCTAGTCATCACGCCGTAACCGCCTCGGGCTCGGGCATCGGCCGGATCTTGCTCGTGTACATGTGGAGCACGGTTATGCCGTCGGCCGTGTGACGCCGGACGCGATCCACCGCCATCGGGGGCAGCATGCCCTGGTCCTCCACCGTCACCAGGGTCTCTTTGGGTCCGACCGTCCGCCACACCTCGCCGACCATCTCGCGCGGGAGGCTGCCCGGCATGTAGACGTACCGCCGGTTCTTGATGTGCTCTCGCGCGAGCATTTCAGCCCGCGCAAAAGCGTCATGCGCGGAGAAGTCCCTGAGGTACGGGTCGGCCACCTCCAGCAGCTCGTGGTGCTGGTTCGGGTAGCGGTCGCCTCTATACAGGAAGACGGCGCCGCGGCCGGCGGCGGCATGAGTGGCAGCGCGCATCACGGCCTCGGCCGCCAACTGGTCGTGAGGCAGTATGACGAGCGTCTCGCCGGCCGACGGTCGATTACCGAGCGCGGTGGCGATGGATTCCGCCGCCCGCCGGGGCCGGAAAGACACCGGGAACACGCTCGGCCTTCGCGAACGGTAATACCGGTAGGTCAGAAGGCCGATCACGAGCCCCACGACCGTGAGGCCACCACCGAACTTTGTGGCGCTTGGCTTGTAGACAAGGTTGACCAGCCAGGCGGTGACGACGAGCAGCGTGGTCAGGATGCCAATCACGAAGATCGCCGTTGTGCCGGCCGTCCAGGTTGGGCGTTCGCGCCAGCGCACCACGTCGAGGCTGACGCAGGTGAGCACAAACGTGCCGAGCAAACCGAACGCGTAGAGGTCACCGAGCAACGGAACCTGGGCCCGTGCGGCAATCGTGATCACGACGGGCATGGCGACGGCGACGAGAATCGACCAGTGCGGGGTCACCCGCCACTTGTTCCGGCGCTCCAGCACACGGGGCAGAAAGCCCATGCGCGCCAGCGCGATGAAGACGTGGTAGGCGCCGATGATGGCCGTGTTGCTGGCGAAAACCAGCAGCAACGAACCTGAGACGGCGACGTAATCGCCCACCAGGTGACCTGCGACCCGAGCGCCGAGCAATGAGATGAACTGGTTGGGGTCCGCATTCGCGTTGAGAAGGGTGGTCGACCACAACGTGAGCAGCGGGCTCGTGATGGCCATCGTCAGTACGACGGCCGTCATGGCTCGGAAGGCGACCTTCTTGCGCGGCTCGCGCATGGCCGGCGCGAGCTGCGCGACGCTTTCCAGTCCCGAAAACGCGAGAAAGGCTGCGCCGTAACCGGTGAGCAGCAGAATCGGGGTCAGCGGAGTCCCGTGTGTGATGGCGCTGAAGCTGTGCACCACTCCGGCCGGTCCGAGGAAGAGCGCGGTTGCCAGCACAACCGCAAGCTGCCCTCCCCCGGCGAAGCACGCGACAATCGCCGTCGCCCGCGCGCTCTCCTTGATCCCGAGCAAGTTCAAGATGCAGAGGGCGATCAAGGCGCCGACCGAGGCCTGCAGCGCAACACCCTTCAAAAACGGCAGCAGCACCGCGAGGTACAGCACCCCAGACAGCGCGCTGAGCGCGGCGGTCAGGAAGTAGTCGACCAGGATCATCAGGCCGCCGAGCAGCCCCGCAAACGGGTGCAGGGCTTGCGACGAGACGTTGACGACGCCACCGCCTTCCGGGTAACGCCAGGTGACCTCGGCGTACTTCACACATAGAAGGACGAAGACGAACAGAGTCATCAAGACGAACAGGGCGGCTCGCGAGCGGAAGGGGCCGTACAGAATGCCCGGCACGTAGTAAACCGACGTACCGATGTCCGCGAATACGACGGCCCAGCACAGGAACGCCCCGAGGCTTCCGCCGCGGACTTTGATCCTGCGGCGGGACGGAGTGATGGCGTGGCTCAATCGCTGTCCAGGTTTCGCCGTTCGCCGAGGTAGCGACCAAGATTCGCCAGGTCGCCGCGCACCTTGTTGAGGGCCCGTTGCGCCTCACGATCGCCCAGGTCCATGTACGCGACCGCGGCCAAATAGAGGTCGGCGCGCTCGAGCTGACGCATGGCAGAGCGCAGAACCGTGCGCCGCTCGTTGGCGGTCCTCGTCTCTGGAAGCTGAACGATGGCGTTGCGCATCTCTTCACGGTAGAAGCCAGGTCGTTAGGTCCCCGTTTGGCCTCGGCGATTATCCCTATGGATTCTGTATGGAGGCGGCTCCGATCCTTTAACCTCGCCTGAGATGAGTCCCGACGCCGTCGCTCGCCGCGGGCGCCGCCCCGGCGACCTCCGTGTCGTCGTGGGTCGCGCCGCCAAGCTGCCCCGCACCCTCGGAGCGCCGGCCCTGTTCGCCGCCAGCTACGGCAACGTCGGGTCCAGCATTTACTACGCCCTGGGCGTCACCGCGGCGTTTGCCCTCGGTCTGACGCCGCTTGCCCTGATCCTCGCCGGCCTGATCTTCGTCAGCACCGCGTTGAACTACGCGGAGGGCTCGGCGGCGCTGCCACACGCTGGCGGCAGCTCGCAGTTCGCACGGCGCGCCTTCAATGCGCCGATCGGCTTTTTGGTCGGTTGGGTACAGCTGCTCAACTACACAGCGACCGTCTCGATCTCCGCCTACTTCGCCATCAGCTACCTCGGTGTGTTCGGCAAATATTTCTGGCTTTTCGGCGAGTTCAGGTCATCAGAGCCCTGGCACATCGGCGCCACCATCGTGTTGATCGGCCTGCTGCTCGTCGTCAACGTGATCGGCATCCAGGAATCAAGCGCGCTCAACCTGGCACTGGCCATGACGGACTTGGTGACACAGTTTGCGCTGGTCATCCTCGGACTCATCTTTCTGCTCAACATCCACACGGTCATCAACAACATCCACCTTGCAGTTGCGCCGACCTGGGGTAACTTCCTGGCCAGCATCTCGATCGCGATGGTCACCTATACCGGGATAGAGACGATCTCGAACATGTCCGAAGAGGTCAAAAACCCCGGCCGCAGTGTGCCTCGAGCGACTTTTGCTGTCATCGCAGCTGTCCTGTTCGTTTCGGCTTTCCTCCCGACGATCGGCATGAGCGTGTTTCCGGTTCATCTCGTCGACGGCCAGTACACGACGGCCCTCGCGACCACCTATAAGAGCGACCCGGTGGCCGGCATCGTCACCGGATTCAATACGGTCTCGACGACCCTCGCCTTCTGGGCGGGCCTCTGGGTTGGCTTCCTCGCCTTCACCATCCTTGTCATCGCCACCAACGCGGGCTTGATCGGAATCTCGAGACTTAGCTACTCGCTGGCGGGCGCCGACCTGCTCCCGCATCGCTTCGCCCGGTTGCACCCGAAATTCAAGACGCCGTACATCTCGATCATGGTGTTCGGCATCGCCGCGGCCGTGCTCGTTTTACCCGGAATCTTTGTCCACGGCCAGGAGATCGACCTCCTCGGGTCGGTCTATGCACTGGCCGCAACCTTCGCCTTCTGCTCCGCGCATCTCTCCGTCATGCGGCTCCGCTTCATAGAGCCGAATCTCTACCGTCCCTACCGCATGCCATGGAACATCAGGTTCGGCCGGGACAGCATCCCGGTACTTTCACTGCTCGGGGCGCTTGCGATAGGCACCGTCTTCACCCAGCTGATGTCGCAGAACATCTCGAACTCCTCCTATATCTATCTAGGCTGGCTGTGCCTTGGCATCATCACCTTTGTGGTCTATCGCCGCTACCGCAAGCAGCCGCTCTGGGAGCCACTCGAGGTGCCGCCTCCACCGGACCGGGAGGTGGAGCGCCTGCCGGCCGCACCGCTACCTAGCTCGGCTCGCTACAAGCACGGGAGGCGCGTGGCCGCCCACGCCGCGGTGGCAGCCGCGCAACACCGCGGGCACCGCCCGGCCTGGCAGTTGGAATTCGAGCTTTTCTTCGCCCGCCATGGGCAGGCGCGCGGCATTTTGATCGTCCTGGTGTTCGCGGCCGTCAGCGGCCTCGCGATCTTCGTAAACCTCTCGAAATACGATCCGTTTGGATCGCGACTGAGCTGGTCGCCGGGCCTGGTGCTGGTGGCCTTCATCGCTGCCTACCTGCTCAACCGCAGTCACGGCGAGCGCTAACAGCTCATCAGCCCTCGAGCCGGTATCCGACTCCCGGTTCGTTGATGATGTAGCGCGGGTTCGCCGGGTCGTCACCCAGCTTCTTGCGGATCTGGGCGACCACGTAGCGGGTGTTGTACTTGTCGCCTATGGCGTAGTCACCCCACACCTGCCGCAGGAGCGTCGTGTGAGTCACCGGCTTACCCGCATGCAACGCCAGGTACCTCAGCAGTTCGTACTCGGTGGGCGTCAGCCGCACCAGCTTTCCCTGGACGGTGACAGTGCGCCGTCCGATGTCAATCTCCAGGTCGCCCGAACGGATGACCGGCTCGCCCGCCGTGACATCCGCCTGGCGGCGCAGCACGGCCCGGATCCTCGCGACCAGCTCTTCGGTGCCGAACGGCTTCACGAGGTAGTCGTCCGCCCCCGCATCGAGCGCGCGCACCTTGTCCTTCTCATCAGGCATGACGCTGATCACGATCACTGCCGCGCGAGTCGCCGGCCTCAACTTTTTCAGCGTCACGAACCCGTCCATGCCAGGCAGGCCGAGATCGAGGAGTATCACGTCCGGACGCCACGTGGCGGCCTCGCTGATCGCCTCCTCCCCGCTCCCCACGGCGCGTACCTCGAAGTCGTGATAGCTGAGCCCGGTTCGCAGGGCCCGTTGCATCTCCACCTCATCGTCGACGACAAGCACCCGGCCGCTCATGTCACAGCGCCTGCGCTCGCGGAGCCGCGACATGGGCGAGCGGAAGCGTGAACGTGAAACGTGGACCGCGGCGCCTGTTCTCGGCGCGGATGGTGCCTCCGTGCGCCTCGACCACCCGCTTGCAGATGGCAAGGCCCAGACCGCTGCCGCGCACGCGGCGTGTCCAGAACGTGTCAAAGATGCGATCGAGGTCACCCGTCGCGATCGGCGGTCCGTCGTTCTCCACCCACGCCTCGAGCATCCCGTCGCGCGGCGATGCGCCAACCTCGATCACGCCGCCGGGTGGGGCCCACTCGTGCGCGTTCTCGAGCAGGTTCGCGACCACCCGCCCGGCCTGCACCTCATCGACGTTCACGGGAGGCAGGTCGTCGGGCAGTTCGACCACCAGTCGGTTGCTTGCTAGCTCGATGCGCAGGTGCCTGGTCGCGTTGGCCACGAGGTCCGAGAATCCATGCGCTTCGCGGTCGAGCTGCAGGCCCGCCTCGAGCCGGGACAGCGCGAGCAGATCGCCGACCATGCGGTCCAGGCGGCTCGCCTGGCGATCGAGGTCGACCAGAAGCTCACGCTGATCGTCTTTCAGTCCCGCCTGCGGCGCGGCCAGCGCGGTGAGGCCGGTGCGCAGCGAAGCGATCGGGCTCTTCAGCTCGTGGGACAGCGACGAGAGGATGGCCGTCTTGAGCCGGTCCGAGGACTCGAGCCCGCGAGCTCGCTCGGACTCCAGGGCCGCGCGACGGCGGTCCATCAGAAGGTCCGCGAGGCCGACGACGGCTGCCAGCATGCGCAGCTCATCTGGCGTGACCTGGTCCTCGTCGATTCCGATCACCGCCACACCGCTGGCGAGCGGCAGGTAAGCCGGCGCGGAGTCCGACGGATGCTTCCGCACAACCGAGACCATCCCGTCGCGCACGGCAATCCCGATCGCCCGGCCGTTCTCGTGAGACCAGGCCGCCTGTTTGAGCTCCGCCGGGCTCAGGTCGCCGCCGGCCAGCGCGCTCGGCTGCCCCGAGTCCACGGCGACGAGTGCGAACCTGCTCACGGACGTCAGCTCCGTGGCGCGCCGGCACAGCATCGACAGGGCGGCGGTCACCTCAGCCGAGCGCAGCGCGGCAGTTGCCACCTCATAGAGGGCGCGCGACTCACGAGCCAGCGCCTCCGCGGTCGCTCGTGAGCGGCGCAAGGAGGCCGCCAGCTGGCTCGTGACCAGGGCCACAGCGAGCAGGACGATCAGTTCGAGCACATTGGCGGAGTCTCGGACGGTGAACGTGTTCACAGGAGGGACAAAGAAGAAGTCGTAAGAGAGGAATGCGCCAACGCTTCCGACCAGAGCAGGGCCCCTACCCCAACGCGCTCCGAGCCAGAGTATGAGGAGCAAGTAGATCGCGGAAAGCCCGGGCACCGATGTCTTCGAGCTGATCAGCCAGATGACGGCCGTGATGGCGATCACCCCGCCGATCGCGACCGCGTAGGGCGCCAATCGGGGTCTCATGACGCCAACCACCGAACTTCCGTGCCGTGCGCCATGCTCGTACCCATCAGGTCGCCATCGAGCCGAATTTCAAACCGCGACTCGCCGGGCTCCATGCTGAGGTGAAGCAGCGGTGCGTCCGGCGTCGCGCGCGACACGGCCGCGTCGATCACCTCCGCGATGCGCGAACGCATGGCCTCCGAGGGGTACTGCATGACGACCGAGTGGTAGACCACCGTGGCCATGTCAGGCCGCGGCTCATCAAGCTCGCGCTCCAGAAACGTCGCTGCATCCATCTGCTCAACTTCGAGCGGCCACTGTTTCGCGACCTCGATCGCACCGTCGAGGCGGGAAAGGCGGCCGAGCTGGTCCGCCCAGATGAATGATCGGAGGGACAGCGCGCCGTCCTGCGACGTCGGGTCGATGGGAACCAGGTCGCATCCCTTTCGTTCAATAATCTCGGCCGGTCGATCGAGTGGAGGAGGCACCTCAAAGAAGTGCACGAACCGCACAGGCGAATGATCGTCTCCCCAGCCGGTGTCACCCGACTCGTATCGATAGCGATCCCACCGAAGGTTGAGGCCGGCACTGGCGCCGATCTCCAGGATGCGCAGTGGCAATCTGGTCCGATGTGCGACCTCGAGGAATCCGCCGAGCAACGCAGCGCTGCGTCCCACCTCGTTGGTCTGGCATCCGCCCGACATCAAGCGGCGGATCTCGGCGCCAGGCTCCGTCAGCGCCTCGCGAAACAACGGCCAGGCCAGCGCGGCGTCGCCGTCCCCTCCGACCGATGGATAGTGCGGCGCAAGCTGCGGCAGGCGATCCTGGAGCACGAGCCGGTGAATAGCGGCCATCATCCGCAGGGCGAGCACTGACCATTCCGGGTCGGCCCGGAAGTCCTTCAACAGCTCCCAGACCGCGCCGCCAGAGCCCAGGTCATCGGCGGCGGACTCGAGCAGGGTGGCATAGAAGGGCGAGCCGAGCACCGCGCACGCCTGTGCCTGGAACCTGAGCCGGCTTTCGATCTCGTCACGGGTCGCCGGCAATCGCAAGCTCCTTCGCGCGGTTCGCATACCCCGGGTGTGAGGGACGCGCGACCCGGTACCAGGCCAGGGTCTCGGCCAGGGCGTCCTCCAGCGCCGAAGGCTCGAACCCGAGCTCGTGGCGTGCCTGGTCGAGGACGTACCCAGCGGAGCGTTTGGGATCAGGCCCGTATGGGCTTGCACCGTCCGGCAGCTCCGCGAACGGCATCGGGTGAAGGCGCGCGGGACGGCCCATCGCTTTGGCGATGCCTTCGACCAGGTCGCGCAGGCTCACACCCTCGAAGGCGGCGTTGAACGCCTTGTGCGTCAGGTGCTTGCGCAGGTCGCACGCCAGCGCACAGGCGTAACCGATGTCCTTGACCCATGCGAGCCCGGCCTGGCGCTCGTACGACTCGACCGGAACGAGTACCGGTCCGCCGTCCTCCACGCGCTGAATGTAGGCGGCGATGCGCAGGGAGGGGTCGGCCGGCCCGAGCACGGCCGGCGGCCGGATCACCGTCCAGGGGAGGTCGGTCTCGCGCGCCAGCATGGTTTCGCACCAGCGCTTGCCATTCATGTAGTCGAGCTTGGGTGGGGGATCTCCGACCAGCGGGACGAAGTCGTCTTCGCGGGCGGGCCTGCCATCCAAGTTGGGATATACGCCGGTCGAAACGAAGACGTAGCGGACACCTTTGAACAGACTCGCCACAGAGCGCACCTCGCCCGGCAGGTAGCACGCGAGGTCGAGCACAACGTCCGGCTCGACCTGGCGGAGGGTGCGCTCGAGCTGCTCGTCATCCGTCCGGTCGAATGCGAGGTAGCTCGTGAAAGTGCCGTATGGGCGATCCTTCCTCCCCGCCGCTATGGTCTCCACGCCACGGCGCATCAGCTCCTTGCACGCGGCGACCCCGACGAACCCCGCCCCACCCAAGACGAGGGCTCGGGTCACTAAAGATCGCGAGCTGAAAATTCGATGTCGATCCCGTCGACGTTCTTCATCCGCTCGGACATCTCACGCGCCATCGCGACGGAGCGGTGCCGCCCACCGGTGCACCCGAAGGCGACCACCAGGTGCGAACGTCCCCGCTCCCTGTAATGAGGGATTGCGGCGGAGAGCGTCTTTTCAAGGTTGACCAGGAGCTCTTGCGCCGCAGGCTGGTTGACCACGTAGTCCCGCACGCGCGGGTCGCGTCCGTCCAGAGGCCGAAGCTCCTCGACCCAGTACGGGTTTTCCAGCAACCTGACGTCGACCACCCATGACGCCCCGTCCGGGATGCCGTTCTTGTAACCGAACGCCATGCAAGACACGAGCAGACGCTCGCGCGAGCGAAGCTGCTGCGCCAGCTCGCGCAGCTGGGCGACGTCGACGCGATGGTGCGCGCGCTCGTGACTGCCGCCGGCCCTTCCGTCCCCCGGTCCGACGTGCACCAGCACGTAGCGGATGTCCTGCGCGTCGGCGTCCTTGAGCACCGATACGGCATCGCCGCGCAGCGGCAGCACAGCGTCGGCGTCGTCCCACGCGGAAAGCCAGCGGGCGAGCTGAAAACCCGAATCGATAAACACGCCTACGGCCTCGTCGAGCTGGGGCTCGCTGCCCCCGCCGACGATTACAAGGGTCACAAAGATTCCTTCAATCGTTTGGCCAGGCGCTCAGGCACGCCCAGCTTGACGATGTCCTCGACGGGCGCCTCGCGGATCGCCTGCACCGAGCCGAAGTGTCGCAGGAGGATGCGCTTGCGTGCGGGCCCGATGCCTTCGACCGAATCAAGCGGCGAGGTCAACGCTTTGCGCGCGCGAACCTTGCGGTGGTGGGTGATCGCAAAGCGGTGAGCCTCGTCGCGGATACGCTGCACCAGGAACATGCCAGGCGAGTTGCGCTCCTGGACGATCGGCTCGGCACGTCCGGGCGCAAAGATCTCCTCTCTCTCCTTGGCCAGCGCGAACGTCGGGATATCCGCGTAGCCCGCCGACTCGAGCACCTCGAGCGCGGCGCTGAGCTGGCCACGGCCGCCATCGATGAGGATCAGATCGGGCCGGCTCGTGAACGAGCGGTCCCCCACGGCGTCGGCCTCCTCGCGGCGTTGGGCGGACTCGAGGCGCTCGAGCCTGCGCCGCAACACCTCTTGCAGCATCGCGAAATCGTTTGGTCCGGGGACAAACTTGATCTTGAAATGGCGGTAGTGATCGTTCCGCGGCCGGCCGTCCTCGAAGACCACCATCGCTCCGACCGCCGAGTCACCCTGGAGGTTCGAGATGTCGTAGCACTCGATGCGCTTCGGGGGTGACTCCAGGTCGAGGGCTTCGGCCAGCGCCGCGAGCATCGGCTCGGTGCGGCTGCGGTCGTAGTCGGCCTGGATGCGCAGCTGCTCGAGCTCCTGCCCGGCCGTATCGGCGAGCTGCAGCACCAGAGCGCGTTTGCGCCCGCGCCGTGGCACCTCGATCGACACCGGGCCGCCGCGCCTCTGGCTGAGCCAGCCCGCGAGGAGGTCGGGCTCGTCGACGAGCCCCGGCAGGATCACCGCCCGCGGCACGTGTGTAGCGCTCGCGTAGTACTGGAGCACGAAGCCGCGCAGCAGTTCGGCCTCGGTCGCCTCGCCGGCGCCATCGAGAGCGTGGCCGTCGTGCCCGACCATTTTGCCCTGCCTGATGTACGCCACCTCGACGAACACGTCTCCCGCGTGACGCGCGTACGCGACCAGGTCCTGATCATCACGGCCGTGGGTGAGGACCTTCTGCCGGTCGGCGATGCGTTCGATCGACTGGAGCTGGTCGCGGTAGCGCGCGGCGTTCTCGAAATCGAGCCGGTTGGCCGAACCCTCCATACGCTCCTTGAGCTCGTTCACCAGCAGGTCCGAGCGCCCCTCCATGAAGAGCGCGACCTCGTTGATGCGCGCCTTGTAATCCTCCGAGCTGATCCGTCGCTCGCATGGACCCGGGCAGCGCTTGATGTGGAAGTCCAGGCATACCTTGCCCTGCTTGAAAATCTCGTCCGAGCAAGTCCTGAACGGCAGAAGCTGGCGGATCGACTTGACGGTGCCGCGCAGCGACTGGGCGGACGTATACGGGCCGAAGTACCGCGCGCCGTCGTTCTGCACCCTGCGCGAGTAATGGACGCGCGGAAACTCCTCGGTCACCGGGAGCTTCAGATAGAGGTAGTTCTTGTCGTCCTTGAGCCGGATGTTGAAGCGCGGCCGATAGTTCTTGATGAGGCTGCACTCGAGGACCAGGGCCTCCACCTCGTTGGCGGTCGTGACGAATTCGAAGTCAGTGGCCCTCCGCACCATCTCGGCGACGCGCGCCGTCTGCGTATAGCCGGGCGTGAAATAGGAGCGCAGCCGATCGCGCAGGCGCAGTGCCTTGCCGACGTAGATGACCTGGCTCCGGTTATCGCGAAACAGGTACACGCCAGGGCTGTCAGGCACCGCCTTGAGGCGCCGCTTGACCGTGTCTTCCAGGGAGATCGCCACGCGATCGATTTTAGGTAGCTCTCTTACACTGCCCCGATGGAGAAGTCGCCCGCGGCGCCGGCGCCGCACGCCATCCCGCCCGCGTACGCCCCCCAGGCGAGCCGCCCCTACAACCCCTGGGCGATCGTCAGCGTCTCATTCGCCGCTTCGACCGTGCTCGGCAGCTGGTGTTTCGGCGGACTGGTGGCAGTCATCACCGGACACGTCGCGCGCCACCAGATCAAGACGAGCGGCGAGGCGGGCGGAAACCTCGCCCTGATCGGCCTGGTCGTGGGCTACGTGGCGATCGGCCTCTTCTTGCTCTTCATCACCGCCTACATCGCATTTTTCGTATTCATCGCAGTGTTCGCGGCCACCCACGCGACCCTGTCGCCCAGCCCAACCCCATCACCGTAAACTTGACCGCAGTGAGCACCACCCCCGGCAATCTCCCGCCCCCGCCGCCACAAATCAGCGGCGCCACGCAGATCGCGGGGCAACAGTCGGCTCCCTCCACCTCGGTTCCGCCGGGTCCAGTTGGTCCGATGTACACATCGGCCGGCGCCGGCACCAACACTCTGGCGATCGTCAGCCTGGTGGCCGGGATCGGATCGTTCTTCGCGCACATCATCCCCGGAATCGGCGGATTCACGGTCGCCCTGATCGCGATCATCACCGGCTACATGGCCCGCCACCAGATCAGGCAGACGGGCGAGAAGGGGATGGGCATGGCGACGGCGGGGATGATCATCGGGGCGGTCCACATCGCCCTGCTGGTCCTGCTCGTGATCGGTCTGATCTTCGCGATCTTCGTCTTAGGCGTAGTCCTGTTCGGAGTGCACCGCTAAAGGGCGCTCCCTACTCGCATTTCTCGCGTCCGAACCCTCACCGCATCGCGATCTCCCCTCCTTCACACGCTGGCGACCGCCTCATCCCGCGATGGGATGGCGACCAGCACGAGCACCAGGCTGGCCAGAGTCGCCGCGACCGCGGCCCACAACGCCAGGTTCAGCGACGCGGCGATGAGCGGCCCGGCCAGCGCCGACCCGATCGGGTTTCCAGCGGAGTTGAGCGACATCGACACGGCGAAAGCCCGACCAAACCACGCGGGGTCGGTCCGCCGCTGGCGCAGCGTGAACAGGCCGATGTCGAAAGGCCCGGTCGAGAGACCGAGCAGGACGATCGCTCCTGCGACAACCCAGAGGCTGTACGCGAAGGGAAGCAAAGCCGTCGCGACTGCGGCGACCACGATGGGGCCCGCCATCAACCACCGCTCCCGCCCCTGGCTGGAGAAGCGGCCTGCGACAAGAGCAGAGCCCAGCCCCGCTCCTCCCATGGCTCCCCATAAGAGTCCAACCGTCGAGGGTCCGGAATGCAACCGGGTGAGAACAAGCACTGGGACCGCTATCGCGAGCAGGCCGTTGCCGACGTTGTAGATGCTCAGCGTCAGGGCGAGGCCGCGCAGCGTCGAATTTCTCACCGTGTACACGAGGCCGAGCCAGGCATTCCTCAGCACAGAGCCGACCGGCGCCGCTGCATTTCGCGGCTCGGGCAGGCGCAGCATGACCACGGCTGCCGCGACGTACACCGCGCCCGAGGCGGCCAGCGCCCATTCCCCTCCGAACAGGCCCACGAGCGTGCCGGCCAGTGGCGATGCGAGAAGCGTGGCGATGACATGCCCGCTGCTGTCCAGACCGTTGGCCCGCTCCCACAGGTGCCGCGGGGCGAGGATCGGAAACAGGGAGCGGGCCCCGGCCCAGCTCAATGGGTTGGTGAGAGAGGCGACCGCGACGATGGCGAGGAGAAGCGGCGAAGCCAGCCAATGCAGGGCGGAAAGGCCTGCAATGAGTCCCAGCGCCACCGCGGCTACCGCATAGTCCAGGACCACCAGCCGGGCGCGACCGTAGCGGTCGAGCAGGGCGCCCGCCAGCGGCGAGACGACGATGCCAGGCAGGGCGGCCATGAATGCTGTCGCGCCGGCGAGCTCCGGCGAGTGGTAGCGCTGGAGCACGAACAGGACCAGCGCCACGAAGAGCATCGACCCGGCCATGCGGCCCAGCAGCAGCCCAGCGTAGAGGCGGGTGAAGCCCGGGACCCGGAGAAGCGCGGAATATCCGGTGGCCGGTCTCTCCGTCTTCAGACGGCGACTTTGACGCGGCGTCTGGCGGACGGCCGAGAGGCGGTGGATCCGTTCGCCTTTCCGAGCCGGCCCGCCCGTTCGAGCGGTGTGCGCAGGAACTGTCCCGTCGACGATGCGGAGTTGGCCGCCAGCTGCTCCGGCGTGCCTTCGGCGATCACGTAGCCCCCCTTCTCCCCGCCCTCCGGTCCAAGGTCGATGAGCCAGTCGGCGGTCTTGAGGACGTCGAGGTTGTGCTCGATCACAACCACCGTGTTGCCGTGCTCGACCAGGCGGTGGAGCACGACCAAGAGCCTCTCCACGTCCGCGTAGTGAAGGCCGGTCGTCGGCTCGTCCAGCAGATACAGGGTCCGGCCGGTGTCGCGTCGCGACAGCTCAGAGGACAGCTTCACGCGCTGCGCCTCGCCTCCGGACAGCTGCGTCGCCGGCTGGCCGAGCCGGATGTAACCGAGCCCAACGTCGCGCAACGTCTTCAACTTGGTCTGAATTCGCGGTACGTTCTCGAACACCTCGTAGGCCTCGTCGACGGTCATCTCGAGCACGTCGGAGATCGAGTGCCCGCGGAACTTCACCTCCTGGACCTCGCGCGAGTACCGCGTCCCGTGGCATACCTCACACGGCACGTACACGTCGGGTAGGAAATGCATCTCGATCTGGATGATCCCGTCACCCTGGCACGCCTCACACCGGCCCCCGCGCACGTTGAAGCTGAAGCGGCCCGGCTTGTAGCCGCGCATCTTCGCCTCGGGAAGCTGCGCGAACAGCTCGCGCATGTACGTGAACATCCCGGTGTAGGTCGCAGGGTTGGACCGCGGCGTGCGACCGATCGGCGACTGGTCGATGTCGATCGCCTTATCGAGATGCTCGAGCCCCTCCACCGCGTCGTGGGCCCCAGGCCTGTCCTTGGCCCGATAGAAGTGCTGCGCGACCTTACGGCTGAGGATGTCTGTGACCAGCGAGGATTTCCCCGAACCGCTCACTCCCGATACCGCGACAAACGTGCCGAGCGGAAGCGCGACATCCAGGTTCTTGAGGTTGTTGGCCCGAGCGCCGCGGATCACCAGGCGCTTGCCGTTGCCTTTTCGGCGGCGTGGCGGAACCGGAATCTCACGGTCTCCTCTGAGGAAGGCCGCGGTCAGAGAGTTCGGGCTGCGCAGCACCTCGTCCACGGTTCCCGCGGCGATGATCTCCCCTCCATGTTCGCCCGCCGCGGGTCCGATGTCGACCATGTAGTCAGCCGAGCGGATCGTCTCCTCATCGTGCTCGACGACGATCAGCGTGTTGCCGAGGTCGCGCAGCCTCAGCAGCGTGTTGATCAGCCGCCGGTTGTCGCGCTGGTGCAGCCCGATCGACGGCTCGTCGAGGATGTACAGGACGCCCATCAGCTTCGATCCGATCTGTGTCGCGAGACGGATCCGCTGCGACTCGCCACCGGAAAGCGTGTTGGCAGCGCGCTCGATGGTCAGATATTCGAGCCCGACGTCGATCATGAACTGCAACCGCTCGGAGATCTCCTTCAAGACACCACGAGCGATGAGGTGCTCACGCTCGGTCAGGTCCAGCTGGTCGAAAAAGCTGACCGCCGTGCTGACCGGCAGCTCGCACACCTCGGCGATGTTGTGATTCGCCACGGTCACCGCGAGCGACTCGGGCTTGAGGCGGCGTCCTTGGCAAGCGGGGCACGGCTTGTCGGACATGTACCGCTCCAGCTCCGCCTTCAGGAAGTCGGATTGCGTCTCCTGGTACCGCCGCTGCAGGTTCGCGATCACACCTTCGAACGGCGCCTCGTACCAGCGCGAATGCCCGTACTGGTTCTTGTAGCCGAACCGGATCTTGCGATCGCCCGTACCGTTGAGCAGCACCTCACGCTGCTGCTTGGACAGCTTCGACCACGGCTTGTCCATGTCGATGCCGAAGAACTTGCTGACCGATTCCAGCAACTCCGGATAGAAGAACTGCGAGCGGCTCCACGCGGCGATCGCTCCCTCGCGAAGGGAAAGCGACGGGTCGGGCACGACCAGGTCTCCGTCGACCACGAGCTGCGAGCCGATCCCGGTGCAGGTCGGGCATGCCCCATGCGGGCTGTTGAACGAGAAGTTGCGCGGCTCGGGTTCGGGCACGCTGGTCCCGTCGTAGGGACAGGCGAAGGCCATTGACATCTGGATCTCTTCTCCGTTTTCGGGAGCGATGATCACCAGGCCGCTGCCGAGTCGCGCCGCAGTCTCGACCGATTCGACAAGCCTCGTGCGCTGGTCGGGTCCGATCACGATCCGGTCGACCACGACCTGGATGTCGTGCTTCTTGTTCTTGTCGAGCGGAATCTGCTCGGTCAGCTCGTACAGGCTGCCATCGACACGGACCCGCACAAATCCCGACTTGCGCACGTCGTCGATGAGCGATTTGTACTCGCCCTTACGACCCTTGACGATCGGTCCCAGGACCATCACGCGCGTGCCTTTGGGCAGCTTTTCGACGTGGTCCGCCATCTGATCGACCGTCTGCCGGCGGACCTCCCGTCCGCACACGGGACAGTGCGGGTGCCCGACCCGCGCATAGAGCAGGCGTAGGTAGTCGTAGACCTCGGTGACTGTGCCGACGGTCGACCTCGGGTTCTTCGACGTTCCCTTCTGGTCGATGGAGATCGCGGGCGAAAGGCCCTCGATGGTGTCGACGTCCGGCTTCTCCATCTGGCCGAGGAACTGCCGCGCGTAGGCGCTCAGGGATTCCACGTAGCGCCGCTGGCCTTCCGCATAGATGGTGTCAAAGGCCAGCGACGACTTGCCGGAACCCGACAGGCCGGTGAACACGACGAGCTTGTCACGCGGGATCGACAGCGTGACGTTTTTGAGGTTGTGCTCGCGCGCGCCGCGAATCGTGATGTGGTCTATCGGCATCCTGGACTCTGGCTATTCCTTCTCTCTCGTGATTGCAAACGTGCCGCTCGCCGTCGCGATCAGCCTCCCATTCGTCCCCTCGACCCGGCACACCATCACAGCCGTGCGGCGCCCCGCATGAACCACCGTGCCGGTCGCCCGCAGGTCCTCGCCGATCTTCGCGGCGTTGATAAAGCTCAATTTGAGGTCGATGCTCATCGCACGCGCCACGCCTGGCTTGATGGTTCTCAACGAGCGTCCCATGGCGCTGTCGGCGAGAGCGCTGATGATACCGCCGTGCACAAACCCGGAGTGATTCGCCATCTGCTCGGTGGTGCTCATGTCCACGACAGCGCTGCCCTCGCCGGCGTGGAAGAGTCTGAAGCCGAACCAGCTCCAGGCCGGCGAGTATGCCTCGACGACCTTACTCACGACCCTGTCCCTCGGGAACCTCGAGACAGGTCGACGACGCTCGGGCCACGAGCCTGTTTTCGTCGTCCAGCACGTCCGCCTCGCTGAACATCAGCTTCTGCTTCATCTCGACGACCCGGCCGACCGCGCGAAGGCGCCCCGAGATCACTGGCCGGATGAAATTGATCTTCAGCTCGATCGTCGTGTTCCACACCCCGTCCTCCTGAAGGGTCGCCAGCGACATGCCCATCGCCGCGTCCGCGATCTGTGTGATCACCCCTCCCTGAACGATCCCACCGCCGTGGCGGTGCCTGGGCCCGGCCTCGAGTTCGAGCACGACGCGCCCCGGCTCGGACTCGCTGATGCGGGCCCCGAGAGTTTCCATCCAACCGGTCGGCGGGGTCGCGAGTAGCTCAGCAGCCCTTCTCACGTTCCTCACGGACCCCGTCGTGATTTCCTCCAGTTGCGGACCATCGTCTTTTGCTTCGGCGCAGCGGCGATCGCCATCGCGATCGCACCGTCCTCTTCGGTGTCCTTGCCCGGCTCTTCACCGGACAGGCGCTTGCGCAACAGGATGATTCGGTCCCGCACGCGCGCCGCATCCTCGAACTGCAGCTCCTTCGACAGCCGGCGCATCTCCTTCTCGAGATCGCGCACGATCGCGAGCAGGTCTTCGCGGGGGACGCCCGCCCCGGCCATGATCTCGACGGCGTCCGCCTGGATGTCGTTCGAGTTGATCTCCATCTGGTAGATCGCTTTCTTCACCGTCTCCGGCGTGATGCCCCGCTCAGCGTTGTATGCAGTTTGCCTGTTGCGCCGCCGCTCGGTTTCGTCGAGAGCCAGCCTCATCGAGTCGGTGATCTTGTCGGCGTACATCACGACGTGGCCGTCGACATTGCGCGCGGCGCGCCCGATCGTCTGGATGAACGAGCGATAAGCGCGGAGGTAGCCTTCCTTGTCCGCGTCGAGGATGCCGATGAACGCCACCTCCGGAAGATCGAGGCCCTCTCGCAGAAGGTTGATGCCGACGACAACGTCGACCGCCCCGGTGCGCAGGTCGCGCAGGACGTCCAGGCGCTCCATCGCGTCGAGCTCCGAATGCAGGTAGCGAACCTTCACACCGTACTCGCGGAGATAGTCGGCGAGGTCCTCGGCGAAACGCTTGGTGAGAGTCGTCACCAGGGAGCGGTGGCCAAGCTCAGCGCGCTTTTTCACCTCGGCCAGGAGATCGTCGATCTGGCCGGCGGTGGGACGCACCTCAACTGTCGGATCGACGAGGCCCGTCGGTCGCACCACCATCTCCACGGTTCGCTGCGAGCGTCTGATCTCGTACGCCCCGGGCGTGGCTGAGACGTAAACGACGTCATGCGCCCGCTCCTCCCACTCTTCGAAGCTCAACGGCCGGTTGTCGAACGCGCTCGGCAGACGAAAGCCGTACTCGACGAGGGCCGCCTTGCGCGACCGGTCTCCGCCGAGCATGCCTCCGATCTGCGGCACCGCCACGTGCGACTCGTCGACGAAGATCAGGGTGTCGTCAGGCAGGAAGTCCATCAGCGTGAAGGGCGCGTCACCAGGCTTCCGGCGCGTGAGGTGGAGCGAATAGTTTTCGATCCCCGCGCACGTTCCGGTCTCGCGCATCATCTCGAGGTCGAAGTTGGTGCGCTGTCGCAGCCGCTGCGCCTCGAGCAGCCGTCCGTGCTCCTCGAACCACCTGGTCCGCTCGTCGAGCTCGGCCTCGATATCGACCATCGCGAGCCGCAGCTTGTCGGCGGGCGTGACGTAGTGCGACGCCGGAAAGATCGTGAAGCTGTCGCGCGTGCCGAGAATCTCGCCGGTCACCGCGTCGAGTTCCTGGATGCGCTCGATCTCGTCGCCAAAAAACTCGACCCGGAAGACCTTCTCCTCGTTGGCCGGAACCAGGTCCACGACGTCGCCGCGCACCCTGAACCGAAGACGCGCAAGGTCATAGTCGTTGCGCTCGTACAGCATCTCCGTGAGCTTGCGCAGGAAGATCTCGCGACGGATTGCCTGGCCCTTTTCGACTTTCAGCGCCTCGCCCATGTAGTCCTCGACCGAACCGACACCGTAGATACAGCTGATGCTCGCCACCACCAGCACGTCGCGCCGCGTCAGCAACGTCTGGGTGGTCGAGTGGCGCATGCGGTCGATCTCTTCGTTGCGGCTCGAGTCCTTTTCGATGTAGGTGTCGGAGCGCGCGATGTACGCCTCGGGCTGGTAGTAGTCGTAGTAGCTGACGAAATACTCGACCGCGTTGTCGGGCAGCAGGCGCCGGAACTCGGCGCACAGCTGGGCCGCGAGCGTCTTGTTCGGGCTGAGCACCAGGACCGGCCGCTGCAGCTGCTCCACCGCCCACGCCATGACGTTGGTCTTGCCGCTCCCGGTGACACCGGCCAGAACCTGCTGCGTCAGCCCGGAACGCACGCCGTCGACCAGCTGCTCAATCGCCTGAGGCTGGTCACCGGCCGGCTTGAAGGGTGCGTCGACACGAAAGCTGGAGGGCATGCGAGACGTCTAATTCTAAAGCGAACGGACGTTCGAAGGGAGCCCGCCTGCCTCCGGCGTTAATCAGGTATGAGAGACCAGGTTCGGGGAAAAGCGGAAGAAATCGACGGCAAGGCCACTGGCGACCCGGCCGCTGAGATGAAAGGCGACGCCCGCCAGGCGGTGGGCCACCTCAAACGAAGCGCGCGGGACGTACGCGGTGACGTGCAGGACGAAGTCGATCGCACGAAACGCGAGCAGGACCGCGCCGGGCTGCCCCGCTCACGGTAGGGACAGGATCATCGCGTCGACCATGGCTCCGGCTTTGATGCCCTGATCCCCCGGCGGGATCCGCACCAGCGCATGCGCTCCCGCCAGCGACATGAGTCGCGACGAGGATTGGGAGCCCGTCGAGACGGCGACCAGGTCTGGTCCGTCGCGTCGCAGGTTGACCCGTTGATACTCGGTGCGATCGGCAGTCGCCCTCGCGTCGTATCCCAGGCGGACCGGCAGGGTCGGGCGCTGGAGCTGGGTGAAACCCTGCATCTTGCGCAGCGCCGGCCGCACGAACACCTCGAAGGTGACGAGCGACGAAACCGGGAAGCCGGGCAAGCCGAACGCCAGCTTCTCTTCTGGCAAGGTCGCGAAGGTAAACGGCTTCCCGGGTTTCAGCTTGACCCGCCCGATATGGACATCCCCGAGGGATTCGAGCAGCGGCTTGATGAGATCGTGCGTGCCGACGGACACCCCTCCTGACGTGACCAGGACGTCCGCGCCAACGAGCGCATCGACGACCAGCCGCCGCAAGGCGTCAGGCTCGTCCGGCCCGATGCCGAGCAGGCGAATTTCCGCGCCGGCTTCGCGCAGGGCCGCGAGCAGCGCCCACCGGTTGGAGTCGGGTATCTGCCCGCGCGCCGGTGTCTTCCCCACCTCGACGAGCTCGTCCCCTGTGGACATGAGCGCCACTCGCGGACGGCGGCCGACCGGCAGCTCGGCCAGGCCCAGGGCCGCGGCCAGGCCGATCTCCGCCGCGCCGAGCTGCACTCCCGCCGGCAGAACCTTCTCGCCGGCTCGCAGATCGGCTCCAGGCGCGTGGAAGTTCTGGCCCGGCTGGAGGCCGCCGGGGATGGTGACGACGTCACCGCTCAGCTCGACGTCCTCCATCATCACGACGCAATCCGCCCCTTCGGGCAAGACTCCGCCGGTCAGGATTCGAAGCGCTGTGCCCGGCTCGAGTGGACTGTCAAATGGCCGGCCTGCCGCGGACTCGCCGGCCACGCGCAGAGCCTTGCGGGCGTCGGCTGCGCGGAGCGCATATCCATCGACCGCGCTGGACGGGAGGGCGGGCAGTGCAGCCGAGGCCACGATGTCTTCGGCGAGAACGCGCCCGGCGCAATCCATGAGCGGCACCCTTTGGGCGCCCAGGAAATGTGTGCGCTCGAGCACCAGCGCCGCCGCGACCTCGGCGTCAACCAGCGGGTAAGCAGAAGCCCTCAATTAATTGAGTGCGTGACTTCCCCGCTCGCGGGGAGGCTGGCGCGCATCACCGGATCGCGGACGGGACTACTCGTAGCGGAGGGCACGCGCCGGATCCTGGACGGCGGCTCTCAGTGCCGGGAGGAGGCCGCTGACCGTGCTCAGCACGATCGCCACGACGAGCGCCGCCGCCACGACCCCGAAGTCCGTGCGGAACACGTCAAAGCCGGCGCCGGCGACCGATTGGGTCAGCCGGTCGACGGCAGCGTTGCCGAGGCGGCCCAGCCCGACCGCGATGAAGATCCCGACCAGGCCGCCCGCAAGCCCGATGAAGGCGGCTTCGGCGACGAAGATGAGCAGCACGTCGCGCCGGCGCGCGCCGAGTGCCTTCAGGACCCCGATCTCCTTGGTCCGCTCGAGGACCGCGGTGTACATCGTGTTGGCGATGCCGAGACAGGCGAGGAGCAGAGCGACCAGCGCGAGCCCCAGGAGAGCCACGCGCATCTTTCCGAGCAGGTCCTCGAAGCTGCGGAACTGGTCGCCAAACGTCTGGGCCTGGAACCCTAGCGCCTCGACACGCTGCTGCAGGCTGTCGACCGAAAGGCCGGAATCGGCCAGCAGCGTGATGGTCGAATACTCCCCGCCCCTCCAAGCGTTGGTCCGCGCGAGCTGCGCCCAGTAATCACGCTCTGTCGTGTAGGGCGCCATGCCGCCGGGCGCACCCGCCGGCATCGCGTTGCCGGACACGATTCCGACGACGAGCAACTTCAGCTCAAGAGGGCTCGTGACTGGGTTGCGAGTCACGCCCGGGACCATCAGCGCACCGGAGGTGGCGCTGTAGACGACTTGTGTCCCGATCGCGCCACGGGGTGCGGGGAAGCCGAGAGCGGTCGCCTCGCTGTCCGTCAGAAGCACCTCGGAGGCAGCGTCGGACTTGGGCAGGCGGCCGGCGCTCAGCACTGGCATCACGCTCGACGAACGCAGAGGGGCTAGCGAAACCAGCGCCCCTGACAGCGCGGGCCGCGGCGCTGCGGCCGATCCAGCGCGCGTCCCGGTGGCGAAGGTCCCGCTCATCGAGAGCTGACCCCAGGCGGCGCTCACGTGAGGCTGCCCCGCAAGGGTGGCCAAGGTGCCGCCGTCAAAAGTAGAGGTTCCCGCGTCGGCGGCGGGATAGACCTCGACCTGATGCACCTGGCTCGTCGCCAGGGCCGGGGCGTCGAGAGCCCCCTGCAGCCCCCCGGCCAGGGCGACGATCAGGCTCATCGCGGCGATGCCGATGGCGACTCCGGTGGTCGTGAGCGCGGTGCGCAGCGGCCGTCGGCCCGCGCTCCCGAGGCCGACTTTCAGCGTGTCGCGCCAGTGGAGTCGCGGAGCCGGATCGACCGGCTCCTGCTTCCGCACGGTGGGATTTCCCGCGTCGAGCTCGATCGCTCGCCCGTCGATCATCCTCACGACGCGGTGGGCGCGCCGAGCGACCTCCGGGTCGTGGGTCACCAGCACCACAGTCGCTCCGCGGTGATTGAGGTCCTCGAGCAGGTTCAGGACCCCTTCGCCCGCGGCCGAGTCGAGGCTGCCGGTCGGCTCGTCGGCGAGGATGAGCCCGGGGCGGTTGGCCAGAGCGCGAGCCACCGCAACCTTCTGCTGCTCTCCGCCTGAGAGGAGTCGAGCGCGCGAACGGGCACGATGCTCGAGGCCAACCAGTGCCAGCAGGTGCCGCGCGCGCTTGAGCCGTTCCTCGAGCTCCACCCCCGCCAGTGTCATCGGGAGCGCCACGTTGTCTTCGATCGTCATCGAGGGGATGAGATTGAAGGTCTGGAAGATCGTGCTCACGCGCTGGAGCCGGTAGTCGGCGAGGTCCTGCTCCGAAAGCTCGCCGAGCGGAAGGCCGGCCGCGTAAACGTGTCCGGTGGTGGGTTTGTCGAGTCCACCCATCATCGAGAGCAAGGTGGTCTTGCCGCAGCCGGACGGACCGACGACCGCGACGAACTCACATGGCCCGATCTCGAGCGAGACGTTCCGGAGCGCGCTCACGTGCATCTGGTCACTCCCGCCAAACTCGCGGGAGACCGAATCCAGACGCAGGCCGACCGCCTGGCCGAGCAGGTCGTTGAAATCGTCCGGCTCTGCCATCGGAGCCTCCACGAGGATCGCCTGGTGCAGTGGAGATTCCAGCTCGGGCACGAGCGCGACCGACACGACCTGCGCCTCGGCCATCTGCGCGGGCGGAATCGTCTCGGTCGCGCTGCCGTTGCCGTTCGCGCTGCCGTGGTCGCCGTGGGCCTGTTCCAGCGCGGCGGCCGCCTCGCGGCGCGCCTGGCGACGGCGGCGCTTTTTGGGGCCGTTGGAATCGCCGGGAACGTCGACTACGGTTGCCACCCCGTCCATGAGTCTAAGTGTTGACTTAACGCTTAGTCGCCTTGTTGCGTTACTTGATCTGCGAGCCAGTTCAGGTAGTCGGCCGACCCGCCCTCGACGCTGATCTGCAGGATCTCCGGCAGTTCGTATTCGTGGTGAGTTCGGACGTATTCCTGAACCGCGGCGGCCTGGGACTCCAGGGTCTTCACGAGCAAAAGCGCCTCGTGCTCACGCTTCAGCTGGCCTTGCCAGTAATAGACCGAATGGACAGTCGAGATGACCGAGCAGCACCCTGCGAGATGTCCTACCACGAGGGCCTCGCCGAGGCGCTCCGCGTCGTTGCGGCCACCGGTCGTGACCATGATCAAGACCGCTCTGTCCGCCACGTCCTAATTGTCGGGCTTTACCGGACGGTCCAACCAGACTGTCGCCGCCACGAGGGCGATGCCGCCCAGCAGCAGTCCGCCGATCACGTCCGACTCCCAGTGGACGTCGAGATACAGCCGGTCGAAGGCGAGGGCGACGACGATGAGGGTCGCGGCCGGGAGGGCGAGGAGTCGCGCCACACGTGACGGCGCGAGGCGGCGGACGACAAAGGCGAGCAGGCCGTAGGCAACGACCGCCCGCACCATGTGCCCGCTCGGAAAGCTGTTGCCCAGCCCGTTTCCAAGGAAAAGGTCGGTCACGCTCGGACCGTCCTGATGAGAGAGTGAGGGTGGCGGCCCCGGATGAAAGAACAGCTCCTTGTAGACCAGCTCGAGCACGACGGCGCCGGCGAACGCAATCACGACAAGGGCGTCGGCCCCGAACCCGCCGCGCCATAAGTAAAAGAAGAGCCCGACCATGAGCGCGGTAGTGAGCTCGAGCCCACCGAGCTCGGCGATCAGCTGGAACAGCCCCTGCAGAGATTCCTGCCAGATGCTGTGCATCGCCTCCGCGACCTGGTGGTCGAGGCTCGCGAAGACTCCTGCTGTAATCGCAATTGTCAGCGCGACGAACGCGACCGCAAGCACGACGATCGCGAAGAGCCTCGGGTACAGCCTCTCTAATGCTGGCACTTGGTGCAGAAGACTGTGCTCCGTCCCGCGAGGCGGATCATCTTGAGCGGCCGCCCGCACGTGAAGCATGGTTCGCCGGCGCGGCCGTAGACCAGCAGCTTCTCCTGCTGACCTCCGAGCTCGCCCCACGCGTCGCGATAAGTGTCGACCGAGCTGCCGCGGTTTCTAATCGCCGTTAGCAGTGAATCGCGCAGAGACTCGTGCAGTCGTTGCGCCGACTTGCGGCTGAGGCCCGCGGCCATGCGGTCAGGCCGCAGGCGGGCGCGATGCATGGACTCGTCCGCATAGATATTGCCAACGCCCGCGATCGCGCCTTGATCGAGCAACACAGCTTTCAACGAGGTGTGCCGCTTCCGCAGACTTCGATAGAGCTCGTCGGGCGCGAAAGCGGGATCGATCGGTTCGGGGCCGAGCCTCGGCATCTTTTTCGAAGCGAGAAGCGACTCTTGGGTGCCGAGCAGCAGACGACCGAAACGCCGCGGATCGCGATAGCGCAACTGCCGTGAAGGGCGGGCCGGAAAACTGGATGGCTCACTTCCCCGCTGGCGGAGAAGGTGGCGCGCACCGCCGGATGGGGAACTTGAGTCTCCATCCAGCGTGAAGATCGCGTGCGTGTGTTTTTCGATGGGCGCGTCAGCGTCCACCAGCCGCAGCTGTCCCGTCATGCCGAGATGGACCACCAGGAGAAGGTCGTGGTCGAGGTCCATGAGGATGAACTTCCCGCGTCTCCTCACCGCGTTGATGCGCATGCCGGCGACGGAGTCGACGAACACCTCCGGCTCCGGGTGCCGGACGATGGTTGGGAAAGGAAGCTCGGCGCGCACGATGGTACGCCCGACCAGGTGCGGCCGCAGGTCCGCGACGATCGTCTCTACTTCGGGAAGTTCAGGCACGCAAGACCGCGAGCTTTTTCATGTCCGCCCAGTTGGGTCCGACCTTGGTTTCGACCTCGATGCCCGTTTCGAGCTCGTACGCGCTGGTCATGATGCGCGGCACCTTCTCCGCAAACTGATCCACTTCTGACTCAGGCACCTCGAACAGCAGCTCGTCGTGAACCTGCAGCAGCATGCGTCCCTCGATCTGATCCGCCTCGATCTCTCGCTGCAAGCGCACCATGGCGATCTTGATGATGTCGGCCGCCAGCGACTGCATGGGGAAGTTGATGGCCATTCTCTCAGCCGCGCTGCGCAGCTGAAAGTTCGGTGACCGCAGGTCAGGAATCGCGCGGCGCCGGCCGGTGGCGCTGACGACGAACCCTTCCTCGCGCGCCTTCTTCCGAACCTCGTCGAGGTATTCCTTCAAGCGCGCATAGGTGGCCCAGTACTGCGCGAGGAACTCCCGCGCCACGTCACCGGTGATGCTGAGCTGCTGAGACAGGCCGTACTCGCCCTGTCCGTAGATGGACCCGAAGTTAGCGACCTTCGCCAGCCTGCGCTGGTTTGGATCCACCGACTCGATCGGAATTCCGAACACGGCTGCGGCGGTCGCGGTGTGAATGTCCTGGCCCGCCGCGAACGCGCCGAGCAGCTTCGGATCGCCGCTGAGGTGCGCCGCGATGCGCAACTCGATCTGTGAATAGTCCGCGGACACCATCACGTGACTGGGCCGTGCCGCCTTGAACGCGCGGCGGATGCGCTGCCCGAGCTCGGTCCTGATCGGGATGTTCATCAGGTTCGGGTTGGACGACGAGAGCCGCCCGGTGGCGGTGCTCGCCTGCCCGAACGAGGTGTGAACACGGCCGCTCAGCGGATCGACCAGCTGCGGCAGCGAGTCGACGTACGTCGACTTGAGCTTCGACAGCTGCCGGTGCTCGAGGATCAGGCCGATGATCGGATGCTTGTCGCGCAGCGCCTCGAGCGTATCCGCGTCGGTCGAATAGCCAGTCTTCGTCCGCTTGCCGACGGGAAGTCGAAGGTCTTCGAACAGCACCTTGGCCAGCTGTTGTGGAGCGCCGAGGTTGAACTTCTGGCCCGCGACCTGCTCGACCTCTGACTCGATCGCCGCCAGCTGCTCGCCCAGCTCTTCCTGCATGTCCTTGAGGTAGGGCACGTCGATCGCGACACCCTCCGACTCCATGTCCGCGAGCACACCCGCGAGCGGGAGCTCGATCTCGTGAAAGAGATAGTCGACGCCGAGGTTGGTCATCTCTGCTTCGAGGCGAGGGCGTAGGTTGAGGATCGCCTCGGCACGACGCGCGGCGAACTCCGCCGCTTCGCTGCGAGCAACGTCGCCCGGCTTGCGTGCCGCGCGTCCGGTGCCCAGCAGCTGCTCGGTGCTGACGAGCGTGACGTCTAGGAACTCTCGCGCCAGGTCCTCGAGCCGTGGGTCCCGCGAGCCCGCGCCGAGAAGGTAGGCCGCGAGAAACGTGCTGAACGCCCACTCGCGCTTCCCGCCTCCCAGCGACCGCAGCGCAAGCTCAGTCTCTTTGGCGTCGTGGCCAGAGATGGGCCGGCCCGAGAGGGTGCTCGCGACCGCGTCCATCGCGTCAGGCGCGGCGGCGTAAAACGTTTGATGGCCCGTCGACACGCCCAGGCCGCAGATGCGCGCCGAGCGGCCCGCGCCTTCATTGAACGCGAAGACAGCCACGTCGGCGGATCCGGCGAGCAGGCCCGCCGCTTCGGCCGGGTCATCGACAATCCTCAAGCCTGCGGGCTCGGGCGCGGGCTCGAAAGCGAGGCTCGGCTGGACCGGCACCTGGTCCGGAGGCGGGAACCGGCTCAGCAGCTGCCTGAACTCCATCCGGTCGAAGACGAGCCGCACCTTCTCGTAGTCGTAACGAGTCCAGCGGGCGCGTTCGAGATCGAGCTCGATGGGAACGTCGCGCACGATCGTGACCATGCGTTTGCCCAGTCGCACCTGCTCTTGGTTCGCTTTGAGTGATGTCTTCAAACGCCCGTCGGGCAATTCGTCAACCCGCTCGAGGAGCGCCTCGATGGTCCCGAAGTCCTGAACCAATTTCGCAGCGGTCTTGTCGCCGACACCAGGGACGCCGGGAATGTTGTCGGACGTGTCGCCGCGCAGCGCTTTGAAGTCGATGAGCTGCGACGGCTCAAACCCGTAGCGCTGGCGAACCTGGTCGGGTCCGTACACGAACGTGTCCGTGATGCCCCGTCGTGGCACGAGCGCTTCGACTGACTCCGAAACAAGCTGCAGGCAGTCGAGGTCTCCGGAAACGATCGTGACCGCGTGTCCTCGTTCCTCGGCGAGCCGGGAAAGCGTGCCGATCAGGTCGTCAGCCTCGAAGCCTTCGATGCCGTAGATCGGGATCGAAAATGCCTGCAGCAGCTCACGCACCTTCTCGATCTGCGGCCGCAGGTCGTCGGGCATCGCGCGCCGGCCGGCCTTGTATTCCTTGTATTCAATTGACCGAAATGTCGGCGCGCCCACGTCGAAGGTCCCGATCGCGAACTCGGGCCGCGAGGCGAGGACGATCGCCAGCATGGACGTGAAGCCGTAGACCGCGTTCGTCACCTGGCCGTCGGACGTGCTCATTGGAGGCAGCGCGAAAAACGCCCTGTAGATGAGGCTGTGGGCGTCGATCAAGACCACCCTCCCCCGCTTCCCCTTAGCCACGTTCGTATCCTACCCAGGCCTCAGGAAGATCAAATTTCGGGGGTTCTGAGGTCCGAAAGGTATAGTGGGACCGAGGATGAAAAACCTCATCGAGGTCTCCGTCGACAGCATCCGGATCCATATGCCGACCGCCCAGCACCTGGTGATCCTCAAAGAGAAGGAGGCCGATCGGTACCTGCCGATCTGGATCGGCTCTTTCGAGGCGCAGGCGATCGCCACCAAGATTTCGGGCAACCCCCTGGGCCGGCCCCTGACACACGACCTGATGGCGACGGCGTTCGGCGATCTCGGGATCAGCGTGAGGCGCATCGTGGTGACGCGGCTCGCCGACCAGGTGTTTTACGCCCGGCTCTACGTCAAACAGAACGGACGTGACCTCGACTTCGACGCGCGACCGTCCGACGCCATTGCCCTGGCCGTGCGAGTCGAATGCCCGATCTTCGTCGCGGAGGAGGTCATGGAGTCGGCCGGCATCATCCCGGACGCGGATGAGGAGGCCGGCGAGAAGGACAAGGCCGAGACGCCGGTGGACGAAGAGCGCCTAGCGGTGTTCCGAGATTTCGTGAACAGCCTCGACCTTCCGGAGCTGCCCGACGAGCCGGGCGCCAAGGACGAGCCCGGGGCCCAGGACAAGCCCGGGGGCCGTCCCGGCAGAGGCTGAGCCGCTGCAGATACCTGGAGGCGAGGGCGAACTAGGACTTCGCCTCGTCATCGCGCTCCTCCTGGGCCTGGCCCTTGGTGTAGAGAGGGAGTATCGCGGTCACCCGGCCGGCCTCAAGACCATTTCCCTCATCGCCGTTGGAGCCTGCATGTTCAGCGGCGTCGGCCTGCTGCCCGGGGCTGTTACGGGCGTGGACCCGACGCGCATCGCCGCCCAGATCGTCACGGGTGTCGGATTCCTTGGCGCGGGCGCGATCTTGCGCCAGGGCGACAACGTCCACGGGCTGACCACGGCCGCGATGATCTGGGTGGCCGCTTCGGTGGGCATGGCCGTTGGGTTCGGCTACATCACAGTGGCCGTCTTCGCGACTTTTATCGTGCTGGTGATGCTCGTGGCACTCAGGCCGATCGAGATGCGCTTTTTTCGCGGCCGGAAGAATCGGCGTCGCACCGACCCCGTCGACATGAACCCGGTCGACGAGTGAGCAACCGAAGGGTCGCCATCGTCACCGACTCGACCGCCGACATTCCACCGGGGCTCGCCACCTCGCGCGCGATCACAGTGGTGCCTCTGACGCTCAACTTCGACGGAAAGTCGCTCCTCGACGGCGTCGAAATAAGACCCGACGAGTTCTATCGCCGGCTGCCTTCGGTGACCGTTCATCCGACCACCTCGCAGCCATCGCCCGGGCGGTTCGCGGACGTCTACAAGTCGTTGCTCTCCGCCCACGATTCCGTCGTCTCCATCCACATCTCGCAGAAGCTGAGCGGCACCTACGAATCGGCGCGCCAGGCCGCGACCATGACCGACCCCAAACGCGTGCGCGTGGTCGATTCGGAGCTCGTCTCGATGTCACTTGGGCTCATCACGCTTGCGGCTTCGGAGCTGGCCACGAGCGGAATGGACGCGTCTTCCATCGAGGCCAAGGTGCTTGAGATGCGGTCGAGCATCCAGACCTACTTCTCGGTGGCCACGCTCGAGTTCCTGCGGCGGGGCGGTCGCATCGGACGGGCTAGCGCACTGCTCGGTTCGGTGCTTCAGGTCAAGCCTGTCCTCTGCATCCGCGACGGTCTTGTCACCCCACTCGAGCGCGTGCGCACGTTCGAGCGCGCGCTGAATCGAGTCGTCGAGCTCACGCGTGAGGTGGATCGCGGTCACGGCGTTTGCGTCATCGTGGGGCACGCCGACGCCGAAGCGGACGCGCAGAGAATCGGCCGCGAGCTGGATTCGATCGCCGAGACGCTCATGATCCAGCCGCTCGGACCTGTGGTCGGAGCCCATGCCGGACCGGGGGTGGTCGGCGTCGGCTGTTACCCCGCCGAGCTGCTGCCGCTCGGAATCAAACCGGCGTCCAGCGCACGGAGTCGGGCGTAACAGATTTGCCCACGCGGTCGTCCACGGCGAGGGCCTGCAGGTGCGCCAGCGCCTCCTGGAGGGCGAGCCGCTTCTCGTAGAGGTTCGCGCGCGCGCCCCACAGCTCCAGCGCGACCTCCCAGCCCGTTTGCTTCCCGCGGCCGACGATCGCCACGACCTGGTCGAGTCGCTTGCGGTGATGCGCCTCCAGGACCTTGACGCGAGCCGGTGCGTCGGTGAACGGCCGTCCATGTGAAGGGAGGATCAGCTCAGGTTCGTAAGCTGCCAGCCGCCGCAGCCCGTCCAGGTATTCATGGAGCGGATCTGGCGTGCTTTGCGGATGCAGGCCGATGTTCGGCGAGAGATCAGGCAGCATGTGGTCGCCGGCGAAAAGGAGCTTCTCCTCGCGGTCGTACAGGCAGATGTGCCCTGGGGAGTGTCCCGGGGTCCACTCCACGCGCAGGTGCCGCCGGCCCATCTGGAGCAGTTCCGCCCCATCGAGCTGGACCGCCGGTTCGGCCGTCTTGACGACCTGGCTGAGAGCACGCTGTGAGTTGCTCAGGACCTCGGCGTCGTCCGCCGGCACGCCGTTGACCAGGAGATAGGTCCGGACCTCCTTGACGAGGTGCTCGAGCTCGACGTACCTCGGGTGCACTAAAGGCACCTCGAGCCGGTGGATGTAGAGGTCCGCCATCCCTTTACCTGCCAGGCTGCCGGCGGCGCCGTAGTGGTCGGGGTGGATGTGGGTGATCACGAGCTTGCGCAGCCGCTTCGCGCCGATCTCGCCAAGCGCGGTCTTGATGGTGGCGACCGACTCGTCTGAATTCATACCGCAATCGAGCAGGTCGGCCTCGTCGCCGTCGGCAAACAGGAACACGTTGACCAGCCCGTCTTCGAACGGGATCGGCAGCCTGAGCTCGAAGACTCCCTTGGCCACTTCGGTCAGGCCTTGCCCGGTCAGCACCTCAGCATTGTCGCGGCTAACATGAGATCGATCGCGGCGGACAGAATCCAGGAGAACGGAATGTCAGAAGTCCAGTTGTCACCAGAAGAGATCATCGAGGCGCTTCCGAAGTACCTCATCCCCGAGAAGGCAGGCAGCACCAAGGCGACCATTCAGTTCGACCTGTCTGGTGACGGCGGCGGCAAGTGGTGGATGAAGATCCACGACGGGGCCGCCGAGACCGGCAAGGGCGACGCGCCCGAGCCCGCAAATCTGACCATGCTCGCCGACGCCGGCGACTGGGTGAAGATCGCAACCGGGAAGCTCGACGGAACGGCCGCCTTCATGCAGGGCAAGCTCAAGATCAAAGGCGACATGGGCCTCGCGATCAAGTACCAATCCCTGTTCAAGCGCCCTACCTAACAATTCACCTCCCCGCCAAGCGGGGAGGTCGGGCCGTTAGGCCCGGGTGGGGCGATACGACACCCGAACCCAGCTAGAAGGTGAACTTCCACGTGTCGAGCCGGCTGGACATCTGCGTCTCGAGGTCCAGGTGGCCGAC
>DATMKM010000159.1:0-5587 GCA_035571315.1 Candidatus Acidiferrum sp.
GCCCGCCGACGCCGAGCGGCCGAGCCTGCGCCGCGTGATGGAGGGAATCCGGTACGCGCGCAGCCGCCCCGAGCTGATCGGCACCTACGTGGTCGACATCGTGGCCATGCTCTTCGGGATGCCGATGGCTCTCTTCCCGGCCATCGCCCAGAACCTCGGTGGTCCCAGTGTGCTGGGTTTTCTCTACGCCGCGCCTTCGGTGGGCGCGTTCGCGTTTGCGGCGACGAGCGGTTGGACGCGAAAGGTGCACCGCCACGGCATGGGTGTGATCGTTGCCGCGACGATCTGGGGCGTCGCCATCATCGGTTTCGGAGTCGTTCCTGGCCTCGTGGCCGCCCTCGTCTTCCTGGCACTCGCCGGCGCGGCGGACTCGATGAGCGGAGTGTTCCGGCAGACCATCTGGAACCAGACGATCCCGGACTCGTTGCGTGGGCGGCTGGCGTCGATCGAGCTGCTCAGTTACTCCGTTGGTCCGACCTTGGGCAACTTCGAAGCCGGCGTCGTGGCGTCGCTGACCAGCATCCGGCTCTCGATCATTTCGGGTGGCGTGCTGTGCGTGGCGGGTTGCTTGGCGTGCGCGCTGGCGCTGCCCGCCTTCCGCACCTACGACGCCCGGCGCTACCATCAGGCGCCAGATCCTCCGACCGAAGCCGTCAAGCCGGAGTAGCGATGAGCTCAGAACAGTTGTTGATCGGGCTGGCCGCCGGGTTCCTCGCGCTTTGGGCGGCGGTGTTCGCGACGCGCGCGGACGTGGCCACCCGCCGGGCGCTCAGGGCGGCCGATGCCAGGTGGGAGGCCATGACGCGCCCCGTGCCACACCTCACGTTCATCGGGTCGCCGGCCGCCGGCCAGCCGATCGAGCTCGAGGTGGAGAACCTCGGCGGTACGCTCACAGCGGGCGGAGTGATCGTTCAGGCGAGCGACGACCTCTATGCGGGTGAGCTGAGCCTGCCCGAGAAGGCGCCGCCGCGGAGGATCGTTCTCCAGCCCGCCATGAAGGCGTGGCAGCGCAGCCTCGAGCCGCGCTGCCTGCTCCTGGTCGCCCGCGATGTCAGCGGCAGGACCTGGGATTGCGTCGACGGCAACAAACCAATCAAAGACCCGCGCAAATGGCTCGCCGGCCAGCTCAAAGACCTGAGGCTGCAGGGCGTGGTCGACTTCCCGGGCCTTACCGGACCAGCGCGCTAGTGGTGCTCTAGGTCCAGTCGGGCGTTCAGCTTCAGGGTGACGTTGCCGTGCAGCGCCTTGGAGATCGGGCAACCGTCCTTCGCCGCCTCCGCCTCCTTCTGAAACTCCGCGGCATCGATCCCGTGAACGTGGCCCACCGTCGTCAGGGTGATCGTCGTGATGCCGGTGCCAGGTACGAACTCCACTTCGGCGGACGTGTTGAGGCGTTCGACTTTGTGGCCGGACTTGCTCAACCCGTTGGAGAAGGCCATCGAATAACACGCCGCGTGCGCCGCCGCCAGAAGCTCTTCCGGGCTGGTGCCGCCGTGGTGGCGCTCCGCGCGGGTCGCCCAGGTGACCGGGAACTCATCGAACGTCCCGCTGGCCACCTTGACGCGACCCTTCCCCGTGGGTAGGTCGCCCTCCCAAACCGCATCCGCACGACTCACTGCCGCCATCGAGTTCACCCCCAATGAGAAAAACGGGCCATTCCGTCCGCCAAAAGTACTACTTCCCAAATCCCGGAATCCCGGGTCTCTCGCCGCGAGAGGGACCCCTTACAACTCTTAACGAGTTATTTGAGTATGTCCGCGAACCCGAGCTTAGGCTGACGTCCTCATGATCATCGGCGCCAACCCTACGTTGCAACCGCCCCAGGTCTCGCCCGACGGTAAGTGGATCTGGGACGGACATCAATGGCAGCCGCTCCCCGAAACAACCTGGGAACCGGCCGCCGAAGCGCTGATTCCGCAAGCTGTCGCGCTGCCGGCCCCGACAAAGTCGTGGGTTCAGGTCCGGCCCGCCGCGATCCAGACACAGCCGTCAATCGTCAGAAAACCCGTAGCGAATCACCCCGCAGCCACCTACTCCGCGGCGAATTACCCCGTAGTCGATACACCCGTCACACCTCTATGGTTGGAGCCCGCGCGCTCCAACCGCACCATTTACATGTATGCCGGAGCCGCGGCGGTCTTGCTGGTCATGCTCATGATCGTCTTGAGCTCGACGAACCTGATTCAGCTGCCGTGGCCCGGCGGCGCATCGAGCTCTGCCGGGCCGACGATTCCGTCACCCGCACCGAGGACCTCGGATTACGCGCGAGCCGACCGTTTTTTGAACGTTTATTTCGCGTCGGGGCTTCCCAGCGTCGCCCACACCCTGCCGGATCTGCAGTCAGCTTGCACCGGCACACTGTCGAGCGGCTGCCTGACCGAGCTCAACTATGCCAAGCAGCTTATAACCACGTTGCTCTCGACCTTCGATCACGGGGATGTCCCGCGATGCATCGCGGTCAGCGCGAAGGCGGCGCGATTGGACCTCCAGAGCATGGCTGACGGCCTCGACATGGCCCTCAACGGTTACCAGGTCAACATCGCCGCAGTGGTCCACAAGGGCATCGACCAATTCGCTTCCTCCGGCCGGTCGCTCAATCCCGACGCCGCCGCAATCCATGCCCAGGAGGCGCAGTGCAGCACGGTGATCCCCTCGTAGTGGCCGCGTCATGAGCGTCGGACTCGGTCCTCCACAGGTCTCGCCAGACGGCAAGTGGATCTGGGACGGCCAGAAGTGGCTTCCGATCCCACCCTCGGATCCTGGCGCGCCTGCGGCTTCGATTCCGTACGTGGCGCCCGAACCCGAGCCGGCGGTGGTCTACGCGCCCGCCGAGATGAGCCCGCCACTGTGGCAGCAGCCCGCCGCCACGACTCAGCTGAGCCCGTACAGAATCGGGGCGGCCGGCGCGGTGGTGGTGGTCCTCATCCTGCTGGTGCTGAACGCGACCAGCGTCATCTCGATCCCGTGGCCATGGATCCCCGCGGCCCCCACCGTGACAATGATTCACGCGTCGCCGAGGCCGATCGTCTCGGATTACGTCCTGGCCGATCGCTTCCTGAACCTTTCGCTCGGGCCGGCGATTACCACCCTCGCCAACACGTTGCCCGCGGTCCAGGCGTCTTGTGCCCCGGCCACGAACCTGTCAAGCGCCTGCCGCTCGGCGATCAACGCGACGAATACGCAGATGCTCAACGTGCTCTCGGTCATCGACCACGCAGGCATCCCAAACTGCATAGCAGTTGGAACCAAGGCGCTGCGCAACGACCTCCAGGGCATGTCGGGTGGCATCGGTGTGTCGCTCCACGGGTTCCAGGACAACAGCAGCGACGAAGTCAGCACAGGTATCACTCACTTCGCGATCGTCGCTCAATCGCTGCAGCCGGACGCCAACATGATCAACGCCGAGGTGCCGACATGCCCCACGGTGCTCGCCTCATAGCGCGATCGAAGCTGGGGTAGGCGCGTGGCGGAAGCCGCCGCCACGCGCTACCGACAGGTCATGAATCCGCGCGCTTGGGTTCGGGCTCCGAGTCGGCTTTCGACCCTCCGGCACCGTTCGAGCGGTGGTCGCCGTTCAGCGACCGCATGAAGGTGGCCGCGAGCCCCTCGATCGCGCCGCCGCCTCCGGTCACGAGCACCTCCGGCACGACCGTGATCTTGCCCTCCGAAACCGCGTTCGCGATGGCCACGGCCGCGGTGGGCCCCGCCCCCAGACTGCGAATCTGGGCTTCGTAGCCTTTCGCCCTCGCCAGGCCGAGCGCCTGTGTAGCCGCGGCATCTCCGAGACCGATGGCTCGCCTGCGCGAACCTTCGGCCGCTCCGGTCAGCTCCACGAACGCCGCCTCGCCATCGGCCTCCGCCTTGCGGGCGTCGGCGCGGGCGCGATTGATGTCGACTGAAACCTGCGCCTGGGCGAGCGCGGCCTGCATGTCGGCCGTCCCGCGGGCCTTCTCCAGGTCGATGCGGATCGTCTGCGCATCCCTCTGCTGCTCGTAGGTCGCCTTTTCCTGGTTGGCGATCTCCCGGCGCGTGAGCACGCCGACGAGTTCCTCTGGGAACGTGACGTCCTGGATGTAGACGCCACGAGTTTCCACCTCGTACGCCGCGAGGTAGCGCGAGATCGCCTCCATCGCAGCGGCCTGCACCGAGTCGCGGGTCTCGATGAAGCGAACGGCTTCGAGGCCCTGCAGCGTGTTCCGGAAGTGGTTGCCGACGGCAGCCTGCAGCACCTCGTTCACGAGGTTCTGCATTGAACCGACCATCGAGATCACCTTCGGTGCCTTGGTATCGGGCACGTGGATCTGGACCTGAAGGTCGATCGTGAAGATGAAGCCCTCGCGGCTCTTGCCTTCGATCGGGCTCAGTTGCGCGTCCAGGTTGTGAGCCACCGAGCTCGCGTCGGCCCAGTTCAAGGTCAGGATGAAGGTCGGAACCTTCTCAGCCGCGTAGATGCGCGGGTTCAGCGGGTACTTACCCGTTCTCAGCGCCTCGCGCCAGATGCCGCGATGGCCCGGTTGAACGATCGAGCCGAACTTGAACTCCGGACCCGACGTGTCGAGAGTGGGCAGCCCTACGTAGCTCTTGATCACCGCGACCTCGCCCTGGTTGACAACCAGCATGCGAGCCGGTTCGACGCGCACCAGGAACGGATTGAGCAGGTAGGCGCCGTACAGCAGCGGATCGTGCTGCAGGCCGATCCGGCCGCCGCTGTCCAGGAAGGCCTGGAAGTCCTGGTAGTTGTTGTGAAGGCCGTTCTTGGCTCCCAGCAGCCTCTCGATGAGCTCCGAGTCACTCACGCTCGCTTGCTTTTCGAGCGCCTCGATGTCGGCAAAACCACCGATCCGGCCGGCGATGTCGGCCGGCGGCAGCGGCGCACCGTCCAGCGTGGTCACGATTCCAACCAGATCCTGGTCTCCCTCCGGCGCGATGACGGTTACCTTCAACTGCTTCGGCTCCAGGCCGAACGACTCAGCGCTCAGGGGGCCGCGCACGAGCAGCTGCCTGTCGATCGGCAGCCCGTAGGCCTTGCTCGCCGTGATCACCAGGAACGCCACGGGATGAACGGGGATCAACGTGCCCGGGGGCAGCACGGGCCGCTGGACACCTTTCTCACCGCCGTTGTCGAGAAACGCGCGCAGGTCGGTGAAGTTGCCGAACTCCGGCCGGTAGGCAGCCGATTTCGCGCCAGTCGCCAGCGGCTTACCGATCTGCGAGATGACGACGCCGATCTCGCCTGCCGGAACCTGGACCCACGGGTACTTGGCGACCGAAAAGGTCGGCCAGAGCTTGAAGCGAACGCCCGGCATGAGCAAGTCGGATTGGTAGCCGGCCTCGCCGGCGAACGCGATCGGGTCGTCCGTCGTGTTGTGACGGGACGACACCCTCCTGGTGACCAGCCCGACCTGTGCGGGCCCGATCACGATGAACGACCTGGCGACCACGAGCAACGCCCCCAGGGCCAGGACCGCTGCGACAACACCGAAAACCAACACCAAAAAGGCGCTCATTTCCGTGCCTCGATTGGGCAACTGTCTGCCCATTGAAAGGCCGGGTCGGATAGGCCCGGTCGATCAGTTATTCATTCCCG
>DATMKM010000160.1:0-8060 GCA_035571315.1 Candidatus Acidiferrum sp.
CACGGATATCACGGACCTGATGAATTCGTTGCCGCAGAACATCATCGGCGCGAACGCCGACTTCGGTAACACCTCGAGTCCACTGACCTCGACCGGCGGCTTCACGACGGTGGATCTCAGGGGCCTGGGTCCGCAGCGCACGCTCGTGCTGGTCAACGGCCGCCGGCTCGGCACCGGTGACCCGAGCACCTCGAATCAGAACGTCGCGCCCGACATCGACCAGATACCCGTACCCCTGATCGAGCGCGTCGACGTGGTGACCGGCGGGGCATCCGCCACCTACGGCTCGGATGCCATCGCGGGCGTCGTCAATTTCATCCTGAAGAAGGACTTCGACGGCATCCAGATCGACGGCCAGTACGGCTTCGCCCAGCACGACCAGCACAGCTCGATGATCCAGGGACTGCTCGGGACGAACGATCCCGACACGGGATTCAGCGCGCAGCCCACCGTTCCCAGCGGTAGCATCCGCGACGGCTACAAGCACGATCTCTCGATCCTCATGGGCAAGAACTTCGATGACGGCAAGGGCAACTTCACCGGCTGGTTCGTCTATCACCAGCAGCAGCCCGTGACCGCCTCGGCGCGCGACTTCTCGGACTGCCAGCTCATCTCGAACGGCCTGGTTGCCTCGCCCACCTTCACGGGTGTCGAGTGTCTCGGCAGCTCCAACTCCAATCGCTTCACCCCGGAGGGCGTCGCGCCCGGCGCCGGGACGCGCTACACGGTGGTCGGCAACCAGTTCCTTCCCTGGCCGCAGACGGGCTCGAGCCCGCCGGCGATCTTCGACTTCAACAACTTCGAGTACCTGCAGCGCCAGGACAAGCGCTTCCAGGCCGGCTTCATGGCGCACGAGGAGCTCAACGAGCACATCAAGCCGTACGCCGAATTCTTCTGGATGGATGACAAGAGCGTGGCGGTGGTCGCCCCCTCGGGTATCTTCGTCGGCGGCGATCCCTTCACGGCCGACAACAACGAGCTCGTGAATTGCAGCAACCCGCTGCTCAGCGCCCAGCAGCAGGCGCTGCTGTGCACTCCGGCGCAGATCGCCGGCGACCTCGCCAACCCGGGCTCGAGGGGCAACAGCGCCGACGTCTCGATCGGCCGCCGCAATATCGAGGGTGGTGGCCGCACCTCCTTCTACGAGCACAACAACATCCGCGCAGTCTTCGGCAGCCGGGGCGATGTCACCGATGCCTGGACCTACGATCTCTACGGCTCGTACTACTACGTGACGACGTTCCAGAGCAACACGGACTATCTCGACTACTCCAAGATCAACAACGCGCTGCAGGTGACGACCAACGCCCAGGGCCAGCCGGTCTGCATCAGCGGCGGCCAGTGCGTTCCCTGGAACATCTTCACCGAGGGCGGGGTAACCCCGGCGGCCCTCAATTACCTCTCGACACCGGGAACCGCCTACGGCAACAACACCGAGCAGGTGGCCCACATCGACTTCACGGGCGAGCTCGGCAAGTACGGGCTGCAGACGCCCTGGGCCAACGACGGCATGGCGGTCAATGTCGGCTACGAGCACCGCATGGACAGCGTCACCTTCAGTCCGGACGGCGCCGAGACCTCGGGCGACCTGGCCGGCTTCTCCGGTGCGCTGGTCAACATCAACGAGCACTACAACATCGACGAGGCGTTCCTCGAGATGCGGCTGCCGATCGCGCACAGCATGCCCGGAATGTATGACCTCATGACCGATATCGGCTACCGCTACTCCAACTACGACACGACGGGCACAACCAATACCTACAAGTTCGAGGTACAGTACGCACCAATCCGCGACGCGCGCTTTCGCTTCTCCTACGATCGCGCCATCCGCGCCCCGAACCTGATCGAGCTGTTCGTGGCGCCCTCCTACGGCCAGGAGAACGTCGTGGGCAACGATCCCTGCGCCGGAGTGCCGACCGCGACGCTGGTGCAGTGCGAGCACACCGGAGTGACGCCGGCGCAGTACGGGGACGGCGTTCACGCGAACAACATCACGCAGTGCGTGTCGGGCCAGTGCGGGCAGGTGATCGAAGGTAACACCCAGCTCAAGCCCGAGCAGGCGGACACCTGGTCCCTGGGCCTCACCCTGACGCCGGGCGCGCTCCCGGGCTTCAGCGCCAGCCTCGACTACTACCACATCAAGCTCACGAACCAGGTCGGTAACTACCCGTTCGCGACGATCCTCAATGGCTGCCTGCTCGACAACAACCCGATCTACTGCAGCCAGATCGTGCGCACGCCGGCCGGCGCGCTCACCGGCGCGACGGTCGCCGGCGGCGGCTATTTCCTGCAGAAGGACTTCAACCTCGGCGTATCGGTGGTCTCGGGCTTCGACCTCCAGATGAACTACCGGCACGACCTCGCCAGGTGGGGTACGTTCAGCGCGACCTTCAACGGCGCCTATCTCTGGCACGACACCACGACGCCGTACCCCGGCTCCGGGACCTTCGACTGCGCCGGTCTCTTCGGCAGCACCTGCAGCAACGGCTCGGTGAACCCGCGCTGGCGCCACAATATGCGGGTCAGCTGGGAGACGCCGCTCAACGTGCTGCTCTCGGCACAGTGGCGCTTCATCGGTCCCACGACCTTCGACAACAACAACAACAATCCGCTGCTGCTGTTCGCCGAGGAAGGCGCCTACGACCAGTACAATGCGCGCATTCCCGGCTTCAGCTACCTGGACCTCACCGCCGTCTGGCACGCGACGAAGCAGTTCGAGGTACGCCTCGGAGTCAGCAACGTGCTCGACAAGGATCCGCCGATCATCCCCTCGCTCGATATCAGCGGCAACGCAGGCCCGGCCAACAGCTGGGCGACTTACGACTACCTGGGGCGGGAGGTGTTCGTCGCATTCACCGCGAAATTCTGAGCTCCCCTCGCCGGGCGGGACGCTGCCGCACTCCGTTGTCTGAGAGTGCGGCGGTGCCTGCCCGGTCTTTCTTTCCGCGGGCCCTGCTCGCGAGCGCCCTGCTCCTGGGCGCCCGCGCGGACGGCGCCGAGCCGCCCCCGGAGGCGAAGGCACCGGCGCCCGAGGTCGTGGTGCAGGCTCCCGAGCCGCGCTACGTCGCGCCGACGCTGCGCGACAAGATCGGGCGCATCTGGGCGCCGGTCCTCATCAACGGCCGCGGACCCTTCCGCCTGGTGCTCGACACGGGGGCGAGCGATTGTGCGATCACGGCGCCCGTGGCCGCGGCACTCGGGCTCGCGCCCGAGTCCTCCCATGTCGTCCTCCTACAGGGTGTCGCGGGCAGCGCGATCGTCCCGACCGTTGAGGTCGAGTCGCTCAGCGTGGGCGATCTCGATCTCACCTCGGCCACGCTGCCGATCGTCGCGGATGCCCTGGGCGGTGCCGAGGGCGTGCTCGGGACCGCGGGCCTGAAGGACAAGCGGATCGACATCGATTTTCGTCACGACCGCATCACCATCGTCCGCTCTCACGAGCAGCGTGCGCCGATCGGTTTCGTCACCCTGCCCCTGGAGCGTTCGGGCCCCGGCCTGCTGATGGTCGCGGCGTCGGTGGCCAGGGTGCGCGTCCATGCCGTGATCGACACCGGCGCGGAGAGAAGTATCGGCAACGAGGCCCTGCGGCGGGCGCTGGTGAGCCGCCATGCGCAGGGCACGCCGGACCAGATCTTCGACGTCACGACGCACGTCCAGGGCGGCGAGATGTTCGAGAGCCCGCCGATCGAGATGGGGGGGCTCGAGATCCACGGCGCGAGCATCACCTACGGCGAGGTGCGCATCTTCGAGCACTGGCAGCTGACTCAGCAGCCTACGCTCCTGATCGGCATGGACGCGCTCGGGCTCCTCGATGAGCTCATCATCGACTACCGGCGGCGGGAGCTGCAGCTGAAGACACGCTGAGCCGTCACGGTATGATCCTCAGGTGGATCCTCGCTCGCCGGTTCTCGAGACGGCGCGCCTCAAGCTGCGCGCGGCGGCCCTCAGCGATGCGCCGTTCTTCCTCGCGCTCCTCAACGATCCGTCGTGGCTGGCGAACATCGGCGACCGCGGCGTGCGCTCAGGGTCCGATGCCGAGCGCTACATCCGCGACACCGTCCAGGCGCCGTACCAGGCTCTCGGCTACGGGATGTACGTCGTACAGCTGAAGTCGACCGGGCTGCCGATCGGAGTCTGCGGCCTGGTGAAGCGCGATTTCCTCCCGGCCCCGGACTTGGGTTTCGCGCTGCTCCCCGGATTCGTCGGCTTCGGTTACGCCTCCGAGGCCGCGCACGCCGTGGTGGGGCACGCGCAGGGAGCGCTTGGTATCGGGCAGTTGTACGCGATCGTGAAGCGCGGGAATCAGCGCTCTGAGAAATTGCTGGGGGCACTCGGATTTCATCGCCAGGGGCCGTATCCGATCCCGGGTGGGACCGCGGTCGATCTCTACGTCACGACGTGACGATAAGATCCATCGCTATGTCATGGGGCTGCGGGTAGATCGAGTCGAGCCGCGCCTCGCCGTATCCGAGTCCGACGCAGTACGGCCGCCGTGCCGCGGCCGCGATGGTGCGGTCGTAGTACCCGCCGCCATATCCCAGGCGGAAGCGCTGGGAGTCGAAACCCACCAGCGGAACGATGAGCGCGTCGGGGTCGAGGACCTCGCGCTCAGCCGGGATCGGGATGTTCCAGATCCCGCGCGACATCGGCATGTCGGGCCGCCAGCTCCAGAACTCCACCGCTGCGGATTTCGTCACGACGACCGGGAGCGCCACGCGCCCGCCCTGCTTCAGGTGCTGGATCGCGAGCTGCCGCACGTCGGTCTCGCCCCGCACTGGCCAGTACACGCCGAGCGTCGCGAATCGCTTGAGGTCGACGCTCTCGATGAGGCGCTGTCTCGCCCGCTCACCCTCTGCCTCGCGCACCGCGCCGTCGAGGCCCATGCGATGGCCAATCAGCGCCTTGCGCATCGCTACGCGCCAGGGCCGGACCTCGGCCCAATCGGGCGAGCGGGGCGGAGGCGGCCTCTCGTTCAACACGCGGCGCGGTCCTACATCCAGCTGTCAGGGTGTCTGACGCGGGAACGCGCCGAATCGGGAACGGCCGAGGGGGTCGTGACACCCAATGTTCTGTATAGACTCAAAAGCGCCTTCCGGAGGTTGTGCGATGAAAACCCTAGCGACATGCATGGCGGCGTCACTCATCAGCTTGAGCGCCGGCGCTGCCTGGGCCGAGTCCGCCGAGCCCACCGATCCCCAGATTGCGGCGATCGTCGTCACGGCGAACCAGGTGGACATTGACGCCGGCAAGCTCGCGAAGTCCCGCTCGAAGACCAAGGACGTCGAGGAGTTCGCGCAGCTGATGATTACAGACCACACGGCCGTCAACAAATCCGCCACGGAGCTCGTCACCAGGCTCCATGTGACCCCCGAGCCCAACCCGACCAGCGAGAGCCTCAAGAAGGGTGGCGAGGAGAATCTGGCGACGCTCGAGAAGCTCCACGGCCATGCGTTCGACAAGGCGTATGTCGATCATGAGGTGGCCTATCACGAAGCGGTGCTGCAGGCGGTCGACAAGACGCTGATCCCGAACGCGAAGAACGCCGAGCTCAAGGCGCTCCTTGTCAAGGTGCGTCCGGCCTTCGTCGCGCACCTCGAGCACGCGAAAAAGGTTCAGGCGGAACTGAGCAAGAGTGGTGCGTGAGTGAGCGGGCCCCGGGGCTCGGCGTGCCCCTCGCGACCGGTGCATTGCTGGCGCTCTGCCTGGTCACGTCGGCGGCCGCCGGCCCCGGGAAAACGTACACCGTCGCTATCGAGAACCTGCAGTTCAACCCGCAGGAGCTCACCGTGCACCGCGGCGATCGCATCGTCTGGGTGAACAAGGACCTCTTTCCGCACAGCGTGACCGCCGTGGGCAAGAGCTTCGACTCGGGCAGCATCGCCGCCAATGCGTCCTGGAGCTACCGGACCGTGAAGAAAGGTGACTTTGCGTACGGCTGCATGTTTCATCCGACCATGAAGGCCAGGCTGAGGGTGCAGTGACCATGGGCAACGCGACGCCGGAAGTGCCGCTGGCGCTGGACGATTCGACCATCGCCCGCCAAGTTGCGGCAGGCGATCGCGCGGCGTTCGCGCTGATCATGCGCCGCTACAACCGCCGCCTGTACCGCCTGGCGCGGGCAACGCTGCGCGACGACGCCGAGGCGAAGGACGCCCTGCAGGAGGCGTACCTGAGCGCCTATCGCACCATCGGGCGGTTCCGCGGGGACGCAGCGCTCTCGACCTGGCTCACGCGGATCGTGATGAACGAATGCCTGGCGCGCAAACGCCGGGCCGCGCGGCGCCAAAACGTCGTCTCGATCGTGAGCTGGGAATCCGCCATGGAGCCTGTCGTCGAGGTCGCCGATCCGCAAGCACGCCCCGAGCACGCGTTCGCCCGCGCGCAGATGCGCGGGGTCCTCGAGCGCAAGGTCAGCGAGCTGCCGGAGATCTTTCGCGTCGTGTTCGTGCTGCGATCCGTCGAGGAGCTGAGCGTCGAGGAAACCGCCCAGTGCCTCGGAATCCCCGAGCAAACGGTGCGCAGCCGGCACTTCCGCGCCAAGGGCTTGCTGCGCGAGTCCCTCGCCCGCGACGTCGATCTGGCCGAGCGCGACCTCTTCGATTTTCAGGGCAGCAGCTGCGACGCCATGGTGACGAGCGTGCTCGCGCACCTCGAGGCGCGCGCTCCGCTGCCCTGAAGCAGTAGCGAGCCCTTCAGCTCAGCGCGTAGAGGTACTCGACGAACGAGGCCACTGCGCCGTCGAGCCCCTGCACCTTGGGATTCGTCGACTCGATCAGGTAGTACTCGTCCGGCGCGTGCGCGCCGGTTCCGTGTCCCATGCCGAAGTGTCCCGCCGGCAGGCTGAGCGGCGCGTCGGTGAACAGGTACCCCGGCCACGACCCGGCCCCGCGCGGCCACAGCTGCGCCTCGGCGCCGAGCTTGCGATACGTGGCGAGCTGCGTCTGGATGAGGCGGCTGCCCTTGTCGGTCTGATTGGGATCGTAGCCGCCCGACATGTTGACCTCGATGTCGCCGAAGCCGTGCTTCTCGAGGTGCGCCTTGAGCTTCGCGAGCGTATCCGCGGCGGTCATGTCGGGGACGAGCCGCATGTCGATCTTGGCTTCCGCCCGGTGTGGCAGGACCGTCTTCCCGCCCGGCCCCGTATAGCCCGCGACCAGGCCTTCGATGTTGATCGTCGGCTGCGACTCGAGAAGCATGCGTGACTCGAGCCAATCGGCATCGTGCACCCAGTGCTCAACGCCCAGGGATTTCTTCGCGGAGGCCTCGGAGGCCCTCGCGGCGTAGTCGGCGATCATCTTCTTCTGCTCGCCGGTCAACGGCCTGGCCTTGTCGAAAAACCCCTCCACCGCCGGCGTGTGCCCATCGGCCTTGACGAGGGTGTTGAGCGCCTGCACCAGGTGCCAGGTCGGAGAGTCGACCGCCGCCTCGAGGCTCGAGTGCACGTCGTGCTTCGGTCCTCGCCCCCACTTCTCGCCCGACGACACGAGCTGCAGCTCCACCACCCCCTTGGCGCCGAGCGAGACAGTGACGCCGCCGTCGCGATCCTGCCCGGCTTCCGGCATGAAGAGGCCGATGCACTTGCTGAGCTCCGCGAGCACTTCGGGTGCCCGCACGACCTCGCCGAAGTGCGGCGAGCCGATCTCCTCCTCGCCTTCGCACACCAACACCAGGTTGACGGGCAGCTTGCAGCCCGCCGCCTTGAAGGCGAGGAGCGCGCCGAGAAACGAGTTCTCGGGACCCTTCTGGTTGACCGCGCCGCGTCCCATGCACACCGTGCCGAGCCCCTCCTTCTGCACCAGCCGCCCTTCGAGCGGCGGCGAGCTCCACTCCTCGGGCACGTACTGCTTGACGTCGTACATGAAGTAGATGCCGACCGTGGTGCGTGCGCCGGCATCGATGCGCCCGAACACGCCGGGCTTGCCGGCGGTCGGCATGATCTTCACGCCGCTGAAGCCAGCCTCGCGCGCCAGCTGCGCCATGTACTCCGGCCCCTGCGGGTAGTTGCGGTTCTCGGCCGCGATCGAGGGCAGCGCGATCCAGTCCTGCAGGCGCTTGATGTT
>DATMKM010000161.1:0-37510 GCA_035571315.1 Candidatus Acidiferrum sp.
CATGGCGGACCTGCGCTACGTCGAGCTGGGCGAGACAGGAGATTCCGATCGCTGACATCCGGGCCCTGCCTGGCATTCGCTACAACATGTCTCGAGCCGGCGACCTCAGCAAGCTCGTGGCTCCTCCATACGACGTCATACTCGAGCCGGAGGTTGCGCGTTACGAGGCGCTTTCGCCCTACAACATTGTCCGCCTGACGCGGCCGGGCCGGGACTACGACCGCGCTGCACATACCCTTCAGGAATGGCTCGCGGGCGGCATCCTCGTCCCCGATCCACCTTCGATGTACGTGCACGAGGTCCGGTTTGACGGCCGGCGCCGGCGCGACCTGATCGCCGCGCTACGACTGCAGCCGTACGAGGACAGGATCGTGCTGCCTCACGAGCGGACCCACCGCGGACCCAAGGAAGACCGGCTCGCTCTCCTGCATGCGATCAAGGCGAGCCTCGAGCCGCTCTGGTTCCTATACGAGGGCCGCGGCAGCGGCCTGCAGCAGATCATCGAGGTAGTCGGCGAGCGCAACGCGGCCGTGGTTTTCACGGGCCCCGAAGGGACCGAGCACCGGCTCTGGGTGATCTCCGACCGCGCGCTCCATTCCGCCATCCACGCCGCACTCGACCCGCTACCGGTGCTGATCGCAGATGGCCACCACCGCTACGAGACCTCGCTCGCCTACGCCCAGGAGGTGGACGGCGACCCGGACGCGGCTTCGCGGTTCACCCTCGCCCTGCTCACCGACCTCGACGATCCCGGCCTGCAGGTGCTGCCGACCCACAGGGTGCTCCAGGCAGGCGTGGCGGTCACCGGCGGTGAGGACAAGGCCACGCTGGAGGAGACGCTCTCGGCTCTGCGCGGCCGCGTGGCCGCCGGCACCTACCGCGACCATCGATTCCAGGTCCTGCCGTTGGAAGGAGAGCTGGCCCTGGCGGAGTTGCACCGGCAGGTGATCGACAACATCCTCGGCAAGAGGAACCCAGAAGAGTTCCTGATTTACACGCGAGACGCGGCTGAAGCGGTGCGACTGGTCGACCAGGGGGTGGGCTCGGCCGCCTTCTTCCTCGACGCCCCCGACCTGAGGCTGGTTTTGAAGCTGGCCCAGGAAGGGAAGACTCTACCGCAGAAGAGCACCTACTTTAATCCCAAACCTCCCTCGGGAATGGTCCTTTTCGAGCTCAGACAAGACCTCCACCTATAGTTAGGAACCCAAAAAAGAAATGCCAACTTACGGTTACCGATGTGGCAATTGCGGCCACCAGTTCGAGATCGTCCAGAGGATCTCCGAGGAGCCGCTGACGACCTGCCCGAAGTGCCAGGGCAAGCTCTCCAAGGTGCTGTACCCGGTTGGAATCAGCTTCAAGGGCAGCGGGTTCTACACGACAGACTACAAAGGCGCCGGCAAGAGCTCCGAGAGCTCGAGCAACGGCTCGGCGTCGAGCTCCGACGGGAGCAGCGACAAAAAGCCGGAAGCCAAGCCGGAGTCGAAGTCAGAATCAAAGTCGGAAACCAAGACAGAGTCAAAATCGGATACCAAGACGGAGAAGAGTTCCTAGATGTCAAACGTCCAAGCAGTCACCGACGGCGAGTTCGAGAGCCTGGTTTTGAAGTCGGACATCCCTGTGCTGGTCGACTTTTGGGCGACCTGGTGTGGCCCGTGCCGCATGATCGCGCCGATCGTTGAGCAGATTCACGGCGAGCTCGGCGACAAGGTCAAGATCATGAAGATGGACATCGACGAGAACCCGGCGACGCCGATGTCGTTGGGCATCATGTCGATACCTACGGTGATCATCTTCAAGGACGGCAAGCCCGCGGAGCGGACGGTCGGCTACCGACCGAACATGAAGGGCGACCTGACGGCGAAGCTCGAAGCGCTGATCGCAGCTCCCTCCGCCTAACCCTCCGCACCGCTTCGCCACGCGCGCGTCATTGATGTAGCTGCGCTGGGGATGAAGGGGGCTGGTGCCTTACGCGGCCTTCAAAAGCGTTTGCGGTCGTGCACCATCGTCTGTAGCGCCGCGACGCCGATTACGCGCCGCGACGACTCGCTTGGGTTGGCCATCGGGCTTCACATGCTCCAGAGGGCTTGAGTGGGCGACATGCGCGCGGCGCGCAGTGCGGGCATGAGCCCGGCGACGGCGCCGATCGTAAGGGAGGCGGCAAAGCCGCCGGCCCAGGCCTCGGTGGGGATGACGGTGCTCCAGCCTTTGGTGTAAGCGTAGACGGCCGTCGACACGACGCCGAGGGCAACCCCGACCGCGCCGCCAAGCAGCCCGAGGAGGACGGCTTCCGAGAGGAACTGGGTACGGATGTGGCCTTTGGTAGCGCCCAAGGCGCGGCGCAGTCCGATTTCGGAGCGGCGTTCGAGGACTGAGATGATCATGATGTTGGCGACGCCGACCGCGCCGACCAAGAGGGCGACCGCGCCGAGTCCGAGGAACAGGCTGTTGAGGGCACCTTTGGCCTCGGCTTGAGCGACTAGAGCGGAGGAGGGTTGGCTGACGTTGACCCCGCTGGGGTTCTCAGGGTTGGCGGTCGCAGCCAGCAGGTCATCGACCGCATTGACCCGGTCGTTCTGGGCCCTCAGATAGATGGTGGAGGGATGGCCGTCGAAGCCCAGGTATTTTTGTGCCGCGGGGTAGCCGACCAGGACAGAGGAGTCGATGGCGGGGACCAGCACTGCCGGTCTGAGGATGCCTGCGACGTAGAACCACTGACCGCCGACCCAGATCCGCTCACCGGGGTAGATACGGTCGATCCCGAGCCGCTGCGCGGCTGCCGCGCCGAGCACGGCAACGGCCTCTTGGGCGGTGGCCGCATTGAGGTAGTGGCCCTGAGCGACGCTGGTGGCGACAACCGGGAGGAGGTCGAGAGAGGCGGCTTGGACGGACAGGGCGTTCGTGTTAGCCGAGGGGATGTAGGGGTTGCGGTAGGCGGGGGCGCCGCTGACCACCCCCGTGGTCTGCACCTGCTGCACACCGCTGATACGCCGGATCATGGCCGGCGCCGTGGTAGGCAGTTCCGCGGTGCCGCCGGTGAAGCTCTGCCCGTTGCTGACGGTGAGCAGGTTGGTGCCGAGCTGGTTGATCTCGTTGAGCAGGCCTGCCTCGGACGAGGCGGACAGGCCGAGCACGGCGACGATGGCGGCCACACCGATAGCGATACCGAGAGCGGACAGCCCGGCCCGCAATTTCCGGGTGCGCAGTCCAACGCTCGAGAGCCGGGCCAGGTCGGACAGCTGCAACCGTCTCCGGCTTAGGGTCGCGACGGTCATGACGGGTCCTCGCCGACGGGCAGCCCAGGCGGGGTTCCTGAGATCGGAGATTGGGCAACGGAGGCGGATGGGCGGAGCCGCCGGTCGGCTCCCGCGACCGGGCCGGAGTCGGACAGGATGAGGCCGTCGAGGATCTCGACTTTGCGGGGCATCCGCTCGGCTATGACGAGGTTGTGGGTGATGACCACTATGGTCGAGCCGGCCTGGTGGAGCTGGTCGATCAGGGCCAGTATGGTCTGCCCCGTCGCCTGGTCCAGGTTCCCGGTCGGCTCGTCAGCAAGCACGATGGCGGGCTGGCCGACCAGGGCTCGGGCTATGGCGACCCGTTGGCGTTGCCCGCCCGAAAGCTGGGTGGGACGGGCATGGGAGCGCTCGGCGAGACCGACCAGGTCCAGGGCGTCGAGCGCGCGCTCGCGGCGCTGCCTGAGGGGGATGCCGGCGTAGAGAAGACCATCTGCGACGTTGTCCAGCACGGTGGCGTGCTCGGCCAGGAAGAACTGTTGGAAGATGAACCCGATCCGGGTGGCCCGTAGGTAGGCCACGTCGTCGTCGGCCATGGTTCCGATGTCTACCCCGGTGATCCTCACCCGACCGCTGGTGGGCCGGTCTAGGGTTCCCATCAGCTGCAGCAAGGTGGTCTTGCCCGACCCCGACGGGCCGACGATCCCGACCAGCTCCCCCTGGCAAATGGTGAGATTCACCCCGCGCAGAGCGTGGACGGGCGGCTCGCCCGGATAGCTCTTGGTCACGTCGAGCACATCGAGCACCGGCGCCCCTGCACCGCCGAGAGCGACGCCATCGCCGGCTGCATCTCCATTGTTGTCGGGTGCGGGTGGCAGGGTGTAGCTCATGTCGTTGGGACGACTACTTGCTGGCCGACGGCGAGCCCCGAGCCGCTGACCTGCACGAGCCCGTCCGCGTCGTCGAACAGCCCGAGCGAGACCGGCACGAGATGGTGGGTACCCCCTGCGTTGACGACCTCGACGGCGTAGCCTCCCCCGGACTGGGCCAGCAGCGCGGTCACTGGTACCGCCAGCGCGCTGGGCACGGTAGCGGTGGTGATACCGACCCGCACCGGGGCCTCATCCCACGTGCCCGTGGCGGCCGGGTCGGAGGGCGTGACGTCCACCGTGATGGTCGGTGTTGTGCTCCCCGACGAGCAGGTGTCCGTTCCCGGCGCCGTGGAACTGGAGTTCGACCTGCCGGACCCGGAACTTGATGGGCAGGTGGCGACCGCCCCCACCGAGGAGACGACGCCTGGGGTGGTCTTGTTGTTGGGCAGGGTGATGGTCACCGTGTCCCCGACCGCCACCTCGGTCTGTTGCGAGGCGACCAGCGCCACCTGCACGATCCGAGTCGTCGAGGTGGCCTGCATCACCGTCTGGCCGGTCTGGGTGTCGCCCCCAAGCTGGGCTGACATGGTGGTCACCCGCACTGCGGTGGGTTCGAACACCGCCTGGCCAAGAGTCAGGATGCCGTTCTGGGTCACCCCAAGGGCGGCCTGGAGCTTCTCCACGGCGATTGTCGTGGCAAACCTGAAGGAGACGGATGCTGGGCTGAGCTGAGCCGAGGTGGCATAGCCGAGCGCGACCAGGTCCGCGTTGAGTTCAGCCACGTCGGCGCCACTCGCACCGGCGGACAGGGTCCGATAGGCAGGTGTCGCGCCGTACAGCAACACCACCGGGCTATCGTCCACCCGGTAGAGCACCTGACCCTGGGAGATCACCTGGCCGAGCGCGGGCAGCTTTGTGTATGTCCCGCGGGCCTGGTTGACCGCGGAGTATGGCGACCCGTCCGCTTGCGCTAGGTATGTCAGGGTCCCGTCCACCGCGACCACCGCCGAGAGGTTTCTCATTTCTACCTGCGTGGTATTCGCCGGCGGCCCCTGTTCCGGCGGGGTCGCCTGCTGCGCACGGGACGTGGCGACCAAGCCCCCGGTGGTGGCGGCGGCAACCAGGACGACCGCGCCGGCCAGCACCCATCGCTTCCGCATCACCTGCCCCCCGTCACCCCCGCTGCCGCCGCGAAACCGCTGCACTTCTGCATCGCGGCGTGAAGAAGGCTCATACCACCGTCCGTTCCGGCGGAGGGTATTCGATTCGTATCGATCAGGGGCCCATCTGGGAGGGGGTCGGGGAAGTCCGGCACGCCGTTGTCGCGCATGCACTGGGCAAACTTCAAAGCCGCCTCCTGCTGCTGGGGACTCCGCTGGGGGCCCATGAACCCCGGCGGCTCCAGGTCCTTACACGCGCTGAGAGCCTGCTGGAACGTCGCGGAGTTCGGGTCCAGCGACGAGCCGTTTATTACGCCGTCGATGGTGAGCGCGCCGGACGCGTCTGGATCCGGGAACTGGCTGACTCCGTTGGCGCGCATGCACTGGGCGAACTTCACCGCCTGCGCAACATTGTTGCCGCCGCTGCCGGTGCCAGTCGCCGCGGGTGCGTTCGAGCCGCACGCGCCGAGCAGGGCGACGATCGCGATCGTGGCAAGGGCGGCCACCGGCCGTGGCGTTTTACTCATGCTTCCTGCCGGCGCGTGGTGATTGCGTTGACACCAGCTCTGTGCCCAGTGTCACCGCTGCATCGCCCTGGATCGTGCGAAGGCCAGTGCTCGTTCGCTGTAGGTCATGCCTCGAGTAAAGGCACCGTGGTGTTGCCAGGACGTATGGGGTTTTCGATATGCCAGCGATATGCGCCAGCCCGTAGCATCCGAGTATCCGTGTCTTGATCGTCGAGGACGAGCCCTATATGGGAGACGCTATCCGCGATGGGCTACGCCTGGAAGCGATCGCCGCCGACATCGCCGGTGACGGCGACACTGCTCTGGAGCTCCTGAGCATCAACGCCTACGACATTGCCGTCCTCGACCGCGACGTCCCAGGCCCCTCCGGCGACGAGATCGCCAAACGCATCGTCGCCTCCGGCAGCGGCATGCCGATCCTGATGCTCACCGCTGCCGACCGGCTCGACGATAAGGCCACCGGGTTCGAACTCGGCGCCGACGACTACCTCACGAAGCCTTTCGAACTCCGAGAACTCGTGCTCCGCCTCAGAGCCCTCGACCGCAGGCGCGCCAACAACAGGCCACCGGTGCGAGAGATCGCAGGTCTGCGTCTGGATCCGTTCCGCCGTGAGGTCTACCGCGACGGCCGCTACGTCGCGCTCACCCGGAAGCAGTTTGCCGTGCTCGAAGTTCTCGTCGCTGCCGAAGGCGGTGTCGTGAGTGCCGAAGAGCTGCTGGGACGGGCGTGGGATGAGAACGCAGACCCGTTCACCAATGCCGTGCGCATAACAGTCTCGGCACTGCGCAAACGCCTCGGCGAACCCTGGATCATTGCCACCGTCGCCGGCGTCGGCTACCGCATCGACACGGCACCCGCCACCGGACCTGCGGGAGGAGACCGTGGATAGGCAGCCTGGGTTGAGCGTTCGCCTCAAACTCACCCTCAGCTACGCCGGCTTCCTCATGCTCGCAGGTACCGTGATGCTCGCGGCCGTGTGGGTGTTTCTACTCCGTTATTTGCCCCGCGGTGTGATCTTCACTTCCCTGCCCTCATTGTCCAACCGCTCCGACCCCCTGCACGGCTTTGCACCGGCCGGGGCCATCGTGCTGGCGTTCCTGCTGGTATTCGGTCTCCTCGGAGGGTGGATTCTCGCCGGGCGCATGCTCGCCCCCCTAGCCCGAATCACCGACGCCACACGCATGGCCGCGACCGGATCGCTCTCCCACCGAATCCGGCTACCGGGCCGCAGAGATGAGTTCCGCGAACTCGCCGACGCCTTCGACACCATGCTTGCGCGCCTCGAAACACACATCGCCGAACAGCAGAGATTCGCAGCCAACGCCTCCCACGAATTGCGCACCCCATTGGCGACCACAAAGACACTTCTCGAAGTGGCGCGCAACGACCTGAACGGCGACAACGGCGCGCTTGTCGACCGCCTCCACGCCGTCAACACCCGAGCGATCGACCTCACTGAAGCATTGCTCCTCCTCAGCCGCGCCAACCAGCGGTCCTTCACCCGAGGCGATGTCGACCTGTCACTCATCGCAGAAGAAGCCACCGAAACGCTTCTCCCCTTCGCGGAAGAACACGGCGTCACCATCGAAACCTCCGGCGACATGACCCCAACCATCGGCTCACACGCGCTCCTGCTGCAGTTGATTACAAACCTCGTGCACAATGCGATCGTCCACAATCTGCGTGAACAGGGCACCGTGTGGGTCACGACCAAAGTTCACTCCAAGAATGTGGTGCTCAGTGTCGAGAACACCGGCGAGACGCTCACCCCACAGTTAGTCTCCACGCTCGTCGAGCCGTTTCTTCGCGGCACCGAACGCATACGCACCCACCACGCAGGTGTCGGCCTTGGCCTCGCAATCGTCAAAAGCATCACCCAAGCACACGACGGAACCCTCACCCTCAACCCCCGAGCCGGTGGTGGGCTCTGCGTCACGGTGCAGCTACATGCCGCGCCACAGCACTCTCGCAAATGACGATCAGCGGAAGCCCCGGCGATTCGACCCCACCCTGCCTGGACCCGGCAATGAACACCTTTAGCGAGGGGGAACTCGCCACCGGAGAGGTCACAGCCGGCCACGGAATTCGGGAACCAGAAGGACAGTTGAGGACCCGAGGCGATACCGGAGGACACATCAATGCGCCGGTTTGGGATCGCGCTCCAAACGAGGCAGAGATCCTGGCAGCCACGCTGACAGCCATTCTGTCGGACGGTGCAACCGTCAACGAACGTCAGTGGATCCTGGCTAGCGACTTTTGATCTTGCGCGGACATTGCCGGACGCTCGCGGACAGTTAGAAACGCGGTCTTCAAAACCGTTTGCGGAGCGCTGCGAGGCGTCCTGGGTGGGTTCGATTCCCGCCATTCTTGCGCCGTCCTGAGCTGCAAAGACAGACGGCCAAAGTGACAGCCGACACCACAATGATTGCTAGATCGTTAGGGAGCATGCCTGCCTCGCGCGCGTCCATATATCTGCGGCATCTGGTCGGCGCAATGTTCGTTGGGAGTTTGGCGACCTGGAGCGCAGGCAGCCGGCTGTCCGTCCCTGGGGAGGTACAAGATGTGCTGGACGCCCTGTTGCCTTGGTCTGAGAAGGAACCTACGGGGTGACGGTGGTGGTCGCCGACACGAGGGCCTGAGTATTGTCGGGAGCTGTTCCGGGGGCGCCGACGTCTGCCGCGTAAATGGGCGAACTCGAGCTCAGCGGGACCGAAACGGAGCAGGTGCTGGTGGAGCAAGTCCGTAGGAGCGTCGTGCCCAGGTAGATGTTGATGCTCTCGGCTGGGTCGAGCCGGAGGTCGGTGACGGCTGTCACGGTTACCGAAGTGGCTGTTCTCGAGGCGATAGTCACCACCAGTGGCTTGCAACCCTCATCGGCCGGAAGCTGCGCTGCCGCTGTGGTTGTGGCGCTCTGCATTGATGGATTGAGCACGTCCTGGACGTACACCTCCCAGAAACTTGCGCCGGCGGCGGCGACATGGCCGAGGGCAAGGTTCAGCGGCCCCTGGTCGGTCGGGTCCACCGTGGCCGACCTGGAGTTCTGAAAGCCCGTCACGATGCTTCCGCATTTCGCCATCACCGCGTTGTAAGCAGGATCCGACGGCGGCGGAACTCCACCTCTGATGCCAGCTTCCCCGAGCGCGAAGACCTCCTTGTACTGGAGGCCGGCCGCGATCACATCCAGCTCGGTGGCGATCTTCTGCGACGGGTCGGGCTGTCCGTTCTCGCCAATGGGTAGGCCAGGATAAAGGGCGAGGCCGAGAAACTGGTTGGGGAAGATCTGGCGATAGTTGCTAAACGCCTCCTTCCACGCGGAGGCGTAGCGGCTGGGTGTGTACCCGAGAGTTTGCCACTCGGCGATGTCGGAACCATTTGCGGATGCCGGCAGCGCGGTATCCCCTGAGGTGCGGTCGGGCAGGGACATCTCGGTCGAGACCGATGTCGGCCCTCCGACCGCGATCAGGCGGAACTCCGGGTTCGTCCCATACCGTTCGGCCACGGCCTTGAGAGATGTGAACCAGGCCTGGAGATATGGCTGGTTCCATGGCAGCGGCAGAGGGCGCGCGGGCGCGTTGTTGTTGAAGTACTCGAACGCGAAGCTCTGAGTCTGGACGCCGGGGAGCTCCAGCACCCACGCGGGCGTCGTGAATCCCGGCGACAGGGTCAGAGCCACGAACTTGTTGTGGTCATCCGCCTGAGCGAAGACGCAATCGAGGACCGACCAGTTGAAGACTCCGGACTCCGGCTCCAGCTGCGACCACTGCATGAAGATGTCGACTCCGCTGACCGAGGGGTCGGCGAAGACCTCACTCGGGAAGGGTGCCTCGCCGGGCTGGTAAATCTTGAAAGCGATCAGGCCCGCGGGCGGGGCCGACATTCGATTAGCCGGCGCAGCCACCAGCGGGCAATCGGAAGTGGTGGCGCTGCCGCGTGGAGGCGCGGTCGCCGGTGTGCTTGGTGGTGGGGTAGCGGCGCTGCTCCCGCCGCAACCGGTGAGGTACGTGGCAGCGAGCGCGGCAACGATCATCTGCGGAATCGCTGTGCGTGCATGCATCCCGGGATTCTAGGCTCGCGGATACCCGGTCCTGGCCCGCGTCGAACCCTTAGCGCACGCAATGGTTGCAAGACTCCGCTGTTATCGGTTGATTCGGATGCCCTGAGTCCTGTGCGGCGACGATCACAACGAGCGCGCCCAACATAAAGAGCCAACCGCCCATACGCTTTGCCATCGCGCACGAATGCAGTGGATTCATGTCCACCGTTATTTGCGCGAAACTTTGGCCCTGACCGGATTCCTGCTCGTTTTCGTGGGGCTATTCGGCTCGCCGGCTGAAACTGACGCGTTCCAGTTACAGGCTTTGTTTTGCTTGTAAGCGGAATATGTCTATCAATTGGCGACTCCTGTCACCGAGCCGACTACTGGCTCGGAGGAGCGCGGCGCATCACTGGCGGCGGCCGCTCCGCTCGAAACGATCTCGGTCCGTCCCGGGTGGCTTGACCTTCCCGCGCTGATCGTCGCGGCCGTCGCGGCCTTGGTTTTGGTGGCTTGGTTGACGCCCGGCCCACTCCTGGCCCGCCTGTTTCCGACCGGCCCGGTTATGAAGGTCAATACGGCCATCGCCCTACTCGCGCTATCCGCGGCAGTGTATGCGGGGCGCCGATCACGTCCCGGCTGGAGCCGCTGGAAAGCCGTTTCCGTCGCGTTTGGGTCGGTCACGCTCGCGATTGCCGGCGCCACTGCCCTCGAGCACCTGTCGGGGCATTCCTTCGGAATCGATCAGCTGGTGGCCCGTGACCTGGCTCGCGGGGTGATCGGCTCTGGCCGCATGGCGGTCGGCACGGCCGTCTTTCTAGTCGCCCTGAGCGGGTCCATCTTCGCCCTCGACTGGCCCTGGCGCGGGCCGCGGCCATCGGAGTGGAGCGCGTGGGCCGTCATGACGCTCGCCCTGCTGGCCCTCATCGGCGACCTGTTCGGCGTCCACCAGCTGTCGGGCATCGTGGGCGCAAGCCAGATGCCAGTTAGCACCGGCATCGCCCTCATCTTCGCCGGCGCCGGCGTCATCGCGTCTCGTCCGGAGCACCTGATCTTCAGGGCCGTCGCCGGACCGGACGCTGGGGCCAGGTTCGTGCGTCGGTTCGGATTGATCGCTATCGCAATCCCGTTCCTTCTAGGCGTCATCGTATTCGAGGCAAGCCACGCGGCAGCGTTCGGACCCGACTTTGCCATCAGCCTCGGCACGTTCGGGGCCATTGGCGTGGGCATAACCGGGGTGCTGGTGGCTGCCACGTTCGTCCGGCGGGCGGAGGTGGCCGGAGTCGGACGGCGCGAGGCAGAGGTTTTCAAGATGATCGTCCAGACGGCCAATGAGGGCGTGTGGACCACCGATGAACTCGGACGCAACCTATTCATGAACGACCGGATGCTGGAGATGCTCGGCTACCAGGCCTCCGAGCTCATGGGCAGACGCGCCCTGGACCTGGCCCCCGCTGACATTCGTGAGCTTCAGGGTGCGCGCATGCAGGACCGCCTGTGGGGCCGGACGGAGGCCTATGAGACCGCCTTCATACGCAAGGACGGGTCGATCCTGTGGGCCCTGGTGGGCGCGACGCCGAGACTGGACGCCGCCGGCAAACCGGCCGGTTCGCTCGCGATGGTGAGCGATCTCACGTCCAGGCGGGCAGCGGAGGAGGCACTGAAAGCCGCCCGGGGCGAGGCGCTCGACGCGACACGCCTGAAATCGGAGTTCCTCGCCAGCATGAGCCATGAGATCCGGACTCCCCTGACCGGGCTGCTCGGGATGGTCGAGCTGCTGAGAGCCGGCGTGCTAGACGGGGAGCAGGCCAGCTATGCCGAGGCAATCAGCCGGTCGGGCGACGCGCTCATGATGATCATCAACGACATCCTGGACATCTCCAAGGTCGAGGCCGGGAAGCTTGAGCTCGAGACTATCGACTTCAAGATCCGTTTGGTGGTCGAGGAGGTCGCGGAGCTCATGGCTCCGCGCGCCCAGAGCAAAGGTGTCGAGCTCATTGCTGTGATCAACCCGCTGGTACCGGAATGGGTACGTGGCGACCCTGCTCGACTCCGCCAGGTGCTGCTCAACCTGATCAGCAACTCGGTCAAGTTCACCGAGCGAGGCGAGATTGTCGTGAGTGTTCAACCCGCTCCCGGTGCAGGGATCGGAAGGCACATTGACTTCGAGGTGTCGGACACGGGCGCGGGGATCTCGGAGGCGACGCAGAAACGCCTCTTCGCGAAGTTTGCCCAGGCGGACGCTTCGACCGCGCGAGAGTTCGGAGGAACCGGGCTGGGCCTGGCCATCTCCCGGCAACTGGTCGAGCTGATGGGTGGCGAGATCGGAGTGCGCAGCGAACCTGGCAAGGGCAGTGAGTTTTATTTCACCTGCGTGTTCGGGAATAGCGGGGTTGGTCACCCCGAGCCGCCTGCGCCGGTGGGCGACTTGAAGGGTTTGCGCGTACTTGTCGTCGACGACAGCGCGACGAATCTCCAGGTCCTGGAGGAGGCGCTGCGGAGGTGGCAGGTCGAGGTCGTTGGGGGAGCTGTAGGTGTGGACGCCCTTGAGCTCCTGACCGATGCCGCCGCCAAAGGTAAGCCCTATGACGTCGTCCTCCTTGACTCCCAGATGCCAGAACTGGATGGCTTCGCGCTCGCTCGAATGATCCGCGGCAAGTCGGCACTTGCTGGCTTGGTCACTGTGCTGATGACCCCGGCGGCCCGGCGGCCCGCCGCCCAGAATGGAGTCGTCAACGCGTTTCTGAACAAACCAGTCAAGATCGCCGCGCTGCGCGAATGTTTGGCGATGGTCAGCGGGCGAACCATCACCAACCCACCGCCAAAGGCTGCGGCGCACTCGGCGCCGGCCCCGGGTGCGGTCGCCGGTCACGAACCGCTTCTCCTAGTCGTGGACGACAATCCGGTGAACCAGAAAGTCTTCGGCACTATGCTCCGAAAGCTTGGGTATCGCTCTGACATCGCGACCAACGGCGCCGAGGCGGTGGAAGCGTCCGCCAAGCGCGAGTACGCCGCGATCCTGATGGACTGCGCCCTGCCCGTTATGGACGGATTCAAAGCAACTGCCGCGATCAGGCTCAGCGAGGGTTCCGCCCGGCACACTCCGATCATCGCCATGACTGCGAGCGCCATGAAGGGGGACCTCGAGAGGTGCATCGCGGCCGGGATGGACGCGTACCTCAGCAAGCCGGTAAAGATGGCGACGCTCGGAGATGTCATCGCCGCCTGGGTCGGGCCCAACCGGCCCAAAGGTGACGCGGAGGTTGCCTTGAACGGAGGTGCCTCCGACTCCGCGCCGCATGTGGAAGCTCTGATGGTTGTCGAACCTCCATTGCCTTGACAGCCAAGGTGACAGCCACGCCCATGGAAGTCTGCAGACGGGAATGGACGATGATGGAATGGTTCGCTTAATGATCGAAACTGGGCGGACGGGGATGGATCTCAACGGTCGGTAGCGCGGCGGTCTTCAAAAACGTGCGGATTGGTCTACTGAAGCTCATTAAACTTTCGTAACGCGTGACACCTCGCTTGGCGGCCTGACAGCCAAAATAGGGGTTTGCAAGGCTGGGGATGAACGAGGACTGGTGTCTTCCGCGGTCTTCAAAACCGTTTGCGGGGCGCTGTGAGGCGTCCCGGGTGAGTTCGATTCTCATCCATCCCCGCCAATTTCGCCGGTTTTGGCAGCAATGACAGCCAAAGTGACAGCCAAAACCTCAACGGTTTGCTGAACCGTTTGCGGCCACATACGACCTCGCGCGTGTCCTAGCACAAGAGCACCAGATTGGTGAGGATAACTACCCCGTAGCGGTAACTCCAGGTTTGGCGAGGTTGGCAGTCTTAACACAAGGCGATGGCCCGATCAGCAGTCAATCGGGCTTGGCTCGGTAGTGCAGCACGGGAGTATCGCCTGCCCTCCGGCGCTCCAACGTGAATCTGTCAGCAACCGCAAGGCCGGCGCCGTCGTCGAGCATGATCGTCTCCAGAGGTGCCATGTGCGTTACCAGCCAGTCGAGCGTCCCCTCGGGTGCCCCCGCGGGGACGTATATGAAGCGGCTGTCAAGGCGGGCCTTGCGAGCGGCATCCTCAGCTTGGGCGAAGACTTCCTGGGCGGTGATGTCATCCCGATATGGATCGATGATCTCGAACATCTGGGGAGCCATCTCTCGGGCTGTGTCCTGGTGGGCGATATAGACAAACGCGACCGGCCGGCCTGACGTGTCCGCCGCGGCGAGATTGGCAAGTTGCTCCGCCTGCTCGGCGTTATGGGGGAGGAGGGCCAGGACGCTGGCCGCTGGCAGCCGGCGACCCCTGGACATGAAGACGACGGGCTCTTGATCGTGGTGCACATGGGGGAAGATGCTTGAGGTACCGCGCTGGCGCGCGCGACGATAAGTGATGAACGCGATGCCGACTCCGACGAGCGTCACGCAGCCACCGAACAGGGTCGCCAGCGGCTTGGCGAAGAGGTTAGTGATCCAGGCGCCGGTAACGAGCACCGTGGTGATCACCCCGAGGATGAACCGGATTCGGCCCACGTTGATGGCCTCGTGGCCCAGGCGCTGGACGTGGCGTTCATGGAAGCGCACCAGGTCGAGCGCGATGCAGGTTACGGAGAAGGCTCCCAACAGCCCGAACGCGTAGAGGTCTCCGAGTAACCTCACGTTGCCTCCGGAGAAGACGACGACTCCGACCGGGACGGCGGTCGCGACGAGGATCGCAGTATGGGGAGTCTTGCGCCAGCGGTTTGTCTTGGTCAGGGCGTTAGGAAGGAAATGCAGCTTGGCAAGCGCTAGGAAGACGTTGTAGGTCCCGATCAAGGCTGTATTGCTGGCAAAAACCAGCAGCATCGCCGCGCTGAGGGCGACTGCGATCTGCAGCACCGGGCCCGCCGCAAAGCCGCCTAGCAGCGATACGAACTGATTCGGGTCGTTCTTCGCCGGATCCAGGAGCGTGGTCGACCAGAGCGTCAGCAACGGGCTCGTAATGGCGACCGTCATCACCACGAGCCCCATCGCGATAGGCGCCACCCTCTTGCGTGGCTCGGCCATTGCCGGCGCCAGCTGCGCGATGCTTTCGAGGCCCGAGAAAGCCAGGAAGGCGCCCGAGAACCCTGTTAGTACACCAAGCGGACCGAGGCGTGGGCCCGACAGCAGGCGTGATAAGGAGTTGAGGACTCCAACTGGTCCCAGGTGGATAGCCACGCCGACGACCACGGCGAGCTGGCCTGCTGCGGCCAGGGTCGCGAAGATGGCCGTCACCTGCGCGCTGGTCTTGACCCCAACGAGATTGAGCAGGCCGAGGAGGATCAGAGCGGTAACCGTCACGACCAATACCAAGGGCTTCAGCGGACCGGCGACAACGGTGAGGTAGATGACCCCGGACAGCGCGCTCAGCGCGGCGGTCAGGAAGTAATCGACCAGGATGAGCAGGCCGCCGACAAGTCCAGCGAATGGATGGATGGCCCGGGTCGCAACAGTGACGACGCCGCCGCCCCCCGGGTAGCGGATGGCGACCTCGGAGTACTTGACGCACAGGAGGACGAAGACGACGAGGGTCATCGTGACGAATAGAGCGGCGTGAACTCCGACTTGTCCGTAGAGGATTCCAGGCGTGTAGTAGACAGATGTCCCGATGTCGGCAAAGACGACCGCCCAGCAGAGAAATGGGCCGAGTCGGAGTCCCGGTCGCGCAATCTGCGGCTTCATTTGTGCCGGCCTTTCGAGGTGGTTCGGTCAGCTGGGCCGGTCACCGGGAGAACCTAGCAGGCACCCGCGACGCTTGCTGGTTGCGGTTGCTGTTCAGGATGGCATTGCCGAGACGATTAGAAAGGTGACTCCGACAGGCGATCAGTGCTCGAAGGCCCAGGCCACCATCAGCGGGAACTCTTCAAACCAGAACGGACCGCCGTGTCCACCAGCCCGCTCAAACATGACGACGTCGGTCCCTGCGGCGCGTAGCGCATCCGCCCATCGGGTCGCGTTTTTAAGGAAGAACTGCTCTTGGGTGCCGCCAACGAGGTACACACGTGGAAGAGGGTTGGGCATCATTGGAGTCGGTTTGTAGCCTCCGCCCGGCGACAGGGAGAAGACCGCGCCGTAGATGTTCGGGTGTCGGAACCCAACGGCGAGCGCGAGTTCTCCGCCGAGGGAGGCGCCCCACACCGCGGTGCGCTCTGTGCGAAGCGCGACTCCGAAGCGCGACTCGACCCATCGACGGACGTCATTGACGAAGAACTGCTCGTGGGCCGCGAAACGTTTTGCGTCTACCACCGGCGTGTACTCGCGTAACCGCGTGTCCTCATCGGCAGACGCGTGCACGCCGACGATCATTGTGGGTGTTGCGTTGGCGGCCTCAAGGACCTCGCCGAGGCGCGAGACATGCCAGCCACCGTCAGCCGCGAACACGAATCGTTCAGCCGGATCCGGTGGGATGTACACCGTGACATGCCGTCCACCGTCGTACTCGAGCGTCTCGGTGACGAACCTTCCCGTTATCGCCGACACGTGCGCTCCTTGTTAGTTGCGGCGGTGGGTCTTACGCGTCGCCCGTACTTAGCATCGGTCGTGTTGCCGATACCGATTAGCTGTCTGCGGCTTCCCAAGCCTCGCGAATGTCGCACAACGCGATCAAGCCAGCGCGAAGACCGTCGTGTTGCTCGGGAGTAAGAGACGAGCGAAGGGCATCGTCCACTGTCTCAACACCTCTTCGAACGGCAGCGGCAGCCGCCCGACCACGCGAAGTCAAAGTAAGGTCAACGCGACGGCGGTCGTGAGGAACGTCGGCCCGTTCGAGATAACCGCGTTCGACGAGGGTTTCAATCAGTTGGCTCGTGGATTGTTTGGATATGCCAAGCTGACGAACAAGGTTGGAAGCTGACTGACCTTGGTGGCTGATCCCTCCCAGGACGTAGGGCGCATTCGGGGGCACGTCATCGAACCCAACTCGCCCAAGTTCTCGGCGTATTCCAATCGCGTAGGCGCCTCGCGATGCTCTGAGGAGCGCGGGAGTCGGCACATCAGGAGCGGGGTCGGTCCATTTCTTAACCATGTAGATGGAGTATGGCTCGTACACTCGAGTTCGTCAAGAAACATGATCGTCCTGACTCATGACCACCTGCCAAAAGACGTGGGCGGCCTTCACGATAGCCGCCTCAGTAACTTTGACAGCCAAGATGACAGCCAAGCCGACGGATAACCGCGGACGAGGGCGGACGATCATGGACTGCCGTCCTTAGTTATCGAACCCGCGCGGACACTGGTGGACGACTGCGGACGGCGGTCCCGCGGTCTTCAATAGCGTTTGCGGGGCGCTGTGAGGCGTCCCGGGTGAGTTCGATTCTCATCCATCCCCGCCACGTTTTGCCGGTTCTGGCTGCAGTGACAGCCAAAACCGCAAACGGTTTTCTGTACGGTTGCAGTTGCAACGCTCGCGCGCACCCCCCTCTGCTCGTATACGTTCTGGGCGAAGCTGCCGGAGGCGTGCCGGAAAAAGTCCCCGCCGACCTGTCTGTGCAGAGCCTCGTGAACGGGAGTCTTGCTGACGTTTAGCCAAGGGGGATGGAAACCGGCTCGGACAGGAACCCCAGGTCGGGATTCCACACCAACACGGCTTGGTCGGCTGAACCCACGGCAAAACACAGCGTCCGAGGCGGTGAAATAGACCCTCGGTTGACATCGAGTTCCGACCAGTTAGGGCAGGCATCATTAAAGATCGGATTGAGTTGGCGGCTACCGACGCGCAGCTTGAAGTCGGCCGGACTCGTGTGTCGGAAGCTGACGGCTTCGAAGAGTTGAGGCTTCGTGTGATTGCGAAAGGCAAACATCAGCACGAGGTGGTCGCTATGCACGCTGACCTGAGTCACGTCAACCTCGAAGCCAGCCGGGGCCCCACACGGGCTGGGCGCGCAGCGCTCGTTGGGATCCGCAGCAGCCTGACCAGATGGGTTCGTGTGTGGCTGCAGTTGGAGCGCCGTATATCCAGCCAGGATCAGAACTGCTATGGCGAGTGGCGGGATCCATGCGTAGCGAAGCAAACGGCGCACAGCTTTCTGAACGAGTCGATAGCCGTAGGCGTTACGCGAGGGGGCTACGCCGAGCGAACTAACACGTGCGCGAGAGGACTGCCTGGGTCAGGCATCCTAGGCGTTGATACCCGTGGATTGATGTCGATCAGCGAAGCCACGCTCCGCATCCAGTCTGATCAGCGATTCCTGCCAATGCGGCTGGTTCGAGTCGGCGGCTCAACGCGGTAAGCGTGTGGGGGTTCAATTAAACCGTCGAGTCAGAGCGGAGCCGAAGCGGCCTCGTTCTGCCGATAGCGACGCAGGAAAAGAGCAGCTCGGGCTAACCAGAGGCCGACGCTCAGCAAGAGAAGATCCGCAGCGAGGTCCGTGGCCGAGGACGGGTGATCATAGGCACGCGAGTTACCGGAGGGAAAGAACTCACCGGTGGCGGCGTAAGTTAGCGTGAAACGGAGTACCAGGGTGCCCAGAAATATGGCGGCGAAGGGCAGTCCGCCGCTCATCCAAAGCTCGCCGTTTTCGGATCGCCAGATACGACTTACCCGTACAAGCAGCGTTCCGAGGCCGAGGCCCACCGCGATGGCCAGGGGCGCCACAGCAAGCGCCAGCGGGTCTTTGAAAATGCCGGGCGCAGTGGCCCACGAAATGACTGTGATGACCACGATCACGCCCGCGGTGATCAAAAGCCGGGTTGGTCGCACCGGCTGGGGCCGCATCCGGCGGTACATTGCGATGCCGAGGATTGCGACGATGATGCCAATGGTTATCAGCTGGTTGGATGCTGATGGCGGCGTGGCCGTCAGTGGCACGTGAATAGAACATCACAAATGCGGCCGTCGATGCAAACCACCGATCTCCCATTGTTCCCGCGGTCATCGGATCCGCCGCGAACCCGTGCTGGGCGCATGCAACATGCCAAGTTGCACCGATAACTACCACTTAGCAGGAGCGAACCCAGCAAGCTGTGGCAGGCCAGATCTTCCAGCGTGAGGACGCCCGGGTCAGGACCGTGAGGCAACCGGTTCAAATCCCGGGCCACACGTTTCAGCAATGGCTTATGGGGCGTTGCGCTGAACTGTGCGATGCCGCGACCGCTGTTCCACTCGAGCGCCGGACAGACCGGAGGCCAGGGCCCTAAGACCAATCTCGAATTGTTCCTCACCGGCTACGCGAGAAAGCTCTTCAAGGACGTGCGCGGTTAGCTGGAAGTCTTCCGGGGGGAGGTTGGCGAACGCGCGCCGCCAGTCGGCTGCATAGTTCGACTGCGGTTGTCGGCGGGTGCGAGGCAGCTCCCACGCCACAAACCCTGTCGTGTAGGTGACAACCGCATAAATGGCATGGACCCCCACTGGCGGGGCCATGCCAGCCTGGCCAAGTCGACCCAGCAACCTTTCCACGCCACGGAAGATGCCCGGACCCACCACCGCTTGAGTCAAGAAGATCACCGGCAGGCTGGGATGATCGATCAGCAGCAGGCGGAGCGCCCTCCCCCAGTGAACCAGGATGCCTTCAGCGTCGCTGGGCACCGGCTCGGGTAGCAGCAGGTCACGCAGGCCGCTTTGTGAAATTGCATTGAGCAGATCCTCTTTGCTTTCGACGTAGCCGTAGATCGTCATCACTCCGCAATTGAGGCGCTTGGCGAGGCTTTGCATGGTCAGAGCCTCGAGGCCCTCATCGTCGGCCAGCTTGAGCGCTGTGTCGACAACCTGGTCGCGCGTTAGTGAGCCGCGTGGGCGCCTCTTATGCCCGGTCTTGACTCGGGTCTTCACGTCCTATAAGGTAGCTCATACCGTAGGAGATACGTAACGGTAGGGCAGTCGGCAGGATGGGGAGGACGTCATGGACACAACGCCTTCGGGGCAAGGCACGTCTGGCGAGGGACCTGCACACTTGAGCACCGGTCGGAAGGCAGCCTTCGCAGTGGCATGCGTTGTCGGGGCATTCCTTCCGCCGGCGGGAGGCTACATTCCCGGCGGCGTCGCCCGGTTCATCTACTTATTGGTCCTCACCGTCGTCATGCTCGTACTGGCTCTTGTAGCGAGACGTAGTCCGGCCTGGCGCAGGTACTGGGAGATACCTCTTGTCTTCTTCGGCATGGCGCTTTTCTGGCTGGCCGACAACTACGTCCCGGACTTCTTGAGAGCGAACGTACTTCACATCGGTACGACCTCTGGGAATCCGACCGCCTCGACGATCTCCGGAACCGTAATCATTCAGTTCGACGAGCTGTTGCTTACCGTCATCGCGGTGGCGGTCGTGCTCTGGATCTCCAGGAGTTCGCTTAGCTCGATCTATTTCCGCAGAGGTAAGTTCGGGCGAGCCTATGTGATCGGAATCGTTGGCTTCCTTGCCTTCTATTTCCTAACCTTTCGGGTTCTCTCGCATTCCCATTTTCTGCCGGTGCACGGCACGATTGACTTCAATCGCTACTTGAGCCTGACTCCCGCCCTCGTGGTCGTCGCGGGCACCAATGCATTCTTGGAGGAGCTACTTTTCCGCGGCCTCCTGATGTCGAAGCTCAACATCGTCTTTGGGCCGTATATGGCGACCGTCGTGCAGGCGGTCATTTTTGCCTCCTGGCATGTCGGCGTAACCTACACAGCGTCGGTTCTGGGCTTCGTCGTTCTCGTTGTCTTCCCTCTCGGCCTCATCGCCGGCTACCTGACGCGAAGCTCAGGCAGCATTCTTCCTGGGTGGTTCTTCCACGCCGGGGCGGACCTATCGATTTATCTCGGGTTCCTCACCTCGGTCTCCTAGAGGCGGCGCAGAACGCGGTGTAGAGGGGTGTTGGCCTGCACGCGTCGCCCACGAGCCGGTATCTGTGACCGTAACGCTAACCGCGGAGCTCGCCTTGCAAACGAACCCTGAAGATAGACGGCGTGCGCGATCGGGAACCACCGCTGGATCTGAGTCCACGGGTCACCGAGATTCCCAAGCAGCCGAACACCAGGTTCTCGATTACCAAGACGTAGGCGAGGCCGACGCCGATCGCCATCGCAGATTGTGTGAGAACGATGTGGCGAGACCGCGGGCACGTCGTTACACGCTGGGGCGCGACATGATGGTGCTCGCGCAGGTGGTACCGCGCAGGGAATCGAGCCCTGAACCTTCGCATTAAGAGTCCCTGTTCATGCGGCCCCTGACAGCCAAGAAGACAGCCAACGTGATGTACGCGGGCGGACAACGGCGCACGATCCTGGAATCTGAAACCGTGCGATCGAACTGCAGTGGACGTCTATGGACGGCTGTGGATCACAGGCCCGCGGTCTTCACAACCGTTTGCGGGGCGCTGTGAGGCGTCCTGGGTGGGTTCGATTCCCATCCATCCCCGCCACATCTTGGCCAAGTTGCGGATCACGGTCAGGCCCTTTTTGGTCGGAGTTCCCTAGGAGCCAGCGCGTGCGGGCGCGAGCACGGCAGGGCCGCTGTCAAGCCCAGTCTCGATCGCAATCGTGACGTTGGACTCAAGGACATGAGCTCGGCGTTACGGTTTCTTCGCGCACACCCTTAATTTGATTGCGGCGAAAGGGATCTCGTTTACGATCACGGAGTATTTTGCTGACTGGCAATGCCTGCCAATGAGCGCTGCAGACCGGTAAGTTCTCGCCAAATGGGGCATCGCCTGGACACGGGGCGAAGCTCGACGGCCAGGTCGAGCGATCGAATGAATCGCTCGTTAGAACCGTCCGGGATGCCCGAGGCGCTCGAGCAGCGGGACAAGCTTCTCCTCAACCTCGGCGCGAGCGTGGAACGATCATGAAGTCGTCGAGGACGTCTGCCAGGACTGCCAACGCCAAGACAGCCAAGCTGCTGGTCGCCATGACGGGTAAGGCAAGCCCCGCGAAGGCCGCGGAAGGCGACGGACCCGTGTTCGCCTACATCGCCAGCTTGCCGCAGCCGCACCGCGCGATCGCCGAGCGCATCGATGCCCTGGCGGCCGAGCAGCTATCGGACCTCCGGCGTGCTGTGAAGTGGGGTATGGCGTACTACGGTGTGGGCGGTGGCTGGTGCTTCTCGTCCGGCGCCTTCGTCGGCCATGTGAAGTTGATGTTCATACGCGGCACCGAGCTCGAGCCGGAACCGCCGGTGACTCCCGTCGCGATGGGCAAGTCGACACGCGGCGTCGAGCTGGCATCCGTGGACGACCTCGACGAGCGCCTGGCGGCCTCGTGGATGAAGCAGGCTGCCGCCATGCCCTTCTTCGGTGGGAAGCGGCGATGACGAAGAAAGCAACGGCGCTGCTGTATCTCGTTAATGGCCGCCCGCCTTCTTCGTGCAAAACGACCCATCCGCGGCGCTCGAATGAATTGCGCTCGGCCCTCGTCGAGGCCCTGTGTGCACCGATCGTGTCACCCATTTGTCACGCATTCGCGGAACCATTAGGGCTCCGGAGCACATAGAAGGACACGATCGAGCGGCTGTTGAAGTGCAGAAGGACCCTGGAGGAAACGGCGAGACACGAGAGGACACGACGTATGTAGGGTTCGGGGCCGCGAGGCACCGAGCGGTGTGATGACAACCGACATGGCGAGCGGCGGCCGCCGACTTTGGACGGTTATGGATTCGCCGAGCCACCTTCGAACTCCGCCGGACCTTCGTGGACATGTGCGGACGGCAGGCTCGCGGTCTTCAAAACCGTTGGCGGGGCGCTGTGAGCCGTCCTGGGTGGGTTCGATTCCCATCCATCCCCGCCAAATCTGGCCGAAATGCCCACGCCATACCTATGGCGACCTGGACGCAGAGCACACACGGACGGGCGACTGGAGGGATCGACTCCGTCCTCACTAGCTCTCCCAGGCCACCTCGGCGGCCTCGACCTTCTCCTTGACGCCCTTAAGCGCGAACCCATGCAGCCCGCTCAACGGCCGTGCGCTGGCCTCGAGAGCTTCACGAGACACGACGATGGTGTCCCCACGCGCCGCCCCGCACAACCGCGACGCCCGATGCACCGCCGCCCCGCGCACGGCGCCGTTGTCTATCCGCACCTCTCCCACGTGGATTCCAATGCGCACCTGGGGCGCGTAGCCATGAAGACGGCGATGTGTCGACAGCCGGCGCTGAATCGTGACCGCGCAGTCGATCGCGTCGCCTGCGGCATCGAAGACGACGAAGAAGCCGTCACCGGCGTGGTCTACCTCGCGCCCCCGATGCTCCGAGAAGGTGCGTCTTAGCTCGCCGTCGAGCCACGCGCTGAGGGCATGCCAGGCAGCATCTCCGATTGCCTCCACCAGAGGCGTCGAACCAGTGAGGTCGGTGAACATCAGGGTCTTGCGCGATGAATTCACGCGCGAATGCGCCGTCATCGCTTCGCGCAGCTCCTCGCGTGAGCGGATCTCGAGCTTGTCGTACACGTGGCGAAGGTGGTACTCAACCGTCTTGGGGCTGAGGTACAACCTCGCCGCGGCCTCGCGTGTGGTCGTGCCTTCGGCAAGGGTGAGCGCGACCTGGAGCTCCTGCGGGGTCAGCTGCTGACGGTAGCGCTCGTCGCGGACACGTGCGGTCTCGCCGCTGGCCTGGAGCTCGCCCATCGCCCGTTCGCCCCACGGTGCGGCGCCGAGCTCATCGAACGCTTTGAGCGCCGCGCGCAGGTGCTTGCGCGCCTCGACTCGCTTGCGCGCGCGCCGCAGACGCTCGCCAAAGTAGAGATGCGTGCGACCGCGCTCGAAGGTGTCAGGAGTGGACTCGTGATGCTTCAGCGCGACCGCGAACAGCTCCGCGAAATGCTGGTCGTCCGCGACCAGCGCCTGCGCGCGGGCCGCGCGCGCCAACGCAAAGGGCTGGCGCTTTGCAGCGGCAGAGGCCCAGTAGCTCGCCGCGATCTGGCGTGCCTCGGGCTCACGGCCCAGCCTCACCAGCGTTTCGACGATGTCCGGAGCCGGCGATAGGTCCGGGTCGCTATTCGAGATCTCCTGCAGCCAGGCGTCGCATTCGGTGAGGTGGCGCAGCGCCTCGTCGGGGTGGCCCAGGCCGAGCTCGAGCATGCCCAGCGCGATCATCGTCCACGCCTTGTAGAAGCCCATACCAAGCGTCTCGGACAGGTCCAGACCGCCCGAGGCGTTCGCGCGGCATTCCGCAGCACGTCCCTCGAGCGCGTCAAGCCACGCCAGCCCGGACATCGGGCCGGGCAGCCATGTGAGCTGGGTCGTCTCGTGCGCCACCCGCATCGCGTCTTCGTACATCGCCCGCGCCACCGCCCATCGGTTGGTGGCAAACGCGTCACGCCCGAGGAGGAACAGGACCATTGGGAGCGCTGCGGTGGGCGCGCGGTCTCGCGCCTGGACCAGGGCACGGTCGAGCAGGTCGCGCCCCGCCTCTGCCTCACGCAGCCACAGGCCGGTGACTCCGGCGCACATGAGCAGAAGCGGATCCGTGCTTTCGTCGGGCAGGCGCTGAAACAGGGCCACGCTCTCGTGCAGGTGCCGTGGACCATCGTCGCCGCGGCCGGCAAGGATGGCGAGCACGCCGTACGCAACGTGGGCGAAGATTCCGGTTTCAGGTGGGTCGTCGGGGCGCAACAGATCGATCGCTCGCTGCGCCGAAACCGCCATTTCGGTCGGATTGCCGGCGCCGAAAGTTGAGATGGCCGCGTCGGCGAGGATGCGGATCGCCTTCAACCGGTCGTGTGGTTCGATCGCCGCGGCCACGGCCACCAGCGTGCGGTGGCCATCGAGCACGGCCCCCCGGCGCATGGCGATCTGGCCAGCGAGAATGTCGATCTCGACCAGAAGGTCATCGGGCGCGAGCGTGCGCGCCAGGCGCAGTGATTCCTCGGCGTCGTCCGCCTGGCCGCCAAGCCACCCGTTGTCGGCAGCCTGGTACAGACGCCCCGCGCGAATGGCTCCGTCCTCGGTCAGGCGGGCTGATTCCGCCCACGCGCGTGCGGCGGCGGAATAGCCGGAGCTTTCCCTGGCGCGGCGCGCGGCCGCTTCGAGGGCATCGGCGGCTTCGTCGTTCCACTCTGTCGCGGCGCCGGCAAGATGCCAGGCACGGCGGTCCGAATCATCGGCGCCGGTCATCACGCCGGCCAGGGCGCGATGCGCTGCGCGGCGGTCGGCGGGCGAGGCGGAGTGGTAGATAGACGCGCGCGCCAGAGGATGAACGAACTCGATGCGTCCGGCGCGCTGGGCCACCAGCGCCGCGGCGGCTTCGGCTTCCTCGACGGCGTCTGGCCCGAGGCCGATGGACGCCGCGGCGCGATGGACCTGGCCCAAGTCCATGGTTCCCGATGTTGCCAGCAGAATAAGCACGCGGCGCGCGCCCTCCGACAGCCCTGTCGCGCGTCGCAGGTAGGCCCGTTCGACGCTGGTCGCGACAGGCAGGTTGTCGTACGGTGCCGAGTGCAGGCGATGCGCTTCGGGCCCCAGCTCGAGCAGTGCGAGCGGGTTGCCGCCGGTGGCCTCGACGAGCCTGTCTGCGACCTCGGCCGTTATGGTGTCGGCCCCCGAACGCGAGAGCAGCTCGGCTGCCGATTCCCGATCCAATCCCGCCGGGCGCAGCTCGGGCAGGCCGACCGCCAGCAGGGGCGACTCCTCCCCTTCGCGCACAGCGATGATCACCGCGACCGGGTCGGCCACGAGCCGCCGGGCGGCGAAGCCGATCGCCTCGGTCGAGGCCCGGTCGAGCCATTGCGCGTCGTCGACTGTGAGGAGCAGCGGCGCTTCGTCGGCGTAGGCCGAGATCAGGCCTAGCACGGCGGCCCCGATGATCAGGCGGTCGGGTTCGATACGTGGCCCGAGGCCCAGCGACGACCGCAAAGCGTCGGCGTGGAAGGGCGGCAGGCGGTCGAGGCGATTGAGAGCGGGTTGAAGCAGCTCGCTGATGCCGGCGAAGGGGACGTCGGCCTCGAACTCCACGCCGCGGGCCGTGAGCACCCTCATGGATCCGGCATGTTCGATTGCGTAATCGAGCAGGGCGGTCTTCCCGATTCCGGGCTCGCCGCGGATAACGAGGCGCGCGCTCTTTCCCAGCCGCGCCGCCGCCAGGGCCTGGTCGATCGCGAAGAGCTCCCGCTCTCGTCCGAGCAGCACGGGTCCTAGTGTTACGCGTCCCGAGGCGCCAGGGAAGGGCCCGCCCAACAACTAGGTGGCCCCCCTGATGCGATGTCCTTCCAGCCTCACCTACGTTCAGAGCATCCCAAATTTCCTGGAGGTGTTTCGAATGGCAGTGCAAACGCAGGCGATCAATGAGGACAAGCTCAATGCCTTTCTCGGGCAGGTGATAGGCGAGCTTGGCGCGACGGTGAATGCCGGCCTGATCGTGATCGGCGACCGACTCGGGCTCTACAAGGCGATGGCCGACGGACAACCCGTGACCTCGCAGGAGCTGGCCGAGAAGACAGGCACGGCAGAGCGGTACGTCCGCGAGTGGCTGAACGCGCAGGCGGCCGGCGGGTTCGTGACCTATGACGCCGCCGCGCAGCGCTACCAGCTGCCCGCGGAGCAGGCCATGGCCCTTGCCAACGAGGACAGCCCCGCTTTCGTGTGCGGTGCGTTCGAGCTGGCCACGGCGACGCTCCGTGCGGGCGCGCAGATCCAAGATTCGTTCAAGACCGGCCGCGGATTTGGGTGGCACGAGCACGACCAGGGCGTGGCAACTGGCTGCGAGCGCTTCTTCCGGCCCGGCTATAACGCGAACCTGGTGCAGGCGTGGCTGCCGGCCCTCGACGGCGTGGAGTCGAAGCTGCGCGTCGGAGCCAAGGTGGCTGATGTCGGCTGCGGCCTCGGCGCATCCACCCGCTTAATGGCCGAGGCATACCCTCGTTCTCAGTTCACCGGATTCGATTACGACCCCGAGTCGATCGAGCTTGCCCGCGGCAAGACGAAGGGCGCCGGCGTCAAAAACGCGGTATTCGAGGTCGTCGAGGCAGCGGCCTACCCAGGCGCCGGCTATGACCTGGTTGCAATGTTCGACTGCCTACACGACATGGGTGATCCCATCGGTGCCGCCAAGCACGTGCGACAGACGCTGGCGCCGGACGGCACGTGGCTGATCGTCGAACCGATCGCCGGCGACAAGGTGGAGCAGAACCTGAACCCGGTCGGGCGAGCCTATTACGCCTTCTCCAGCTTCCTGTGCACACCGAACTCGCTGTCCCAGGACGTCGGGCTGGCGCTCGGCGCTCAGGCCGGCGAGGCGCGGATCAAGGACGTGGTCACCGCGGGTGGCTTCACCCGCTTCCGCCGTGTGGCCGAAACGCCGTTCAACGCCGTTTACGAAGCCCGGCTGTAATTCAGACCCGAAGGAGATAAGACCAATGGAACCCGTTTACGTCAAGAAGGCCGACCCGAACGACCGGACTACCTGGATGGACAGTTTCATCGCACTCGAGCCCGCCGGCGGAGTTCGCGCGGTTGTCCAGGGCCCCCCGCACGGCAGTCGGCCAAATGACCTGGCCACGTTGTTTTCCACGCGGGCGCCGCTACGTCACCGCCACGTGACGTTCGTCCCGAAGCACCAGAGAGTCAGGAGCTGACGACTAATCGCTGCGTACATGGCGGGCGGTTGCAAAACCGCCCGCCATCAACTTAAGTAAGGGGTTCAGAGATGCCATACGCCGACACCGGGATGCGAGCCAGAGTAGCCGACGAGAGCGGCTACGTAACCAGGCCCGACGGCCTGCGTCTCTACTACGAGGTTTTCGGCAACGGCCCGAAGACCCTCGTTCTCCTGCCGTGCTCGCCCATCTGCCACTCGCGCATGTGGAAGGGGCAAGTCCATTACCTGGCGCGCCACTATCGCGTCGTCACGTACGACGGCGTAGGCAACGGCAACTCGGACCACCCAGACCCCGCGGGAAAGTGGCCGGTCGACGCGGGGGTCAACGACTGCGTGAGGGTGATGGACGAGACCAATACGAAGTCGGCGATCCTTGTCGGCGAGTGCTCCGACGGCGTGTGGCCGGCCATCCAACTTGCGGCCGCCTACCCCGACCGGGTGCTCGGCATCGTCGCCTTGGCGCCGGGAGTTCCGAAGCTTACGCCGCCGCTTCCCTACCGCCTCGCAGCATTGGCGACGTACGAAGAGGAGCTCGAAAAGTACGAAGGTTGGTCCAAGCACAACCGCCACTACATCAAGGAGAACTTCCGCGACTTCATGGAGTTCTGGTTCACGGAGATGTTTCCCGAGCCGCACTCGACGAAGCAGATCGAGGACACGATCGCCTACGCGCTCGACGGTCGCGTCGAGACCCTCCTGTTGGAAGGTGACGCGGAGTTCCCGTTTACAGTCGAGGAGATCGAGGCGGTCTGCGCGAAGGTGAGGTGCCCGGTCCTGGTCATCCAGGGCGACCTCGACCACTGCCAGCCTTTTGATAGGGGCGTGCGCACAGCGGAGCTGACCCACGCACGGAGTGTGGTGCTGCCTGGGTCTGGCCACCTCCCGCTGGCCCGGCGACCGGTAAAGGTGAACGAGCTCATCAGCGGGTTCGCAGGCGATGGAGCGGTTTCGTGGCGGGTCGCGCCCGGGCGGCGAAGCGGAAAGCGGGCCCTGATGGTCAGCTCACCGATTGGGCTTGGCCACGCGTGGCGCGACGTCGCCATCGCGCGAGAGCTGCGGCGGCAGGTGCCGGGACTCGAAGTCGAGTGGCTGGCGCAGCCCCCATTGACGACCTTGCTCGCTGCCGCCGGAGAGAAGGTTCACCCGGCATCGAAGGAGCTCGCGGCCGAGTCGGCACACGTCGACAATGAGGCCCGCGAGCACGAGCTCCACGCCTTCCAGATGATCCGGCGCATGGACGAGATCCTATGCGCCAACTTCATGGTGTTCCACGATGTCGTGAAGCAGGAAAGATTCGACCTCTGGGTCGCGGACGAAGGCTGGGAGATCGACCATTTCCTACACGAGGAGCCGGACCTTAAGACGGCGCCGTACGTCTGGATGGCCGATTTCTGCGGGTTCGTGCCTATGCCGTCGGGCGGCGAGCGCGAGGAGTTTCTCGTCTCCGATTACAACGCGGAGATGATCGAGCACGTTGACGGGCATCCGGGGCTGCGCGACCTGTCGATCTTCATCGGAGACCCTGTGGACATCGTGCAGCGCGATTTCGGCCCCGGGCTGCCCTCAATCCGCGAATGGACGGAAGGGCGCTACAAGTTCTCGGGCTACGTCCTGCCTTTCGACCCTGCTACTTTGCGCGACCGCCTCGCGCTGCGCCGCGAGCTCGGATACCACCCGGATGCTTCGTTGATCGTGGCCAGCGTGGGCGGATCAGCGGTGGGGATCCATCTCCTCAGGCGAATCGCCGCCGCCTTCGACCTGCTACGCGCTTCCACGCCCGACGCTGAACTGCTGATCGTATGCGGGCCGCGCATCGATCCGGCTCAGTTCGAGGGGCTGCCCGGCGTTCGCGCGGTCGGTTACGTGCACGACCTGTCGCGAACGCTTGCGTGCTGCGATCTCGCTGTTGTGCAGGGCGGGCTGTCGACGACGATGGAGCTGGTTGCGAACCGCCGTCCTTTTATCTACCTGCCGTTGCGCAACCACTTCGAGCAGAACTTCCACGTCGCGCACCGGCTGCGCCGCTACGGCGCGCCGCCGCCGACCGACTACGACGACGCGACTCCGGAGCGGCTGGCGCGGCTGATGGCGGAACGACTCAAGACGCGTGTGGAGTACACGCCGGTAGAGGCAGGCGGCGCGGCGAGGGCGGCGAGTTTCATCGCGCCGCTGATGCAGCGGGATTAATCCATCGACTGACCGGTGAACTTACCTCTGACAGTTTTCTAGACCGTTGGCGCCCCACGCTTTCGCGCGATCGAGAACGCCAGTCTGAAACGGGCCCTCGGTTGATCGTTTCTCATTCGCGTGCGGCGGCGCCCTTCCGCTTACATCACCGGCGTATGAGGGGGGCTGCAGACTCGATATGTTGCTGAGCCCCGTTCGAACGGGTCGGGCAGCCTTCAAAAGGCGTCGCGAAGGGTCATTTCATGCAGAGGGTGACGTTTGTCAGGAGTGCGTCCATTCGCGGGTCATTCGGGAGTCATGACGCGCGTGACTTCTGAAGACAAAATAGCCGCCTTAGCCTGAGTCCATCAAAACGACAAGGTGAAAGCGATGATGGAATATCGATCGAAGCAGGAGTGGCGAGGGATCCCAGTCATGGCGGTTTCGCTTAGCGGACGGGCGATCGGTGTGGTTGCCGTGGGTCGCATAGCGCTGGGCGTGGTCTCAGTCGGGCTCGTCGCTGTCGGGCCGGTTTCCGTCGGCCTGGTAAGTCTTGGCGTCGTTAGCCTGGGAGTGGTAGCACTCGGTGTCGTGGCCGTGGGCATCCTGGCTGTCGGCATCACAGCCGCAGGCATCCTCGCTGTCGGGCTGCATGCAGCGGGAGTGGTTCGTTAGAGCCTGCGTTGCCGCCTCGAACCGATGCATGTGCGAGCCCGCCGCCGCCTTTGGGAGACGGGCTACGCGGGTTCGGTCTCGGCGAGTGGCGGTCTTAGGCGTCAAACGCCCGGCGATTTCTCGGTGGCCATGGGGAGAAGGATCTCGTCAACCAAGGCCGAGTCGAAAGCCCTATCGAGAGGCTTGTTTACGATCATTAGCCGATAGACGGTCATCGCGGGTGCCCCTGGTGCCAGCGCGTCGAGAATGCCTCCGAAGGTGAGTGGTATTCCGCGTCCCTGGCGAGTGCCGTCCTTGGGCCCCCCGAAGCCTGGCTACTGGGTCAGAGACGGAAACGAGGCAGGGGCCGGACGGGCCGGCCCCTGCCGAAAGTCAGCGGTTACGACGCGTTGATCGCACCGATCCAGGTGCTCCAGTTGCGCCCGAACTGCGGTGCTGTCGTAAGGCCCGCATACAGATTGGCGTACTGGCTCGCGAACCAGATGTGGCCCGCGCCGTCGAAAGAGGTGGCCTCAAAGTCACCCCAGCGGCAAACCGGCAGTGCAGGCGTGCCGCAGAGTTCGGGCCGGTAAGACGACTCGCCAGCCTTGAGCAACACTCCGGGGCCGGTGAAGTTCTTGGCCCCCGCTGCCTTGGTGATGTAGCGAATCTCAGGGAATGTCGTGCTGCTCATGTGGTCGAAGACCATCGTCACGTTGCCCTGCGCATCCGGCATCACGGTGCCGAACGTGGCCGAGCCATCGCCCTGGAAGTTGTAGTAACCGCTGGTCGCTTCACCAGCGCTCAGGTTGACCTGAGCCCACTCGATGCCGGGGACGATCTGCGTGTCGTTTTGAATCGCGGTGTCCCAGGTGGCGTAGAGGACTCCATTGCGGATGACAGGAGTCCCGGTGATCCGGAGGTCGAGCGAGTCGACACACTGCGCGCAGCTGGGCTGCGTTTGTGGAGGGGCGAGGAGAAATGGGTTAGTCGCCACGTACGATCCGGTCAGCGTGGGCGCAGGCCCCCCGCTGTCGTGACCGATCGGGTTGGACATCTTCCACACGACCACCCCGCTGCAGGCCTGGTTCATGCCGCCGCCGGCGAACCCGCAAAGGTGACCGTTGTTGAGGTCCGGGCCGTCGACCGTGTCGACGAACGTTTCAGGGGCGCCGGCGCTCGAGTCGAGGTTGAGCGTCGGCTGGACCGTATCGGCGATAAAGGGGCTGCCAAACTTGCGGGTGCCGGGCCCGAAGCCCAGCATGTTGTAGAACGCGTCGGGCGTGAAGTTGGCCGTGCCCTGCTCCATCTGAGCCTTATTGGCCTCGAAGAGCTCGGCGTAGAAGCCGCCGTTGATCCCGGTGGCCGGGCCGAACATGTTCGCCGAAACGTAGAAGGCCTGGCCGTTGACGCCGATCTGCGTGTAGTCGTTGGCGAACTGGCCGTCAAGCGAGGTGTTGAACTCGTACACGTTCCATTTGCCGTTGGGGTTGCCGGTCTGGCTGACCGCCACCCAGAAGACCGACACGAACGGGCAGCCGGGCGCGGTGCCCAGAGAGTTCTCGACCTGCAGCATGGCCGCCCAGTACCGACCGTCGACCGGGTCGTAGAGGGCGCGAGGGTCGCTCAGGAACGGCTGATTGTCATGAGCCGCGTCGCAGTTGTTGGGCTCGTTTGGAACGCCAAAGAAGTTCTGGGCGCTGACCGGCCAACCGGACTGGATGTTGCCGGCCGTGTCGTAGACCGCCCATTGCGTGTTGACGCCCTGCAGGACGAACTTCGGTCCCGCGGCAAGCGCCATGTCCGGAGGGTTGCAGCCGACCAGGAAGTAGTGACAGGTCGTCGCCGAAGAGACCTGACCGGCGAAGGTCGAGCTCGTCGCCGGGGTGCCCGAGCTGGACTGAGACACCGACGCGGCGCTGCTCACCTGTACACCGCCGGACGCGTGGTTCGCGTTGCGGCCGCGGTCGCCCTTGGGCGACAGCGTGGAGATGCCGGGCTTACCGCCGTCGCTCGCCGTATCGCCAGCGGACACCGCGCCACCGGAAGTTGCGCCGCTGGCCGTCGACGTGCCGCGGCCGGCCGGCGTGTTCGCGTAACTGGTGACGATCGAAAGGCTGGCCGACTGCGATGTGAACGTGACCGACGAACGGCCTGAAGTGGTGGCGGCCGCGGCACCAGCGGTGGACACCGCCACGGCAAGCGCTGCGACCAACGAAGCGGCCGAAGCGACCGCGATAAAACGTGTAACCACGCCCATACCCCCTTGTGTATCCATGACGCCCGCTGGAGCATCGGGATGTTAGTGCGCGCACGGCTTGCGAAGCAAGTTCCCCGAGGCGGGCCATGTCCCGTTGGGGGCGGTCCGTCGACTCAACTTCGGAACCCTGAGGCCGGAATGCGCCGGCCCTGGATCATCCCGAACTCAGTTTTGCGGCTGCTGTACTCGATCGTCCGGACCGACGGCGTCACGTTCGCCGGTTCGGGAGAGGGCGCACAACGCGGCTATGCAGTGATGGATGGTGACGAGTTGACGCTCATGGCTCTCCCTGGTGGCCAGTGCTGCCGCTGGACGCGGGAGCAGAATGCGCTCCCGTACAACCCCGGCCGGCCTTTGAGGTCGGCTGAGTTAAGGCGCGCTTCATATCCAGTCGGAGGCACGTCAAGTCTTCGCCTTGTACCTACCGCGGTCCGAGTCTCTTGCGCGACTCACTTGATCGCGTACGCCTTCGTCGGCGAATATGGTCAGGCTGGCATCGCTGCCTCGGCCGCGGCCTTCAGATCCGTGGCGGTGCCCTCGAACATCGCACCGAAATCCGGCAGCGACTTTGCGATCAGGGGCAGCAGCAAGCCTTGAAAGACCTCATCGAGCGAGAGCTCGGTCGAGCCATGCGGTCCTGGAGTCAGCCGATACGTCCGGTCGCTCACGAGCAGCGGCCACCGATTCAGGCGCCACACCATCGACTTCGGGGCGTCGTAGACGACGACTTTCGGGCTGAACGTCTGGCCGGGAGCTTCGGGCACCTTGAACGACACGCGTTCGCCAAGCGCGATCTTGCCTTCGATGCTCGTCAAAGTTGAGTTCCACTTCGATTGCTGCGCGGAGTCGGTCAAGAGGTTCCAGACGGTGGTCGCCGGCGCTCCGATCGACTTGGTGACGGCGACTACGAGTCGAAACGTAGTTCTCGTTGTGATCGCCTTTCCGTCCTGGTATTCAAGCGCCATCGCGCGTCACTTGCTGGCCTGGGCAGGCTGGTTCGGCTCGGCAAGCGTCAGCGGATTGCCGTCCGGATCGAAAAAGTTGGCCAACCTCACGCCATCTTCGCCTGGAATGACGACGATGTCGCCATCAAACCGCGCTCCGGTAGCTTGCAGGTGCTTGAGAGCCGCCTCGATGTCGGCAACGGTGAAGCTCAGGGTTGCCCCTCCCGGGCCAAAGCCGGACTCCGCACGCTGCAGCCCGATCGTCACACCGCCAACGGGTGAGCGCATCTCGCACCAGCCGTAATCGTCCATCCGGTAGATCTCCTCAAAGCCAAGGCCCTCTCGATACCACCGGACGGATTGGTCCAGATCGGAAACATTGATACTGCAGACCAGAGTGCCTCGGTATTCGATCTTGCTCATCGGCTCCTCCGCTTGTCGTTGGCTGCGGCTCGAGCATCTTACCATCGGTTAGATGACAGTCAAGGCCTCTCTTCGCGGTTATCACCATGGCGATTTGAAGGCGGCCTTGTTGGACGCCGTCGAACAGGTCGTGCGGGAACGTGGCGTCAGCCACGTCTCACTGCGGGCCGTGGCTCGCCAGGTTGGGGTCACGCACGCCGCCTCCGCTCACCACTTCGAGAACAAAGCGGGCTTGCTGACCGCATTCGCGACCCAGGGTTACGTGCAACTGGCGGCGGCGGTGGTGGCGGCGATCGATGAGGCGCAGCCCGCCGACGGCCCTGCCGTCCTCGAGGCTGTCGGTCGCGGCTACGTCAGGTTCGCGCTCGCCAATCCGGGCCGCTTCGAGGTCATGTTCAGGCTCGATCTCCTGAATGCGGACGATCCGAACTTCGGGGCGGCCAGTGAAGGGGCCTACTCCCTGCTGGTGAGCACCGTCGCTCGATGCCAGTCAGAGGGGTTTCTCGGAAGAAAGGACCCGGAGATCGTTGCGGTCTCGGCTTGGTCGATGGTTCACGGTCTGGCTGCGCTGTGGATCAGCGGCCGCCTGGGCGAGCGAATTGGCGAGAAGGATCCCAATCGCCTTGCCGACCGAGTTTCGCGACTCTACGTCGACTCGGTTCTCCGCGCGAGCAATCCCTAGCGTTACTTTGCGGCGCTTATGGACGCCTTCCAGGTGTTCCGGCCGACCGGACCGTGACGGGTGGTGGCCCCTCGTTCCCGGCACCGGACGGCCCTTCGGGGGCACCTACTTGCATCTGAGTTCGGGAGGACCCTGGCGAAGTCGGCCGGACACCTATCCGGCCAGCAATATGAGTCGGACGCGCTCGCTGCTCCCGATCATGGGCCTCGGGCGCATCTATCCTGAGCCTGTTCGATGAAATTCGGGGTCGCGTTCCCCACGGCCTATTTCGGCGCCGATCCCGACGCGATCGCCGCATACGCACAGCACGCCGAAGCCTGCGGTTTTGAGTCCTTCTACATGTCGGAGCACGTCGCGATGTACAAGGGCGCAGAGCTCGGAGGCGTCGTATTCGACCCGACGGTACCTTTCGCGGACCCGCTCGAGGTGCTGGCCTTCGTGGCCGCGCGGACAGAGCGGATCCTCCTTGGGACGGCGATCCTCCAGTTGCCGCTTCACCACCCGGTGATGCTCGCCAAGCGCCTCGCCACAATTGACGTGCTGTCCAAAGGACGGATGCGCCTGTTGACCGTCGGCCTGGGCTCGTTAGCCGGCGAGTCCGCCGCCCTCGGCGTCGACCATGCCACACGTGGACGGCGAGCCGACGAGGCGATCGATATTCTGCGGCTGCTCTGGGCGGGAGGCGAAAACGGCGTCAGCTTCGAGGGCGAGTTCTTCTCTTTTAGTGACGTGTGCAACTACCCCAAGCCACACGGTGCGAGCACGCTCCCGATCCACATCGGCGGGTCGACCAGCGCTTCCGCGCGGCGGGCCGGCCTCAGGGGCGACGGTTATTTTCCCGGCGGCACGATCGGACGGGCTGAGCGGCTGCGACAGATCGACCTCATGCGTGCCGTTGCCAAGGAGGCCGGCCGTGATGTCGTGTTCGACGTCACCCGCTGGGGTTCCAAGGACCTGACCTCGGCTCAGGTGGAAGCGCATGCGGCCGACCAAGTGACGCGGCTGGTCGTTGGCCCGGCATCACAGGATCCGCAGGTGCAGCGCGACGACCTGACGGCGTTCGCGGAACGCGTGGCGCTGATCTAGGACCCGAACACGCAAAGCATGTTCACGGTGAGTTGGGACGCGACCACGTGTCTGAATGGTCTTCTGCATCCCCGCCAGTTCTGCGAGCCAAGGATTAGCCGCGACTGAAAGCCGTTGCGGGCATAAAGAAAGGCCGGGCTGCGCGCCCGGCCCTTCGTCAAGCTTTGCTAGCAGCCAGGCGAGTAGCCGCCGAATGTCGCGGCATACAGGCTGCTGATCCCCGTATTGAGCGGACCCATGAAGGTCTTGCGCCCGTCCCAGGACGCACCCACGGCAGGCTCGATGCCCCCGTGGCCAAACCACTGTGCGAAAACGAGGTCTTCCGGATGCCACTGGCCGTAAGCGTTGGCGTCGGTATTGCCGTTCAGGCCATACCAGACGCCGACTACTGGATCACCGACCTCCAGGACTCCGGTGCACGGATACTGCGTTGCGGTCAGGCTCTTCCAGGGAAGCACAGCATTGTTCACGAACGGGTCGTCCAGAAACTCGCCAACCTCGTGGCTGAGCGCGTGGATATCCGACAGGCCGCGTGTCGGCGCAGGTGCACTGCGCGGATTCACGAGGTAGTCGGAAAGGAATCCCGAGTAAGTGCCGGGGGTGACGTACGCCGAGTACATGAAGGTCTGCACCGGCTGTGCGCCCTGGCCCTTGGCGGACCCGGCGCCGTGACCGATCGGCATGCCAGCACCGTGGTACCCGAGGATGCAGCAGTTCAGGTACCCGGCGCCTGGTCCCTTCGTGTACAGCAGCACGTTATCCGTCAGAAAGATCGGCACGGTCGTCGAGTCGATCTGGAGCGAGCCCATCAGGCTTTGCAGCTGGGTTGAAAACCACGTGCTTTCGGCGAGACCCGTGAGCTCGAGGTTGGTCTGGAGCCCGTTGGCCTGGCGCCACTCTGGAACGGGCCGCTCGTACGCGATGCCCTTGGCCGATGGGACGTCCAGCGTCACCGTCGGCAGGACGGCGTCGTTGACGAGCTTCACGTGGTAGCTGCTGGCGATCTTATTGAACTGGGCTCGCAAATAGACGTCGCCGTTCTGGCCCGTGTCACCACCGAGCACGGCCGGATAGGAAAAGTCGGTGAACTCGGGTGAGGCAAGCGTCTGCGCGACCTTCGTCGTTCCGTCAAACGTGTGGTTGTAGACGTTAGGCACGAAGCCGGCATAGCCCTGGTTTACCAGGCTCGAGAGGTCCTGGCCGGCCGCCACGAAGTTCATCTTGAGCGGGATGATCACGGTGTGGATCTCGCTGGTGCCTCCGAGCCGCGGATCGCTGCCGGCCATTGTGATCGTGTAGGTCACGTGATTCGTCGGATCGGTGTACTGGAACGTCCAGTGAGGAACCGTCCGGGCGTTGGCGAGGAACTGGGGTGCCACGCTCCCCTGGGTGGCAAAGAGCGGATCCCCTTCGGGCGCGATGGTCGGTGCCGAGGCGAAGGCGTTCGCTGCGGAAGCGCCGAGTGCGCCGGCCGCAACGACCACCAGACCGAGAGCAGCACGCAGATGTAAACGGTGCGGTATGGCCACGTTTCCCCCTTAAGCTAAATTTCAGAAAAAAATAGCGGGGGATCAGGGCCAAGTCAATGGGCGAACTGGACGCCCGGCTCACGTTCCTCCAAACCGTTTGCGGTCGTCCGTAGATGACGCTATCACGAGACGAGAGGTACGCCTGACAAGGGCCCGATCCTCGGTCGGCAACGGCTTCGACGCACAGCAGGTCGAACTTGCATCGCCTCACGGTGCGATAGCCAGTGGGTGCAGAGCTCGAACTGCTGGACTCGCGAGGCCGATACTAAGCCGAGGCCATGGCTCAACATCCCTCCTGGAACAGCGTCTACGAGGGATCGCCGCCGTGGGACATCGGCCGGCCGCAGCTCGACTTCGTGAGACTGGCCGATGCTGGCAAGTTCCACGGACACATGCTTGACGTGGGCTGCGGAACCGGCGAGCAC
>DATMKM010000162.1:0-4450 GCA_035571315.1 Candidatus Acidiferrum sp.
ACGGGGGTGCGGACCACCGCGGCGCAAGCCCTCGCTCTCGGATCGGGAGTCTGCCAGGACTACGCGCACGTGATGCTCGCCGTCTGCCGAGCCTGCGGACTGCCCTCCCGCTACGTCTCCGGCCACCTGCTGGGCCAGGGCGGGACGCACGCGTGGGTGGAGGTGGTTCTGCCGACCAACGACGGCACGGGCGACGCGATCGCCTGGACCTTCGACCCGACGCACGCAAGCCGTGGCGGGCTCGGTCATGTGACGATCGCGGTCGGCGGCGACTACTCCGACGTCGCGCCGACCTCAGGCACCTACCTCTCGGCGGCCAGGGGCCGCCTGGTTACCACCAAGCACGTCACCCTGACCCACCTCGAGAACGGCACGGGCTAGCGGTGGGGAGGGGGCTTTCCCCCTCCGTCCTCACTACATCGCTGGCGTGACTTCGTAGACCGTGATCTTGCCGCCTGAGCTCAGCACCGGGCACCCTTTGGCCAGGTCGACGGCCAAGTTGAGGGAATCCGCCTTCAAGATCGAATACCCGGTAGCCGGCGTGCCGATGGCGCCGTCGTGGACTGCGCCGCCGTTCGAGACGTTTTTCGAGTGGCTGGCGAATGGGTTGCCGGCGTCAACGATCTTGTCGCCGAGCTTGCCGAACCAGGCCCCCCACTCCTCCATGATCTTTCCGCGCTCGGCTTCGGTCATGCCGGCGCTGCCGCCTGAGTACAAGAGAACGAAATTCGCCATGTCTGGACTCTCCTTCTGGTGATTTCCCGGGTTGCGGGCTCATCTGGGCGACGAACAGACTGGCCAGTTTTCGACAGCCGACGCCACATGGGTTCTTATCAACGGCTTACGCGGGGCTTATATAGCTCTTGAAATGAATCGTTCCCGGATCCTGGTCGTCGAAGACGACTCTCGGCTGGCCGCGACGCTCGATCGGGTACTGACCGCCGAAGGCCACCACGTCGAGGTGGTCGGGGACGGGCTGCAGGCGCTCCGGCTGGCTCGCGAGCAGCCGTTTGACCTCGTCGTGCTCGACGTGATGCTCCCGAGCCTCGATGGGGTCGGCGTTTGCCGGCGGCTCCGGACGACCGCCCAGGTTCCCATTCTCATGCTCACCGCTCTCAGCGGCACCGATGACCGGGTGAAAGGCCTCGACGCCGGCGCAGATGACTATTTGGTCAAGCCGTTCGCGTACGAGGAGCTCCTGGCCCGGGTTCGCGCGCTGCTGCGCCGCGCCCGACCACACGATCACCTCCGATTCGCCGACGTCTTGCTGGAGCCGGCGAGCCGTGGTGCATGGCGCGCCGACCGGTCGATGAGCCTGACGGCGACGGAGTTCGAGCTGCTCGAGCACTTCATGCGACATCCGCGCCAGGTTCTGACGCGCGACCAGCTGCTCGAGGCGGTATGGAAGGGCGAGCCCGAAAGCGACAACGTCGTCGCGGTCTATGTCGGCTACCTGCGGCAGAAGCTCGAGTTGGGTGGTGAGCCCCGCCTCCTGCACACTGTGCGCGGCGCCGGCTACGCCCTTCGCCTGTAGTGCCCTTACGCCTCCGCCTGGCGCTGTTCGGCGCGGCGGTCGTCGCGCTCACGCTGGTTCTCTTCGGCGCGCTGCTTTACGCGTTGCTCGCCCACGGAGCGACGACGAACCAGGACGACGCCCTGCGCAGCCGGGCGCGCGAGGCCGCCGCGTCCCTGAACAGCGGATCGGACCTCGCGCCGCGCGCGCCAGTGGCTGCCGCGAACCTTGCGACGAGCTCTGATGTCTTCGTCGATGTGCTGGATCAGAGCTGGACTGTGATCTATACGACAGGCGAGTTGAACGGCACGGCGCCCGCGATTGCCCCCGGCCTGCGCGCACGCGCAGCCGGCGGGGCCTTCGACACCGAGGGTGGCCTCAGGCTCTACGCGATTCCATTCAAAGGCGGTTACGTCGTCACCGGCCAGTCGACCCGAGTGGTGCAATCGAATCTGTCCGGCATCGTTGGTTTCCTCGTCATCTCGGGCGTCCCAACTCTCATCGCGGCGCTGGCCGCATCGTGGCTCGTCGCCGGCCGCGCTCTCAAGCCCTTGAAGGATGTCGCAGGTACCGCCGATGAAATCGGGCGCACGCGCGATTTCGCCAGGCGGCTCCCTCGGCGTCGCACACGCGACGAGGTGGCAATGCTTTCGACGAGCTTCAACCGGATGCTCGAACAGCTGCAGGACTCGTTCGAATCGCAGCGGCGTTTTGTGGCCGACGCATCGCATGAGCTGCGCACGCCGCTGACCACCATCCAGGGCAACGCCGGCCTGCTCGCGCGTGGGCCCGAAGTCTCGGACGAGGATCGGCGTGCGGCCGCGGCCGACATTTCGGCCGAGACCTCGCGCATGACGCGACTCGTCGATCGGATGCTGACCCTGGCCAGAGCGGACTCGGGACTGAAGCTCGGGCTTGCTCCACTCGAGCTAGCACCGGTCGTGCTCGAGGTTTGCCGCCAGGCGCAGACGGTTCACCCCGACCGCGATCTGGTCACGGACGCAAACAGCGCCACGATCGCAGGTGACGAGGACGCCATCCGCCAGCTGGTCTGGATCCTCCTCGACAACGCTCTGCGACATTCCCGGTCCCGCGTTTCGGTGATTCTGTCGACTGAAGGGGACTGGACCCGCCTGACGGTGGCCGACGACGGTCCCGGCATCGACGCGGCGGAGCGAGAGAAGGTTTTCGAACGCTTCTACCGCTCGGACCGCGCACGGTCCGGCCAGGGGGCGGGCCTTGGCCTTTCCATCGCGCGGTGGATCGTCGAGCAGCACGGAGGTCGGATCCTCGCCGGCGAGGGACAAGAGGGCGGCGGGGCGGCGATGTACGTGGACATTCCTGCGGTCTTACCTGGCTCTTAGTTTCGAGTCCGAGGCTGATGTCATGTTCGACATCGCACCGGACCACGCAATCGGTCTTTACGCTGGCCTTTTGGCGCTGCCGCTCGCTCTGATCGCGATCAGACTGCGCCCCGCTCGCCACAGCGTCCCGGGAACCGTGCTCGCCGCGTCAGTCCTCCTGGCGATGTCGGGGGCGACTCACCTCGCCCTGATCAGCACTCACGTCACCGAACCACTCACCAGTTGGCTTTTCCTGGCGAACGGCACCGGGTACATCGCTCTTTCCTTCGCGTTCACCTGGCGCTGGTGGCGCCTGGCATCGGCTTCGCTGCTGATTGCGACCCTGATCGGGTACGTGGTCTGGATCGCGATCGGCCTCGATTCACCCGACCAGGTCGCGCTGGCCACCAAGCTCCTCGAGCTCACTGCATTGGGCCTGGTGCTCGTGCCCGTACGGGGCGAACACGTGACGCATCGCTCGTGGCGATGGGTTTCGCTTGGCGTCGCCGTGCCGCTCCTGACCCTCGTAGCGACCTCGACGATCTGGATCGTCGACCTCGCGCGGCCTGACGCCCAGCACTCTCACGCGGGCGCTGTCCTGCAGGCGACCAACGATGTCGCGACGCCGCAGCAGGTTGCCGCGGCGGCCCAGCTCTACTCCGTCACCAAGGCCGCCATCCTCCCGTACGAGGACTGGCACAAGGCGTTGGCCGCGGGCTACAAGCCGGGCCAGGACCTGGGTGGATCGTCGCACTGGATGAACCAGCACAACGTGGACGCGGGTTACGTGATGGACCCGAACCACCCGCAGGGCCTGGTGTACGCCAACAGCAAGCATGGACCTGTGCTCCTCGGCGCGATGTTTCAGATGAAGCGCATCGGTCAGTTCGGCCCAGACCCGGGCGGTCCCCTGACCGCGTGGCATCAGCACGAGAACATCTGCGTCACGCCGATCGGATTCGAGTTCAGCCTGATGACGCCGTTCGCGACCTGCCCGCTCGGCGCGATCGACATCAGCGCGTCGCCGATGCTCCACGTGTGGATCGTCGACAACCCCAAAGGCGGGCCGTTCGCCGTGGACATCGACTCGGACGTGGTGAAGTCAATTGATCGCGCCTGACGTGTCGGCGGTGTCCTCGAGCCGGCCCGAGGCGGCGTTCGTCCTCCTCCTGATGCAGTCGCTGTTGTGGGCGATCGCCGGCATCTCAGCCATGCCGTTCGCCCTTGCGGGCGAGGTGTTCATGGTCGGGCTCGGTCTTGCATCGCTCCTGCTGGCGCTCGCCACCTCCCTGCTGGCGATCTGCATCCTGTGGCGGCGGAACCGGGCGCGACGCTGGGCCATGCGGCTCGAGATCGCCTGTCTTGTCGGGTCGCTGGTGCTGCTGGTCGTGCCGATCGGAGCCAATCACGGCCCGGTCTCGTTGATGACGAACATCGCTCTGCCGATCGCGTTGATCGCCCTGCTGCGCAAGCCTCGGGAGGCTTTTACCTAGAGGCGCGAGGCGAGCCGGCCCCTACGGGTGAGAGCCTCATCGGCGTCATCCGTGGTCACGACGCGGCGCCGGAAGTTTCTCAACGCGAAGCGATCGCAGGC
>DATMKM010000163.1:0-4639 GCA_035571315.1 Candidatus Acidiferrum sp.
ATGTATAACGCGTTCGCCATCGCGGCGGCGCCGCTCGTGGCGCGCGCGAGTGCGCGCTGGGGCCGGAATTTCACGCACGGCGCGTGCCTCGCCATCGGCGCGGTGGGCATTCTCGGGCTCGTGACGGGCAACCCCCACGCCCTGCCGTGGCTGCCATCAATGGCCATCGGGGTCGCCTGGTCTTCAATCCTGTCGCTGCCGTACGCCATCGTCGCCAGCGCATCGCCCGCGAGCAAGATGGGCGTGAACATGGGTATTCATAACCTCTTCCTCGTCGTGCCGCAGCTCGTCGGCGCGGTGATTCTCGGTCCGCTCCTCGACAGCGGGCTCGGCGGCAACGCCGTCGGCGCGCTCAAGTTCGCGGCGCTGCTCTTTGCGGTTGGCGGACTGACCTCGATCGCGTTCGGTGCACTTCGCTCTAAGTGATAGCCTAACGCAAGTTTTGCGCTTAGTGTACGAATAGATAGCTAGCGACCTGCACGTTCGCGCGCATCGCTCGCCGCGCACGCAGAGTCACAGTCAGCGCATGCGTGCTCCCTGCCAGCCTGATAATAAATAATATAAATCAATTAGATATGTGATTGTCTATGAGCCTGGGCTCCCCGCCTGCTCTCCGCGTGCCGTCCGGCGCTCGAGTCGATCTCCGATCCGCAATCGTCAAGACCCACTAATCTCAAGTTGACAGGTGACGCAACTTTTGCGTTAGTATGCGGGCGTCGTTTCGGGGGGGAACCGTTAATGGGACGCTTGGCCGCCGCTCAATGCCGTGCGCTGCTCGCGTGCCTCGCGGCATCTGCGATCGGCGCGCGTGCCGTTGCAACGGAGTGCGTCGAGTCCCCCGGCCGAGTCCTGCGCGCCTGTGTCTCGGTCGATGCCGATGGCGTGCCGACCAGCTCGCCCGATCACCTCACGATTCTGCCGTTCACGAGGATGCTGTCCGGGCCGATGGACTTCACGCCCGGGATCTTCGATGTGACCTGCGGACACGCGCAGATCAACGAGCGCGTGCAATCGACCATCGCGACGCAGCTCGCTGAGTATGTCGTGCTCTATAGCCCGATCCAGATGGCCGCCGGCCTGCCGAAAAACTACCGCGCGCGGCCGGACGCGTTCCGGTTCATCGAGGACGTGCCGACGGACTGGGAAACATCACGGACGCTCGATGCAGTCATCGGCGAGTACGTGGTCGTCGCCCGGCTCGAGCGCGGTGGCCATGACTGGTACTTGGGCGCGATCACGAACGGCACGGCGCGCAGTCTCGACTACCGCACGAACCCGGAATCGCTCGCGATCGAGAGCCGCATCGTCGGGCGCGGCGACCGACTTACGCTCGCGCTTGCACCAGGCGGCGGCCAGGCGGTCCGGTTCAGGCGGCTGGCGGGCTGATGTTCGGGGGAAGAAAGCGGGAATACACGCGGGCCGCGATGCCCGCGGCGTCTTCGGTCAAATAGTAGGGGGTACAATGAAGAAGTCGAAGAAGCTCAAGAAGCTCCAGGCTCGACAGCAGCGAGCCCGTGGCCGTCGGCCGCTCGCCCTACAGGGGAGCATTTCCCTGCTGACGCTCACTGCCCTCGGGTTTGCCGGCGCGACCGGTGCCCAGGAACAATCAGCAGGCAGAGGCGGCGGCGACGCCGCGAGCGCCAACGGCGACGCCTCGAGCACCAACGAGCTCGCCACGGTGGTCATCGTCGGCGTTCGCCGGGCGCTCGAAACGGCGGCGGAGTTCAAGAAGGACGCCGACACTTTCGTCGACTCGATCGATGCGACCGACCTTGGCGCCTTCCCGGACAAGTCGGCCTCCGATGCGCTGAAGCGCATGCCCGGCGTCACCGTCAACACCCTGCAGTCGAACGACGACAGTACACATCCATCCGGTGAGCCGACCAATATCCTGATCCGCGGTCTGACGCAGGTGCGGACCGAGCTCAACGGCCGGGATGCGTTCTCGGCGGACTCGGCGCGCGGCCTCAACTTCAATGACGTCTCGCCCGAACTGCTCTCTGGTGTCGATGCCTACAAGAATCAGACCGCCGACCTGATCGAGGGCGGCATTGCCGGCACGGTCAACCTGCGCACGCGCAAGCCATTCGATCAGGACGGCCGCGTGGTGACGATCAACGGCGTGACCGACTATGGCGACCGCTCAAAGCACTACACCTCCGAGGTGTCCGCGCTCCTCAGCGACTCTTTCAACACCGAATCGGGCCGGTTCGGTTACCTGATCGACATCGCGCGCAGCCACGTGATATCGCGGGTCGAAAGCGTCATTGACGACAAGATCGACACTTACTGCACGGGCGGGTACGGGACAGCCGCGGCTGCGATCGTGAGCCCGGACGGATCCATCCCCTGCACCGGCAATCCGTTCGGTGGCACGGGCTGGGCATTCGCGCCGGACGGGGTGCGCTACTCGCGCGTCGACTACGACCGCCACCGTACCGGCGACGACGTCTCACTGCAGTACGCGAACGACGCCAAGACGCTCGAGGTGACCGCGGAGTACATCGACTCGAACTACCGCAACGCCTGGCTCGAGGATGCGAGCCACGCAATCCTCGACGGCACCTACTACGGCACGCCGGCTTTCGACCCGCGCGGCAGCTCGATCCTGCAGCCCGCCACCGGGACCGGCCCCCTCGTATTCGGTTCGAACGGCATGTTGCAGTCCGGCGTGCTGACCCAGCCCCATGGCAGCTTCTTCGGCAGCTTTTCCCCGAACATCAACGACGCCATCAACGGCGGCTCGGCGGTTCCCGGGGTGCCGTTCGTGAACGACTGCGCGGTGATGACCTGCACGACGCTCCAGGACGGTCTCTATTTCCAGAACGAGGCGCGGAACTTCGCCCACGAGGAGGGCACGCACGACTACTCGCTGCACGTCGGCTGGAAGGTCACGAACCGCCTGAAGGCCGACTTCGACGCCCAGCACATAGACGCGCACACCTTCAACAACGACATCCTCGTCGCGACGGGATCGATGGCGAACTACCAGTACTCGACCGGCGCAGGCGGCATGCCGCAGGTCCAGCTGCTGCCCGGCTCGAACGTCAACTACGCACCCGGCGGCCTCAGCAACCCGCACAACTACTGGATGCCGTTCATTCAGGGCCACGTCGAGGACAATGACGGTACTGAGAACGCCCTCCGCGCCGACTTCAAGCTGGACTTCGACCACCAGGGCTGGCTCGACTCCCTGAAGTTCGGTGCGCGTGGTTCGTCCCGCGACCAGACGGTCCGCTACTCGACCTTCAACTGGACTCCGATCGCGGCGAACTGGAACTGCAACGGCCCGGGCTTCAACGTCGACAACACGACGCCCGCCCCATACCCGACCGCGGGCGCCTGCGGCGGCAACACCGGTCACCCGGGTTTCAAAGGCTACGGCTCCGGCATCTGGGGGACCGACAACTTCAACAGCTTCTTCGGCCCCGGCACCTACGGGAACGGCCCGCTGGTATTCCTCAACCGGGCGACGCTGACCAACTACCCGGCGCTCGTGGCGGCACTGAGCGGCAACAACACGAACTCGCCGATCGGCGGCGGCTACACGCCGATTTGCGACCGCTCGGGCAACATTGCTGGCACCTGCTTCAGTCCCGCCGAGGAGATGCGTGTCAAGGAGATGACCGAGGCCCTGTACGGCGTCCTGTCCTTCGGCGGCGATAACCTCAAGATTGCGGGCAAGAGCGTTGTCGGCAACCTCGGCCTGCGGCTGGTGCGTACCGAAGAGCAGGGCATCGGCAGCGTCGAGTATCCCGACGCCACGAACCTGCTGGCGCTCGCGCCCTGCAACACGCCGCTCGGGCCAAACAGCGTGGTCAACCCGAGCTGCTACCTGACGCCGGGTGTAGTCAATTTTTCGAACGGCGGCGGGTCGCCTAATACGTACGACGCCGCCCACATCGACGCGCTGCCGAGTCTCAACGTGCGCGTCGAGCTGACAGAGCAAGACTTCCTGCGCTTCGCCTACTCGCGGGCGCTCAGCCGCCCCGACTTCGGATACCTGCGGAACTTCGTCCAGATCAACTCGCCGGTCATCAACACGACGCCGGATTCGCCGTACGTCGTGTACAACTCGCCGACCGCGGCCCACACGGCGGCGAACGTCACCGGCTACAACTTCATCTTCAACGCCAACGCCGGCAACTCGGCACTTAAGCCGGAGCGCGCCGACCAGCTCGACCTCTCCTACGAGCGCTACTGGGGCAGGAGCGCCCTGTTCAGCCTCGACCTCTTCTACAAGAAGCTGAAGGATCGGGTGGCGCTCGGCGAGTTCGACCGCCCGTTCGCGAACAACGGCGCGATCGAGACCGCACGCATACTCGGCCCGTTCAACCAGGCCGACGGCGGGACGCTGCGCGGCCTCGAGGTCGCGTACCAGACGTTCTTCGACAGGCTGCCGGGACTCTGGAACGGGTTCGGCGTGCAGCTAAACTACACGTACGTCGACCAGCACGGCATCAACAACACGAACCTGGCGAATGCCGGCGGTATCGCGGGCCCGGGCAGCGTCGGCGCGTACGGCGCGGGCGTCAACGCCGTCCTCGAACCGACGATCGACTCGCACCGGCTGGCGGGCATCTCGGACCACACCGTCAATGTCGTCGGCCTTTACGAAAAAGGTCCATTCGCGGCGCGG
>DATMKM010000164.1:0-27178 GCA_035571315.1 Candidatus Acidiferrum sp.
AGCACCAACAAGAAGATTCCTGCGAAAGCGATGAGCCCGAATACCACGGGGATTGACATCTGGACCTCCTAAACGGTCAGTAAAGCTTATCCGGCGACGGTTGCGGTGTTGGCTTGAAGAGGGTCTCGGAGACCTCTTCGCCCTCTGCTCTCAAATGCTCCATGCGCATCGGGATGACGCCGGTCGCGGTGTGATAGCCGACGGCTTTGCCCTCGGAGCTCACACCGATTTGCTTGAACGTGAAGAGCTCCTGGAACTGCACGTCGCCGTCTTTGATCCCGGTGATCTCGGCGACGCTGACGATGCGCCGCACTCCACCGCGGAGGCGGGACTGCTGCACGATCATGTGGATCGCGGCGCCAATCGTCTCGCGGATGGCCCGCGAGGGAAGATCCTGTCCAGCCTGCAAGACCAGCGTCTCGAGGCGGACGAGGGCTTCGTGCGGGTTGTTTGCATGCAGCGTCGACATCGAACCATCGTGGCCCGTGTTCATGGCCTGAAGCATGTCCAGTGCCTCACCGCCACGGCACTCGCCGACGATGATGCGGTCGGGACGCATACGCAGACAGCTCTTGACCAATTCGCGGATGGGCACTGCGCCTTTGCCTTCGACGTTCGGCGGTCGCGACTCGAGCTGGATCCAGTGCGGCTGTTGCAGCTGGAGCTCCGCGGCATCTTCGCACGTGATCAGCCGCTCGGTCTCGGGGATGAACGACGACAGGATGTTGAGCAGCGTCGTCTTGCCGGAGCCGGTGCCTCCCGAGACGAGGATGTTGAACCTCGCGCGCACGCATGAGCGGAGAAACGACATGAGCTCCGGACTGGACGACCTGAAGCGATTCACGACGTCGGCCGGACCCCACTTCTCCTTCGCGAACTTTCGAATCGTGAGGCATGGGCCTTTCAGGGCGATCGGCGGAATCACCACGTTGACACGCGATCCGTCTTTCAGCCGCGCATCGCAGATCGGCGTCGATTCATCGACGCGCCGCCCGACGAGGCTGACGATGCGGTCGATGACCTGCCTCATCTGGCGTTCGCTCTCGAAGGTCACAGCGGACAGCGTTGGCTCGCCGGCCTTCTCGACGTAGATCTGCTTGGGATGGTTGGCCATGATCTCAGTGATGGCCGGGTCGGCCAGGAGCGCCTCGAGTGGACCCAGGCCGAGCACGTCGTCGAGGACCGAGTCGACCAGGCGCTCCTTGTCGTTCTTGGTCATCGTCATGGCCGTGGAGCGGAAGTACTCCTCGGCCAGCTCGAGGATCTTTTCGCGCACGCCCGGTTTGTTGCTCGAGTCGATCTGGTCGGCGTACTTCTCGATCAGGCGGGCGTGGATCTGGACTTTGGCCGCGGTGAAAGCCGGCGTGAGATCGCCGCCGACGTTGGCTGCGGCCGCGCGCTGAGAAAGCGAAGGTGCGGCGGGCGCGGCTGTCGCGGCCGCCTGCGCAACCGGTATCGAGGTGGCCGCTCCGTAGGTTGTCGCGGCGCCCGGCAGGGTCCCCACGGCAGGACCGTTGGACCCCCCGGCGGGCGCCGGGGGGCTTGTCTGGTTCTGCTTGACCCTGTCGAGTAGACCCATCTCAGCTAAGGCTGGACGTCACAGGGCCGAGAAATGGTACCTGGCTTCGACCTCTTTCTGGCTGACGCCCTGGGCTGCCTGAACCGTCGGGCAGGTGGGGTCGGCAGCTGTGGGCGCCGTCAGATAGTCGTGGAACGACTCGACCGTGTATTTCAGCTGCGTGTTGTTGAGAAACCAGGTGAAGTACTCGGCGTCGCATTGCGTCAATTCGATGGTCAGGCTCGATGTGATGCCCCCGACCGGGCCTGTGCCACCGACTGTGGTGGCGCCTCCGGCGGGCTGCACGTTGGCGGTTGCCGGACCCAGGCCGATCACCCGCACGTTGGTGAAGACGGTCTTGCTGATGATCTTGGGCGGTCCGACTGGCGCCACCGCGCTGGTGTTGAAAACGCTGATGCTCGCGGACGCGATGACGGTGAAGTAGTCACCGAGGGTGATGTGGCCGGCCACGCCCTGCTGCTCACCGGTCGGAATGGTCATGGCGACGTAACCGCTGGCGAGGGGAAGGTACGCAGGAGCTGCGCCCGACGGCACGAGGCCAATGTCCTTGGCGAGCATGTCGGACGTGATCACCGAGCCTTTGGTGATCTGGATCTCTGCAATCAAGTTGAGAACGTCGGCCTTGTTGGCGTACGTGTTGGCGGCGCTGGTAAATGCGCCAGACACCTTCTCGGTGTCCAAGTCGTCAATCGTGATTGCATGTCGCAGCGGGATGGCCTGCTTAGCGATGACCACTGTGGTCGTCGGCCCCCCACCGATATTGCCTCCGCCAGTAAGGTTGCCGAGTAAGAACACCCCGGCGCCGGCGAGGACGGCAAGGAGCAAACCGACGATGATGAAAAGACGTCCACCGCCCGGTCGCGGTCGTGCTGGAGCTTGTGCGACGGCCAAGAGTTAAGTCACCTCCGAATCTGGATCCGCAAGAGTCTGCATTGTAGCGAGGGGGACCGCGATCGTCCCCTGCTTTCCGGTAAAGAAGAGAGCCCCTTTTCGGGGCTCTCTCTTTGAAGGTGCTACTACGATTGGTTCTCGTTAGCCGAGAGCGGCTACGACGTTTGAGAACACGTTCTTGATCTGGTTGCCCATCGTAAGAAGGATGACGATGACCACGATTGACACGAGGACGAGGATCAGGGCGTACTCAACCATTCCCTGGCCTTCCTGACGGGTCGTAAGGCTCCGAAGCTTCATGTAAAGGTTCAACATCTGCATTCACCTCCTTTTTCTTGAATTACAGCGTCTGATCTAGATGACGGCTCCCGGTCCCGATTCTTGCGGGGCTTTCTTGGCCGTCGGCGGCGGTGATCCTACTCGGGCGGTCCCGGGGAGGTCAATGAGTTAACGCAAAGCGTTGCCGGGCTGATCGCCGGCCGGGTTGGCGCGCGGAATCGCGCCGCTCGCGGGGTCCAACAGGATAAGTTTCGACGCGCATGGCCGCCCCGGAAGTCGCAGACGAGGTCCCAACGGGCGCCGGGGCGTACTGGCGCGAGCTCGTTTTCAGCCGTCTCGTCCCCGCGCTCTTCTTCAGCGTCTTTCTGGCCCGCCAGCTCCTGTTTTTGTGGGGCGGGCTGCATTCGGTCCACCAGCCCTCCGACTACCTGTTCGTGCTGCAGCAGCTCCTCGCGCTCGCCTACTTCACGATGCTCGTCGTCCTTTACTCGACCCGGCTCCCGAAGCGGGGCACCGATCACAGGGCGGCGGTCGTGTTCATCGCCTTCACGGGCACGTTTTCGGCGATCGCCGCCCCGTTCCTGCCGGGCGGCGGCCGACGCGAGGGGCTCGTGCTGCTGGCGGACCTCCTGGCCACCTTGGGGCTGGCGTACTCGGTCTGGGGCCTGGCCTACCTGCGGCGGTCGTTCTCCATCATCCCCGAGGCGCGGCGGCTGGTCACGGGGGGGCCTTACTCCCTCAGCCGCCACCCTGTCTATCTCGGCGAGATCGTGGCCGCGATCGGAATCAACCTCGCCACCGCCGGGTGGCCCGGCGCGCTGGCCGTCGTCTATTTCATATCGTGCGAGCTGCTCCGCATCCGCTGGGAGGAGGGCGTGCTGGCGCGGGCCTTCCCGAACGACTACCCGGCTTACGCGCGCCGGGTGGCCCGCTACCTCCCCAACCCCTTCAAGGCAAATCTCTGATGCGAGGTTGGCGCCTGACCGAGCGGTTGAGCGCGCGGACGCTGCTTTTGGGCGGCGTGATGATCGTGACCCTCTCGCTTTTCATCGCCGGCGAGCAGGACCCCGACTTCTGGTGGCACCTCCGGACGGGGCAGTGGATGCTCGACAACGGCCGCCTCCCATCGGTCGATCTCTACACCTTCACCGTTCCCACTCACGTCTGGACCGACCACGAGTACCTGACTGAGATCCTGATGTGGCTCGTCTACAGGTCGACCGGAGTGATCGGGCTGAGCCTGGGGTTCGGCCTGTTGACCTGGGCCGGTTTCTGGCTCATGTACCGGGAGGTCCGCCGCCAACCGTGGGTGATCGCCGGAATCGGGCTGGCGATCGGGGCCGTCGCGGGCTCGCCGATCTGGGGGCCCCGCGCCCAGATGGTCACGTTCTTTCTGACCTGCCTCGAGCTCTACTGGCTGCAGGGATACCTCGCGGGACGCAGCCGTGCGCTCCAGCTCTTTCCACTCGTGATGGTGTTGTGGGCCAACCTCCACGGCGGTTGGGTGATCGGCTTCGTCTGGCTCGGGGTGGCGATCGGGGCCGAGCTCCTCGCCTGGGCGTGGGATCGCGCCAACCCCGCCCACCGCAAGCACGTCCGGTTCCTCGCCATCATCACCGTCTTCTCGGTGGTCGCCGTCGCGGCCACGCCGCACGGCTTCAGCCTCTACCCGTACCCCTTCCAGACCGAGGGCAGCGTCGCCCAGCAGAAGCTGATCGTCGAGTGGTTCTCACCCGACTTCCACCAGACCTACCTGCGTCCCTTCGAGGCCATGGTGTTCCTCGTCATCATCGGGTTCGCGCTCCGGCGGCCTCCCCTCTACCAGTTCCTGGTCACGCTGGTGGCGCTCGGACTGGCGCTGGAGTCCGTCCGCAACGTGGTCCTCTTCGTGGCGGTTGCCACGCCGGTGATGATCAGCTGCTACTCCGCCTACTGGAAGGAGCTTGCGGCTGCCCGCGGCTGGAAGCTGGTGCTTCCACCGCGACGGATCTTCGCGGTCGTGACAGCCCTCGCCCTCGTGGTCATCCTGCTGGCCACCACGCTGCGCATCGCGGACAGCATCAGCCCCAAGACACAGCAGAGCCTGGATGCGTCGAGCTACCCGATCGGGGCAGCCGATTGGCTCGCCGCCCATCCCGACGTGGGGACCAGGATGTACAACCAGTACGGGTGGGGCGGGTATCTCGCCTATCGCTTCTACCCGCAGCCCAACCGCAGGGTCTTCATCTTCGGCGAGGCGGCCTTGATGGGCGATGCGCTGCTCAACCAGTACGAGGACGTCCAGACGCTGCGGCCGGACTGGATGCAGATCCTGGATGAGTACAAGGTGGACTACATCGTCTACAACCGCGGCCAGGCGCTCGCCAACGTCCTGGAGACCCAGCCGCAGTGGAAGCTCGTCTACGAAGACTCGGTCGCGGTGATCTACGTGCGCGCGACCCCTCAGTAGACCTTCCAGATCTTGAACGTGGCGGTGTCATAGGCGGCGGCGCCGAGGACCTGTGGCGGCGGAGTCGGTAGGTCCGACGTCCAGACGACGTACCTGATGTGGTTGGCCGAGATGAACTGTTCCAGGTCGCTCTTGCCGGTCAGCACCGCGAGCGCCGTCTGGGTCTTTTGGACATAGTCGAAGGTCTCGTCGTAGTGGCCGACGTAGACCGTGTCGGGGCTGTAGGCGGGAACGTAAAGACCCACGCCTGGCATCGAGAGCACGCGGCCGGTGGGCTCGGTGCCGAGCCAGGTCAGGCCGTTGTACTCCGCCGTGGTCGCCGAGTACTCGGGGTTGGCGGCGACCGCGAGCGGCGCCAGGGTGAGAAAGGCGCTCCCGATCGCCGCGAAGGAGACATAGGTGAACGGCACCAGGGCGCGCGCGCGCACGCTGCGCAAGCGGGGCAGGATCGCCTCGTACATGCCGCGCGCTCCAAGGATGCCGAGCGGAAGGTAGATGCCGTCCAGAAAACGCCGCCTCAGGTCCCCGGCCGGGTTGGGCACATAGAGGATGACGGCGAGCAGCACGAGCCAGGCGACCAGGAAAACGTCTTCGCGCGTGCGCCGGCGCAGGGCGCCCGGCAGACCCACCAGCGCAAGCAGGACCTGGGGTGCGAGCGCGAAGAGCAGGCTGATGGTGTCTGGGGGAAGGGCGTTCTTCGAGTGGAACGTCCAGCGCTGGACCTCCGGGTTGCCGATGAACGCGAGATAGGAATAAAGGATGTACGGCGCCGGGATGGCGAACGCGAGCCCGGCCGCGACCCAACCGCGCCGCGCCGCCGGGCGCAGGAGGAGAGCGATCGCGGTGGCGCCGCCCATCAGGATCGGCATTTGCGGGTGGATCGACGCCTGGCCGAGCCACGCGAGGCCGCCCAGCGCTCCCAGCACGAGGCTCCCCCGCTGCATGGCCTTGAACGTGAGAGCGATGCCGGCCGCCGCGAAGACTCCCGACCAGGCGAAGTGGGGCAGCGCGAGCACCGAGTAGAACGCGGTCAGCTCCGGCATACGCCAGTCGAGCGTGTCGGTCTGGTTGCCGAAGATGACCGGGTGACCCAGCGCCTGGATCACGTAACCCATGCCAAGGCCGATCGCCACGAAGAAGAAGGCGAACTTCCGCGCGGTAGCGTCCTCGATGAAGTGGCAGATCATGGCCCAGGCCGCCGCCATCAGGGCGAATGCCGCCGCCACCCTGGCGAGATGAAAGACCACGATCAGCGGCAGGTTGAGCAGCGCCGCGAGATGCCCGAGGACGATCCAGAACATGAAGAGGTAGGCGGCCGGGCTCGGCTCCGTGGTGTACCGGTTCTGCCAGGACCATGAGCCTTCCCAGCCCTGGCGCATCTTGGCGAGGTAGGTGTTGGCGTCGTCGCCGAGATAAAAGAAGCCCATGAAGACGTGGCCGGACGGCTGGACGGCGTAGGCATAGAGGTAGGGCACCGACGTGACGATCGCGAGCGCGAGGCCCGTGAGCAGGGGGAGGCGCCAGTTCTGCCAGGCTCGCCGCCAGTTCCAGCTGCCCACCCGGCCCTGCGCGCCACCTTCCCCGCCACCGGGGACGTGAGATGCCACTGCCTCGATCACCGGGCCAGGCTCAAGCGGAACACCGTCCACAGGGCTCGCCTGACCTCGCCGCGCGAGACCTTTGACGCACCCGCGACGCGGTCCTCGAAGCGGATCGGCACCTCGACGATCGGGTAGCCGAGCCGTTTGGTCCGGTGGACCATCTCGATCTGGAAGGAGTAGCCCTGCGACAGGACTTCGTCGAGCCTGATCTGCTGGAGCAGCTCTCTCGTGTAGCACCGATAGCCCGACGTGCAATCACGCGTCTTCAGGCCCAGCAGCGTGCGGCAGTAGAAGTTGGCCGCCCAGGACAAGAGCCAGCGATGGGGCGGCCAGCCGACGATCTGCCCACCGCGTATGTAGCGCGAACCGATCGCCAGGCCCCCACAACCGCGCGCGGCGTCGACGATGCTCTCCAGGTCTTGTGGAAGGTGCGATCCGTCCGCATCCATTTCCACGAAGAGGGACGAACCCTCGGCCAGGCCGAGCCGAAACGCGTCCTCGTACGCGCTGCCGAGACCTAGCTTGCGCGGGCGGTGCAGCACCCGGACGCCGGGGTCTTTGGCCGCGATACCGTCCGCGACCTCCCCGGTCCCGTCCGGCGATGCATCGTCGACGATGAGGACGTCGTGCCCGAAGTACCTCACCCCGCTAACGACCTTCTCGACGTTCTGGCTCTCGTTGTAGGTGGGCAGGACGACCAGGACCTCGGTCGGCGGCTGCCTGCGCTCGGTTACCCGGGACTCGCTGCTCACGAGCGGAACCTGATTCTCAGGACATGCCGGAACATGTCCACCGAGCTCTTGATCGGGCTCACCTTCGTCGGCGCCGAGTTGCGCCAGACGACTGGAACCTCGGCGATCCTCACGCCTCGCTTTTTGGCGAGATACAAGACCTCGGGGTCGTATCCAAAGCCGTCGGTGGTCAGCCCCGCAAATGCGTCGTGGGCAACGTCGGCTCGGAAGAGCTTGAAGCCGCACTGGGTGTCCCAGATGCCTGGCAGCAGGACGGCCTGGACCAGGAGGTTGAAGGCCTTGCCCATGAGCACGCGATAGATCGGCTGCGACACCTCGACTCGCGATCCCCGCAGGGCCCGCGACGCGATCGCCACGCCCGCTCCTTTGCGCAGCTCGGCCCTCAGCTTGTCGAGCTCCTCGATCGGAGTGGAAAGATCAGCGTCGGTGACCAGGATCTCCGCGCCGCGCGAGGCGGCCACCCCCTCCGCCAGCGCGCGGCCCTTACCCCGGTTTTGTGGAAGCGCTTCGAGCCGAACTGCGGGGTTGCGCTCGGCGGCTCTGTCCATGATCGTGCGCGTCCCGTCGCTGCTGCCGTCGTCGACCAGGATCAGCTCGTACGGAACCCCCGTGCCGCCCACATATCGCTCGATCTGCTCGATGGTGCGCGGAAGTCGCTGCTCCTCGTTGTAGCAAGGGATGACGATGCTCAGCTCCGGGGATGCTGCCGCTTCCACCTCGATGCGCCATCCTACTTGCCCGCGCTTAGAACCTTGATCGCATACACCGGCAGGACGGCCATGCGGCGGATCCGCCAGGGTTGACGGACTAGCCGGAAGAGCCACTCGAGCCCCGCCCTTCTCATCCACAGCGGTGCACGCGGAACGCGACCCGTGAGGTAATCGAAAGCGCCGCCGACCCCGATGCCCACGGCAACTCCGGCTCGATCCTTCAACCGATCGATCCACAGCTCCTGCTTCGGGGCGCCGAACGCGACGAGCACGAGCTGCGCCCGGTGCGCCCGGATCAAAGACAGCGTCGCCTCGTCCGCTGACGGGTCGGGCGAGCCGGCGTGAGCCGCGACGGCCAGCTCTGGGTGCTCGACCCGCAGGCGCACGGCGAGGTCGTCCGCCACTCCTGGGTCGGCGCCGAGGAGAAAAAGCCTGAAACCGCGTTTGGCGCACAGCGCGGCCAGCGGCGGGACGAGGTCGGTCCCGGTGACAGGCGCGGCCAGAGAGCAGCCCTGCCTTCTCGCCGCCCACACGACGCCGGTTCCGTCGGCCAAGCACAGGTCCGCGGACTCGAGCACGCGGGCGAACTCGGGGTCGCGGCGCGCCCTCATGATGAACTCGGGGTTTACTGTGGCGACGAGGTGGGAGCCACCGCCGCCGACGAGCTGAGCGATCCGGTCGAGGGTGGCTTTCATGTCCAGGCAGTCGACCCTCACGCCGAGGACCCTGGCCTGTGTCACCTCAAGAGCTGGGAAGTCGCCAACACCGTCAGCACGACCGCCGCCGCACGCACGCTGTTGAGCACCGTCGATAGCTTAAGGTCGTCAGAAAGTTGAGCGGTAAGTGAAAACTGTCGCGGTCGACGTGAATCCGGCGACTCGCGCCGTGATGACCGGGACCGAGGTGTACACGCGCGAGGTATGTTCGCGACTGCCTGCCGCCGCGCCGGAGCTGCGCTGGCGGTTCTTCGCATCACGGCCTCGCGCCGCTCTCGGGATGGACGTGATGGTGATCCCACTCCGAAGGCTCTGGTCACAGGTGAGGCTCCCCATGGCCCTCGCGACGGAACGGCCGGACCTGCTGTTCGTGCCCGCTCACGCTGTCCCGTTTGCGTGGCCAGGAAAGGTGCTCACGGTGGTGCACGACCTGGCGTTTGAGCGCTACCCACGTGCGTACTCGGCGGCCGAGCGGGCGTACCTTCGCCTCACGACGCGATGGGCGACGGTTCGCTCCCGGCTTTTGATCACGGTCTCGGAGTCGACCAAGGCCGACCTCGTGTCTGCCTATGGGGTTCGCCCAGAGCGAATCCGCGTGGTGCCGCTCGGCGCGTCCAGGCCGGAGGTCCGCGCGGCGCCGGCCTCACGCCTGGCGGAGCTTGGGCTGAACGGCAACTTCGTACTTCAGGTCGGGCGCCTTGAGACCCGGAAGAACCAGGCGGCTGCGCTGGCGGCGGTGGAGCGGCTCGACGGTGTCACGCTCGCGTTGGCAGGCCCCGAAACTGACCCTGAACTGGCGGCCAGGCTGCGCGCGTCTGGACGGTGTCGAGTCCTCGGCCGAGTCGACCAACCAACCCTCGAGCTCCTGTACGCACGGGCGGCCGCGGTCATCGTGCCGAGCCTTTATGAAGGGTTCGGACTTCCCGCGCTCGAGGCGATGGCGCGCGGCAAGGTGGTCGTGGCGGCCAAAGCCTCCTCCCTACCCGAGGTCGGCGGTGACGCGGCTCTCTATTTCCACGATGCCGCGGATGCCGGGCAGCTCGCCAAAGTGCTCGAAGTCGCGCTCGGAGACGAGCCGCTTCGCAAGTCCCTCGCCAAGGCGGCCCGCGAGCGGGCGCGCCAGTTCACGTGGGAGCGGTGCGCCGCCGGTGTGGCGGCGGTCATCCGCGAGGTGGTTTAGGCCGAGCGCCGTCCAACCGCGATGGCTCGGTCGATCGCCTGCCACGTCAGCGTCGCGGCTCGCGCCCAGCTGAACTGGGCGGCGCGCAGGATGCCGCGCCTTTTCAGGTCAGCGGCCAGGTCCGTGTCGCCCACCACCCGCTCGAGCGCTTTGCGCCACGCGTCCGGCTGGTCGGCAGGCACCACCAGGCCCGCACCGTCCACGACCTCGGGGAGGCTCGAGCGGTCGGAGACCACCACCGGCGTGCCGCATGCCATCGCCTCCAGCGGCGGTAGACCGAAGCCCTCGTACCATGCCGGGTGGGCGAGGACTCGCGCGAGGTTGTAGACCGCAGGAAGGTCTGCCGGGTCGAGTCCGTCGATGTGGTGCAACCTCGGGCCCATGCGCTCCATGCGCTCGCGGATCACCTCGTAGTGCCAGCCCCACGCGCCGACCACGACCAGGTCCGGCCGGTCGCGCATCATCGCCCAGGCCTCGAGCAGGGTCTCCAGGTTCTTGCGCGGTTCGATCGTTCCCACGAACAGGATGAATCGCTCGGGGAGCTTCAGCCGCGCCCGCGCCGCGGCCAGGTCCTCCGCGCCGAGCGGAGAGAAGCTGGCGGCAACGCCGTGGGGCACGACCTCGACCCTGGAGCGCGGTAGACCGAAGATATCGATCACGTCCTGCGCGGTGTTCTCGGAGACCGCGATCACGACGTCCGCGCGCAGGACGGAGCGCGGCACGACGTAGCGCGTGCTGAGCGGCTGCCGGCCTGGAAACCAGCCTGAGTTGCGGTAGATGGCGAGGTCGTGAACGGTGATCACCGACGGGCATCCGACATCCCCCAGCGGAAGCGCGCCCGCCGGGCCGAAGTACGCGTCGGGCTTCAGCTGCCGGATAAGCGCCGGCCACTGCATGTGACGGCCGATGAGCCGGGTGCGCGGCATCGGGCGGTAACCGGCGTGGGGCACGTGGACGAACCCACCGGGCGGACCAAAGATCGTCATGCGGCAGTCGGGTCGGTCGACGTGCAGCGCGCGCAAGATCTGTGTCGTGTAGACACCCACACCGGCGCGGGGCCGCTCGAGGCCCGAGCCGTCGACGACCAGTTGCAAGCCGAAACCGCGGCTCACACGTCCCTGCACGCTGTGGCATTCAGCAAGTCCCATCCTGGTCGCGCTTGGGCGCAGGTCGCCGCGAAGGGGCGGTTGGGCGGCGGCCGATTCCGATCAGCGCAGATAGGACTGATGACGCTTCAGGACCTCGAAGTTCTCCAGGGCAAGCCCGGTGCCGCGGACCACCGACGTCTGCGGGTCGTCCGCCACGACCGCCGGCAAACCTGTATGCATCGCGATGTAACGGTCGAGACCACGCAGCAGCGCACCGCCGCCCGACAGCACGATGCCCCGCTCGAAGATGTCCGCGGTCAGCTCTCGAGGCGTCTCCTCGAGGACGTCGCGCACCGCACCGACGATCAGGCGCAGCGGCTCCTGGATCGCCTCGGCAATGTCGGTGGAGGTCACTTCCACCTGCTTGGGCTGGCCCGACACCACATCGCAGCCACGCACCTCGCTCACCAGTGGCTCCTTCAACGGCACGGCCGATCCGACGGCGATCTTCAACTCCTCGGCCGTCCGCTCGCCGATCAGCAGGCTGTGCCGGCGCTTCAGGAAAGTCGTGATCGCGTCGTCGATCCGGTTCCCGCCGACTCGTATCGAATGGGCCACCACCATGCCCGACAAAGAGATCACGGCGATTTCTGTGGTGCCTGCGCCGACATCGCAGATCGCGTTGCCGCGGGGCTTCGAGATGGGAAGTCCAGCTCCGATGGCGGCGGCGAGCGGCTCGTCGATCAACCACGCCTGACGCGCGCCGGCCGAGATCGCCGCCTCGGTGATCGCGCGGCGCTCGACCGAGGTGACCCCGGACGGGACGCAGATCATGATTTCGGGCTTGAAGATCCAATGGCGACCCCCGACCCGGCCGATGAAGTGGTGCAGCATGCCTTCGGTCACGACGAAGTCCGCGATCACCCCTTCGCTCATCGGGCGCACGATCTGGATCGTGTCGGGCGCGCGGCCGACCATCTCGAAAGCGTCTGAGCCGACGGCCAGGATGCGCGCGCTGTCGCGGTGGACGGCCACGAGCGAAGGTTCGTTGATGACGATTCCCTCACCTTTCACATAGATGAGGACTGTCGACGTGCCGAAGTCGATGCCTATCTTCTTCGAGAGCAACCTATTCGTACATGGGATCGTTCGTGGCCGGCACCTCGTCGAGCGTCACGGATTCGATCCTGGCGCCGACCGATGCCAGCTTGCCGGCCATGTCTTCGTATCCGCGCTCGACATGCCACGAGTTGCGGAGCACGCTCTCGCCTTCCGCGCACAGCGCCGCGATCACGAGCGCGGCGCCGGACCGGATGTCCGGAATGGCGACGTTGGTCCCGTGCAGCCGGCACGGACCGTGCACCACGGCATGGAGGCGTCCTTCGACTGTGATCCCCGCGCCCATCTTGGCGAGCTGCGCCACGTGCTGGAAGCGGTTCTCGTGCACGTACTCCGAGATGACCGTCTTGCCCACGGCCTGGGTCATCAACGCCATGTATTGAGCCTGCAGGTCGGTCGGAAAACCGGGAAACGTCCATGTCGACATGTCGTTCGGCCGGAGCCTCGTGGTGGTCTGGCGTCCGACACGAAACCAACCATTGCCTGCCTCGACGTGAGCCCCGGCCTGCTCCAGCTTGAGCAGGACCATGTTCAGGTCTTCGGGCCGGCTGCACTCCAGGCGCACCTCGCCTCCGGTCGCCGCCACCGCAAGGGCGTAGGTGCCCGCCTCCAGATAGTCCGCGATGACTGTGTGCTCCGCGCCCCCGAGCTGCCACACCCCATCGACGACCAGCCGCTCAGTTCCGATGCCTTCGATCTGCGCTCCCATCTTGCCGAGGAGCTCGCAGAGATCCTGGACATGCGGCTCGCGCGCGGCGTTGAAGATCTCGGTGCGCCCCTCGGCGAGCACAGCCGCCAGAAGAATGTTCTCCGTACCCGTCACGGTGGGCAGGTCGAAGACGATCCGCTGACCCCGCAGCCGACCGGCCTCGGCGATGATCTCGGTGTCCGTTTCGGTGACCTGGGCTCCCATCTGCCGCAGGCCGCGCAGGTGCTGCTCGACGCGTCGCGCCCCGATGTCATCACCGCCCGGCCGCGGCAGGCGGGCTCGGCCAAACCGTCCGAGCAGCGCGCCGAGGAGCAGGATGGTCGCCCTCATGCGCCGGCCGAGTTCAGCGGGCACATCGCTCGCTTTGGCCCCGGCCATGTTGAGGCTCACGGTGCCCTCGCCCTCGGCCGATCCGCCCAGCCCTCTCAGGATCTCCGCCAGCACGTACGTATCCCTGACCTTCGGCACGTTCTTCAGCGTGACCGTCTCTTTCGTCAGAAGCGCCGCGGCCATCTCGGGTAGGGCCGCGTTCTTGGAGCCGCTGATGCAGATGCTGCCGGCCAGCTGCGCGCCGCCCGTGATGCGCAGCGCGCGCTGCTCGAGATCTCCCACCTACCGGAGTCTAGCCGCGGCGCATTCGCGCGAGCCGGAGGCGGGCATCCGCTACCGCCAGGGCGTTCTGGAACTCGATCTCTTCGGCGGTGGTGAGCGTGCCGGCCAGCTTTTCCTGGGCGCGGCGGCGCGCTTCTTCGGCTCGCTCGAGCGAGATCTCCTCGGCGTGCTCGGCGACGTCCGCCAGCACCGTCACGCGGTCGGGCAGCACCTCGAGAAAGCCGCCGCCCACGAAGAGGACCTGCTCAGTTCCTCCGTAGACCTCTTGAATTCTCAACGGCCCTGGCTTGAGGATCGTCATGAGCGGAGCGTGGCGAGCCAGCACGCCAAGCTCTCCATCAGCGCCGTTCGCGATGATGAACTCGACGTCGCCCTCGAAGAGACTTCTCTCGACGCTCACGACGCGAAGGGGATATTTCACGTCTCTAGGAAGCCTGCTGCTTCTTCATCGCCTCGCCTTGCTCGCGCGCTTCGTCGATGGTGCCGACCATGTAGAACGCCTGCTCCGGCAGGTCGTCGTGCTTGCCGTCCAGGATCTCCTTGAAGCCGCGCACCGTCTCGGCGATCGGCACCGACTTGCCCTCGCGTCCGGTGAACCGCTGGGCGACGTTGAAGGGTTGCGAGAGAAAGCGCTGGATCTTGCGCGCTCGCGAAACAGCTTCTTTGTCATCGTCAGATAGCTCTTCCATGCCAAGGATGGCGATGATGTCCTGCAGGTCCTTGTAGCGCTGCATCGTCTTCTTCACGCCCTGCGCTGTGTCGTAGTGGTCCTGCCCGACGATGGACGCCTCGACGAACCGGCTCGACGATCCCAGCGGATCGATGGCCGGGTAGATGCCGATCTCCACGAGCGACCGCTCAAGGCGCACGGTTGCGCCCAGATGGGCGAACACGGTCTGGATCGCGGGGTCGGTGTAGTCGTCGGCCGGGACGTAGACCGCCTGGACCGAGGTGATCGAGCCCTTGCTCGTCGACGTGATCCGCTCCTGCAGCTCGCCCATCTCGGTGGCCAACGTGGGCTGATATCCGACGGCCGACGGCATGCGCCCGAGAAGCGCCGACACCTCGGAGCCCGCGAGCAGGTACCGAAAGATGTTGTCGATGAAAAGCAGGGTGTCGGCACCTTCCGCGTCGCGGAAGTACTCCGCCATCGTCAGCCCCGTAAGTCCAACGCGCGCGCGGGCGCCCGGCGGCTCGTTCATCTGGCCGAACACGAGAGCCGTCTGCGGGAGCACACCGGCGTCCTGCATCTCGTGATACATGTCGTTGCCTTCACGCGTCCGCTCGCCGACGCCGGCGAACACCGAGCGTCCCTTGTGCTGGTAGGCGATGTTCCGGATCAGCTCCTGCACGATCACGGTCTTGCCCGTCCCGGCGCCGCCGAACAATCCGATCTTGGAGCCCTTCGCGAAGGTGCAGATCAGGTCGATGACCTTGATCCCCGTCTCGAGGATCTCCACTTTGGCCTGCTGCTCCGATACCGGAGGGGCCGGCCGGTGAATGGGCCAGCGCGTGACCCCTTCGGGCGAAGGCTCGTCGTCGATCGGTGCGCCGATCACATTGAACATCCGGCCAAGGGTCTCAACGCCGACCGGCACCGAGATCGGGCTGCCTGTCGCATGCACCGGGTCGCCGCGCCGGAAGCCGTCGGTCGCGTCCATCGCGATGCAGCGGACCACGTTGTCGCCGATCGCGCCCTCGACCTCCAGCACGACGATGCGGCCGTCCTGCGTCTTGACCTCGAGCGCCTCGAAGAGCTCGGGCTGCTCGCTCGGCGGAAACTCGACGTCGACCACGGCGCCGATGACCTGGCTTACGTGTCCGTCTTTCGTCTTCTTCTTTTCGGTCTTTGGTGCGTGCTTGGTTTTCGCCATCAATCCTCCCTCAGCTCGACGCCCGCATGGCTTCGGCGCCGCTAACGATCTCCATCAGCTCTGTCGTGATGCCGGCCTGGCGCACCTTGTTCGCGTACAGAGTGAGCGAGTCGATCAGGTCGCCGGCGGCGTTGGTCGCGTTCTGCATCGCGATCATCTTGGCCGAGTACTCGCTGGCCTTGTTCTCCAGCACCGCCTGGAAGACCTGCGTCTCCACGTAGCGGGGAAGCAGGCCGTCGAGCACCGACTCGGGGTCGGGCTCATAAATGTAGTCGGCTCTCGGGCCTTTGCCGTCTGCCTCGCGTTGTGGGATCTCGGCTGGGATCAGAACTGTGACCGTCGACTCCTGCTTCATCGTTGAGATCCACTTCGAGTAGCAGAGCAAGACCGCGTCGGCGTTTCCCTTCGTGTATTCCTCGAGGGCGACGCTGATCGCAGGCAGCACCTCGGCCACCGTTGGGCGGTCAGAAACCCCGCTCACCTCGGCGATGACGTCTCGTCGGTAGCGGAGCAGAAAGTCGCGACCCTTGCGTCCGATCGTGACGTAACGCTGGCCCTCGGTGTAGTGCTCGTTCATGTAGCGCGTGGCGGCGCGGATGTTGTTGACATTGATCGCGCCGGCCAGTCCCTTGTCTGTAGTCACAAGGATCATCACAGCGCGCTTGCCTTCGCGCCGGACCAGGAAGGGGTGTTTGTATTCAGTGGCGCGCTCGCCGACGGTCTGCAGTACTTCGAGCATCTTCTCCGAGTAAGGCCGCGTGGCCTGCACCGCCGCCTGCGCTTTGCGCAATCGAGTCGCCGCGACGACCTGCATCGCCTTGGTGATCTTCTGTGTGTTCCGGATCGAGTCGATCCGCCGGACGATGTCCCTGAATGCCGGCACTACTTTGCCTTGGGCTTTCGAGCTTTGGGCTTCGGTTCCGTGTCCGCTTCACCAGCTGCCGGGGCCGGTTTGGCCGGCGAGTCGGCCATGGCCGCCCGGATCTGGTTGAGCTGAGACGGCCGCTCCTCGTCCGTCTCCGCTTTGGCCGGCTTCTGAGCCGCTTCTGCCTTGGCCGGCGCTTGGGCCTTCGGTTCTGCGGCGGTGGTGGGCGCCTGGACCTTCGGTTCCGCGGTGCCGGTGGGCGCCTGGCCCTTCGGCGCCGATTTGCCGTCTGGCTTGGAGGCGTCAGCGGGCTTGTCGGCAGCTACCCCGAACTGATGATTGAAAGTCGAGATCGCCGCCTTCAGGCGCTCGAAGAGCTTGTCGTCCAGGGCCTTTTGCTTTTCGATCTCGGAGAGCAAATCCGCCTCCTCGCTCCGGAGGAATCGGACAAAACCGGCCTCCCACTCCCTGACGCGCGCCACCGGGACCTTGTCCAGAAAACCCTGTGTACCGGCATACAGCACCGCCACCTGCTCGGCCAGCGGGACCGGCTGGTACTTGTCCTGCTTGAGCAGCTCGGTCAGGCGCGCGCCGCGCTCCAGCTGGTTGCGGGTCGCGGTGTCCAGGTCGGAGGCGAACTGCGCGAACGCGGCGAGCTCGCGGTACTGGGCGAGGTCCAGGCGTAGCTGGCCCGCGACCTGCCGCATGGCTTTGGTCTGCGCGTCGCCGCCCACTCGAGAGACGCTGATGCCCACGTTGAGCGCTGGTCGCTGGCCGGCGTTGAAGAGGTCCGACTGAAGGTAGATCTGTCCGTCGGTGATGGAGATCACGTTGGTCGGGATGAAGGCGGACACGTCGTTCGCCTGCGTCTCGATCACCGGGAGCGCGGTCAGCGACCCGCCACCGTGGGCCGGGCTCATCTTCGCCGCGCGCTCGAGCAGGCGCGAGTGGAGATAGAAGACGTCGCCAGGATAGGCCTCGCGGCCGGGCGGTCGCCGGAGGTTGAGCGAGAGCTCGCGGTATGCCCACGCCTGCTTGGTCAGGTCGTCGTAGCAGCACAGGACCTCTTTGCCCTGCTCCATGAAGTACTCCCCCATCGCGCAGCCCGCGTACGGTGCGATGAAGTTGAGCGACGCGGCGTCGGAGGCCGTGGCGGCGACGATGATTGTGTAATCCATCGCGCCGTTCTCTTCGAGGGTGGCGGTGGCGCGCGCGATCGAGGCCGCGTTCTGCCCGATCGCCACGTAGACGCAGATGAGGTCCTTGCCCTTCTGGTTGATGATCGTGTCGAGCAGCACTGTCGTTTTTCCAGTGAAGCGGTCGCCGATGATCAGCTCGCGCTGGCCGCGACCGATCGGGATCATCGCGTCGTTCGCCTTGATGCCTGTCTGCACGGGGCTGTCCACGCGCTTGCGGGTGATGACTCCCGGCGCGATCTTCTCGATCGGCAGCGTCTTGGTCGTCTTGACGGGGCCCTTGCCGTCCAGCGGCTGGCCGAGCGGGTTGACCACGCGGCCGATCAACGCTTCACCGACCGGTACCTCGAGCAGGCGCCCGGTGGTCCGCACCTCGTCGCCCTCGTGGAGGTGCCCGTAGTCGCCGAGGATGACTGCGCGGACCTGGTCCTCCTCGAGGTTCAGCGCGAGGCCGTACGTCTCGTGCGGAAACTCGAGCAGCTCGCCCGCCATGGCGTTCTGCAGGCCGTAGATCTGCGCGATTCCATCGCTGGTCGCGACGATCCGTCCCACGTCGGTCGACACCAGGCTAGCGTCGAAGTCCTTGAGCCTTTCTTTGATGACTTCGGAGATCTCTTTAGTGCTGATTCCCACTTTCTTCGCTAACTCCTATGAGGCCGCTAGGCGGCGGCGCAATTGCTGCAATCGTGTGGAGACGCTGGCATCGACGAGGCGATCGCCGTACTGGAGCTTGAGGCCGCCGAGAATCCGGGGGTCCACGACGAGCGTCATCCGGATCTCCTTGCCCAGGCGCTTCGACAGCTCGTCCTCCACGCGGTCGCGATCCCTTGGGGTGAGCTCGACCGCGGTCGTCACGGTGGCGCGCACGCGGCCCGCGGCATTGTCGGCGAGGCGTTGGAACTCTTCCTCGATCGCACCGATGTCCCTGACTCGGTTCGACTCGATGAGCAGCTTCGCGAGGTTCGTGGCCTCGGGGTCGAAGACGTGCGGGGCGGCCGAGATCAGTGTCATCCGCTCCTCGGTCGCGATCGTCGGGTTCGTCAGCACGGCCGCGACCTCGGGTTCCGACATCGACTGGCGGAGCGCGGCAAGGCGGCGGCCCCACTCATCGACCTGGCCTTCCTGTTCCGCCAGCTCGAAGACAGCCTTCGCGTAACGCCTAGCTGCTGCCGTTGCCACTCGCCACCTCTTGGATCGCCTTGTCGATCAGGCGCCGGTGCTTGTCGTCATCGAGCGTCTCGCCGATGACCTTTTCGGTGGCCGCCACGACAAGCCCCGCGACCTCGCTGCGCACGGACTGGATCGCCCGCTCGCGCTCGGCCTCGATCTCCTTTCGCGCCGCCTCGATCGTTCGCTTCGACTCCTCTTCGGCCTTTTGCTTCAGCTCCTGGCGCAGCTGCTCACCTGACTTGGTGGCCGCGTCGATCACGCTCTGGGCCGTCTTGCGGGCGTCCTCCAGCCTGGCGGCGGCATCCTTCAGCCGCTGCTCCGCCTCGGCGCGCGCCTGCTCGGCTTCCTTCAGCTGCAGCGCGATCGCCTGCTGGCGGGCCTCGGCCAGCTTCACGATCTCCGGATAGACGTAGCGGGCGAGGATCGCCAGCATGACCACGAACGTGATCAGCTCGACGATCACGGTCCCGTTGATCGTGATGACGCCCGCTGTGCCGGCGAGGAAGAGCATCTACTTCCTACTTGGCGGGGACGTTGGAAAGGAACACGAAGCCGAAGGCGAGGTTGATGAAGTACATCGCCTCGACCAGGCCGACGATCGTGAAGAGCCAGGGGATCATGCGTCCCTGCGCCTCGGGCTGGCGCGCGACACCACTGATGAACGCGTTGCCCGCGAGGCCGTCGCCGAAGGCGGCTCCGATCGCGCCCAACCCGATGGCGAGGCCGAATGCGATGAGGGCACCGGCGAGAACAAGTCCGTGATCTGTCATTTGATCCTCCTAATGATGTTGGTGTTCTAGGCCCTCACGGGCAGCACCGAAATAGATGACCGTCAGCAGCATGAAGATGAACGCCTGGATGAAACCGATGAAGACAACGTCGAATGCTTTCCAGATGGCGAGGAGCAGGGAACCGAGCACAGTCGCCGGTAGGCTCCCCACCACCGGCAGCTGCAGCGTACCGAAGGCGGCGATGAGACCGATCATCACCGCGCCCGCGAAGATGTTGCCAAAAAGACGAAGGGCCAGCGTGGCGGGCTTGACCAGCTCCTCGAGAATGTTCAGCGGGATGAAGACGATGCGGGCCGGCAGGGGCAGCTCGAATGGCTTGGTGAAGCGCCGCAGAAAGCCGCCGACCCCGAGCACGCGAACGCTGTACCACTGCACCACGAAGAAGACGATCAATCCCATGGCCAACGTCTGATTCAGGTCGGCGTTGGCGCCATGAAGAATTGGGAAGAAGGCGAGCGGCAAGACCTCGATCCAGTTCGCAATCAGGATGTAGAGGAACAGCGTCATGGCCAGCGGGATGATGAACAGCGCGTCGTCGGAGACATTGGTCTTGATGAGCGAGCGCAGCTGGTCGTAGCCCCATTCGAAGATAGCCTGCACCTTGCTGGGCTCGCCTTCCCTGAGCCTGGAGCGGACCCAGAACGCGACCGCGAGGGTGGCGACGATGGCGAGGGCGCTCGAGATCAGGCTGTCGTAGTTGAACGTGCAGAGGGCTCCGCAGCCGAGGTCGATCGTCGGATGGGTGCCGACCGCGGCATCTGTGTTGATCACGCGCGAAGGCCCTGGCGTACGCCCGCCGCGACCATGACCAGCTGGGCGAGGCCGATCCCGAGCGGCACGGTCCACGCCTGGGTACCGAAGACCAGTATCGCGACCAGGACCAGCGAGCTGAAACCGACCAATCGACCGAGGCTTGCGGCCCGGAATGGCGTTTTGCGGTCGAGCATTCCCTGGATCACGTAGCCGTTGAGAGAACCCAGGAGCAGGCCCGCGGCGAGGCCGACGCCAAAGCTAAAGTGGCCGGCCAAAGTGGTGGCCGCGAGAATGGCCCCCGCCAAAACCGCACAGCCGATCGTCGTCATCTTGAGCACGCCGCCGGACCTCACTTAGAGAGCTCCCTTACCTTCAACCAGATGCCTGCCGCCCCGGCAACCAGACCCACGAACAGTCCTATGAGAACGAAGACCGGCGCTGTTTTCAGCGCCTTGTCGAGCGCTACTCCTCCAATGATCGGCAGCAGGACAGCGGCGGCGAGATAGATCCCGATTCCGGCCATATCAGCCCCCGTGGGGCCTGGACTGCTGGTGGGCGCCATGCCCCTCCGAATTCTATCGGGAACCCGAGTCTCCTAGGAGGCGCCGCACGAACGGCGCGGGCACGCGCCAGCCGGCGTGCTGAAGCAGGTCGGCCACGACGGTCGACACCAGCATCGCCGTCACCACCACGACGACAGCGAGCACCCGGCCGTGGCCGAAGAGCGTGAGTCCCAGAGCTCCGAGCAAGGCGCTGGCGGCGTAGAAGACGTAGCAGGTCTGCTTCGGGTCGAGACCGAACCCCTGGAGTCGGTGGTGCAGGTGGCGCAGGTCGGCGGTCGCGACCGACGCCTTCTGCCGGCGGCGCCGGAGGATCGCCCACGCGGTGTCGGCGATCGGCACCGCCAGGGCGATGACCGGTACGGCCAGGGCGAAGGCGACGGCGACTTTCGCCACGCCGAGGATCGAGATCATGCCTAACGCGATGCCCAGGAAATGAGATCCCGAGTCGCCCATGAAGATCCGGGCCGGATGGAAGTTGAAGAGCAGGAAACCGGCGCAGGTGCCGGCGAGGGCGCCGCTGAGCTTCACGACCTCGATGTCCTTCAGCTCGCCCGCGGCCAGCATGAGGACCAGCGCAACGATGAAGATGACGCCGGCCGCCAACCCATCAACACCGTCGAGGAAGTTGACCGTGTTCTGCATTCCGAGCATCCAGAACATGGAGACCGGCGTGATCAGCAGGCCAAGCTGGACGATGTGATTGCCGGGCAGGCTGACGAACTTGATCTCGACCCCGAAGATGACCACCGCCAGCAGGGACAGGAAGACCTGGACCCCCAGCTTGACCCACGGGCTCATCGACCGGCGGTCGTCGATGATCAAAAGACCGGCCGCCAGGCCGGACACGATCAGCAGCCCCGGGGTGTAGCTGTACTGCGGCAGGAAGATCAGCACCGCCACCGCAAACCCGACGAACATCGCGAGCCCGCCGAGCAGCGGTGTGGGATTGGCGTGGGCGTGACGGCCGCCCGGCTGGGCGATGAGCCCCGTCCGGCGCGACAGGATGATCGCGAAGGGGACCGCGAGCGCGCACACGGCGAACGCGACTAGCAGCGGCCAGAGTCCAGGAAGCAGGTGGTCGCGCAGGCTGACCAGGGCGCCGCCGCCGAAGAAGTCAGTCAAACGAATATGGGATCGGGAACATCCGGCAGAGTTCCAGCGCCCGCTCGTGCACCGAGTCGAGCGTCGCCGGGTCGTCGATGCGCTCGACCAGGTCGGCGATGCAGTCCGCGATCACGACCATCTCGGCCTCTCGCATGCCGCGGGTTGTGACCAGCGGCGTGCCGACCCGCACCCCGCTCGGATTGAACTTCGACGCTTCGTCAAAAGGGATCGAGTTGCGGTTGAGGGTGATGCCCGCGGTCTCTGCGATGTCCTGGACCTGCTTGCCGGTCCGCTTCTGGGCCCGCAGGTCGATGAGCATCAGGTGGTTGTCGGTGCCACCGCTGACCAGGCGCAGGCCGCGCTCCATCAGGCGATTCGCCATCGCCTTGGCGTTGACGACCACCTGCTTCGTGTAGACCTTGAACTCCGGCTTGAGAGCCTCGCCGAAACAGACGGCCTTGGCCGCGATCGCGTGCCTCAGCGGGCCGCCCTGTATGCCAGGGAACACGGCCGAGTCGATCGCCTTCTGCCGCTCGGCGCGGCACAGGATGATCGCTCCCCACGCGCCGCGAAGCGTCTTCTGCGTCGTGGTGGTGGTGATGTCCGCGTAGGGGATCGGCGAGGGGTACTGCCCGCCGGCGACGAGTCCAGCGACGTGGGCCATGTCGACAAAGAAGGTCGCGCCGACCGAGTCGGCGATCTCGCGCATGCGCGCCCAGTCGACGATTCGCGAATAGGCGGAGAAACCGCCGAGGATCATCTTCGGGCGCACCTCTTCCGCCAGCTTCGCCATCGCGTCGTAGTCGATCGTCTCCGTCTCGCGGTCCACCCCGTACGAATGGATCTCGTAGAACTTGCCGCTGAAGTTGGCCGGGCTCCCGTGGGTGAGGTGGCCGCCGGCTGAGAGATCCATCCCCATCACGCGGTCGCCGGGCTGGCAGACAGCCATGTACACGGCGGCGTTGGCCTGCGACCCGGCGTGAGGCTGGACGTTCACGTAGTCGGCGCCAAAGAGCTGCTTGGCACGCTCCACGGCGAGCGTTTCGATCTTGTCGATGACCTCGCCCGTGCCTCCGTAGTAGCGCCGGCCGGGATAACCCTCCGCGTACTTGTTGGTGAGCAGAGTGCCGAGCGCTTCGAGGATGGCCGGGCTCGTGAGGTTCTCGGAGGCGATCAGCTCGAGCGTCTCGGACTGGCGCTTGTACTCCTTGCGAATGAGGTCTGCGATCTCGGGATCCTCGCGATCGAGGGCCCGCAAGGTCATAGTCGTGATCGGGGTGCTCACGTCCTGAATGCTAGCCCGAGCGCAACGGGGGAGGTCCGAGCAGCTCCGGCGTCGTGATGGCCCCCTCGCGCAGCACGTGCGGCTCCGGGCCAGTGAGGTCGAGCACGGTGGACGCGACCCCACCGGGCGCCGCCCCGCCGTCGATCACCGCCATCACGCCCGGCAGCTCGGCCTCGCCCGCCGTCATCGCCGGCTCCTTGCCGTGCAGGTTGGCGCTCGTCGTCATCAAGGGACCGGCCGCCCGGAGCAGGTCGAGCGCCACTTTGTGCTTGGGAATGCGCACACCGAGCGTTCCACCGCCCTTGGCGTGAAGGATCAGAGTCAGCGGGCCCGGCCACCAGCGCCGCATCATCGCCTCCGAGCGCGAATCGACGTGCACGAAGCCCTCGAGCTGCGACTCCGCCGCGACCATGAGGATGAGCGGCAACCCGACCGGCCGTCCTTTGATATGGAACACACGCCGCGTCGCGACCTCGTCGTCCGCCGCCGCGCCCAGCCCGTACACGGTGTCGGTCGGGAAGGCGATGACCCCGCCGCTGCGGATCAGCTGAGCAGCTCGCGTCAGGCCCGCGCGCGTCGGTTTCAAGAACCGCGGTGTTCGCGTACTCACGCCGCAGGTCCTGCGGTCTTGGGGATGGAGGACCAGGCTTCGAGTACGCGCTGGTGGCCGGCCACATCGGAGTGGATCCGATGCTCGGCGAAGGTCCTGCTCGCGGCATCGACCGCGAGATCGAGGATGGAGGGGTCCAGTTCGGCCAGCGTGTGGCCACCCGGGTTAAGGCGCCCTGGCGCCTCGGCGAGCAGCCGGGTCACCAGCGCTGAACCGTCGGCTTCCGCGTAGAGGGCACGGGCGGGCTGGGCCACCACCTCGCGCGCGAGCGCCGACCCCGGTGCGACGTACGGAAGGTTGGCGCAAACCAGGTCGAACGCGCCGCTAAAGGGGGCCATCAGGTCGCCGCACACGAGCTGGATCCGGCCCTCCAGGCCGTGAGCGGAAACGTTTCGCGCGGCCACTTCGAGCGCGTCCGGGGACACGTCCGACGCCACCACCTCGACATTCGGCGCGTAGTGCGCGATCGCGATCGCGATGCATCCGCTCCCGGTGCCCACGTCCGCCACGCGCACCGGCCGGCCGGCCTCGCGTGCGATTTCCACGGCCCGCTGCACGAGCACCTCGGTGTCGGGGTTGGGAATGAGCACCGCGGGCGTGACCGCAAAGTCAAGCCCCATGAATTCCTTATGGCCGACGAGGTAAGCCACCGGTTCGCCTTTGGCTCGCCTCGCCACAAGATCGCGATAGGCCGTGAGCTCCGCCTCCGTCAGGGGCCGTTCGAACTTCAGGTAGAGGTCCAGGCGGCGCAGCCCGAGGGAGTGGGCGAGCAGGACCTCAGCGTCGAGCCGGGGTGAGCCGGGGGCGCGCTTGGTGAAGTGGTCTGAGGCGAGTTTCAGGACTTCTAGAACGGTCACTCAGGGCCGCTGCCGTTGAGCAGGGCCGAGCGCTCCGCGTTGACCAGTGCGGCCACCAGCTCGTCGAGGTCGCCGTTCATCACCGAGTCCAGCCGGTGAAGCGTGAGCTTGATCCGGTGATCCGTCACGCGGTTCTCCTTGAAGTTGTAGGTGCGGATCTTTTCCGACCTGCTCCCGGTGCCCACCATGCCGCGGCGCTGCGCCCCGATCTTTGCCTGCTGCTCCGCGAGCTTGATCTCGTAAAGCCGCGCCCGCAGCACGCGCAGAGCCTTCTCCTTGTTCTGCAGCTGCGATTTCTCGTCCTGGATGCTCACCATCATCCCGGTCGGCTTGTGGGTGATGCGGATCGCCGAGTAGGTGGTGTTCACGCTCTGGCCGCCGGGTCCCTGCGAGGTCGACGTCTTGATCTCGATGTCCTCGGGCTTGAGCTCGACCTCGACCGGGTCCGCCTCAGGCATCACGGCGACCGTCGCCGCCGAGGTGTGGATGCGGCCCTGCGCCTCGGTCTTGGGGACGCGCTGCACGCGGTGCACCCCGCCCTCGAACTTCAGCTGCGAGTAGGCGCCATGCCCGTGGACCTCGAAGACGACCTTGTCGAACCCGCCCTTCTCGGTCGGCGACTCTTCGACCACATCGACTTTCCAGCCCTTGCGCTCGGCCCACTTCGTGTACATCCGGAAGAGGTCGCCCGCGAAGAGCGCGGCCTCCTCCCCACCCTCTGCCCCCTGGATCTCCACGACCACGTCGCGGTCGTCGTTCGGGTCTTTGGGCAGCAGCAGGACCTTGAGCTTCTCGTCGAGCTCCGCGAGCTGCGCCGACGCGCGGTGCTCCTCCGAGCGCAGGTACTCCTGCATCTCGGCGTCGCGCTCGTTCTTCTGGAGCTCGCGCGCGGACTCGAACTCCTGGCGCGCCTTGCGATAGTCGTCGTAGGTCTGCACGGTGTCGCGCAGGGCGCGCTGCTCGCGCGCGAGCTTGGTCAGCTGCGCGTGATCGGAGGCGACCTCGGGCCGGCCCATCTCCGCGTCGATCTCCCGGTAACGCCGCGCGATTCCGTCGAGGCGGTCGATCACGCTGCGGCTCCGGCGGTTTCCTCCTCGCCCTCGCGCGCGCTGTTGAACGCGGTGATGGCGACCTCGAGCATGTCATCGGACGGCTCGCGGGTGGTGAACTTCTGCGTCCCTAGCACAGGCAGCAGGAGGATGCGGACCACCGGGTTGCGGCGGTGGCGCGCCATGAACCGGATGGCCTCGAAGCCGGCGCCCGCGATGATCGGGATCGCCAGCACGCGGCTCGCGATGAGCCAGAACCAGTTGGGATGGAAGATCGCGACGACGCTGAAGACGGCCACGCTCACCACCAGCACCACGATGAGGAACCCGGTCCCGCAGCGCGGGTGAAGAGTGCTGGCCCGCCGCACGGACGGGACGTCGAGCTCCCAGCCCGACTCGAAGGCGTTGATCGTCTTGTGCTCGGCCCCGTGGTACATGAAGACACGTTTGACGTCAGGCAGCAACGCGATGGCGGCCAGATAGCCGAGCACGAGCGCGACGCGGATCAGGCCCTCGACCAGCACGAACAGGAAGCTTCCACTGCGGTGCACCGCCACGCCGGCCAGCAGCAGCGGCAACCCGATGAAGATGGTGGCCGCGAAGACTCCGGCGACCGCGACCGAGCCGGTGATCTCCCGCTTGCCGATCACGATGTCCTTGCCGCCGGCGTTCATGTTGGCCGACCAGATGAGCGACTTCATGCCGAGATGCAGCTGCTCGCCGATCAGCGCCAGGCCGCGCACGAACGGCAGCTTCCAGACCGGGTTGACGTAGATGGAGGCCTTCAGCTCGCCCTTGTCGACCACGATCTCCTTGGTGGTGGGCAGCCGCACCGCGACGGCGTAATGGTGCTTGCCACGCATCATCACGCCTTCGATCACGGCCTGCCCGCCGTAGAAGAACGGCTGCTCACGCTTGGCGCCTCCCCGCGTGCCGGGGAGCTCAGCGCGCAGCGCCGGTGGGGGCGCCTCGGTCCCCGTTACCGGAGGGGATGTCTCCGGTTGGGCCATCTAACTCCTGGACTTAGCAGCCCGCTTGCGGAACCGCTCGACCTGGCCGCCGGTGTCCACGATCCGCTGCGTGCCCGTGAAGAACGGGTGGCAGACGGAGCAGATCTCGGTCTTGAGCTCCTTGCGCGTCGACCCGGTCGTGAACGTGTTCCCGCACGCGCAGGTGACGACCGCGTCTTCGTAGTAGGTGGGGTGAATCTGTGCTTTCAAGGTCTTGACTCCAAACGTAGTTTACGGGGCCAGCGTCGCCAGCAAGCTGCTCGCCTGGAGGCTGGCGACTCCCAGGTAGATCACCAACGCGAGCCACGCGCCCCCCATCGCCCAGCGAGCGGCGGGCGGGACCGACGTGTAGTAAGGGTTGCTCGC
>DATMKM010000165.1:0-12214 GCA_035571315.1 Candidatus Acidiferrum sp.
CGCTCGGGGCGGCCGGCCGACCACGAGTACGCGAGCGACAAGGCATATCCCGACCAGGAGCTGGGTCTGCTCGCCGTGCAGGCCGCCGCAGTGTCTGGCAAGCCCCTCGCCGACATCCTCGAGGGCTTCGGCGAGGCCATGGTGCCCGACATGTTCAAGTACTACAGCATCCTCGCCAACCCGCGGTGGAGCTTCAACGACTTCCTCCTCGGCATGGAGCCGCTCCTGCACGCGGCGCTCCACCTGCACGCGCCCGACGCCTTGCCGACCAAGGTCACAGCGACCCGCACCAGCCCGGGAACGGTCCAGATCGTCTACGACTCGCCCCTGCGTGCCTGTGCAGCGGTTCGCGGCGTCATCCAGGGCGCTGCCCGGCACTACCACGTGGACGTCGAGATCACCGAGGAGCAGTGCGTCCTGCGGGGCGACCCCGCCTGCGTGATCACCGTGAGGGACGAGTAGCCGGCTCAGAGCCCCGGTAGCGCCTTGCGAAGCACCTCCCGGTCGATCCGGCCTTCCGCAACGATTCGATCGTCGACCAAAACGACAGGCACCCGCCAGTCATAGAGGTCGAACAGCTCGTTGTCCGCATCGACATCGCGCAGCTCGGGCTCGAAGCCAAGATCCCTCAGGGCGCCCAACGCCTGATCGCACAGGTGACAGCCCTGACGGGTCACCAACGCCAGCTTCACGCCTCGAGGCTACCGGTTTAAGCCCTGATCTACGTCTACGTAGAACGAGAACCCATTTGATACCCTCACCTTCCCTCGTGAGTCCACGACCCAGCGTCTCAGTGGTCGTTCCCGCCTACCGGAGCGCGGCCTCTTTGCCAGAGCTGGTACGCGAGCTGGAGCCGGTGCTCGAGGCGGCCACGGCCCAGTACGAGCTGATCCTCGTCGACGACGGAAGCAGTGATGCCACCTGGGCTGTCATCGAGGAGCTCGCGCAGGGTCGGGAATGGATCAAGGGCGTCCGCCTCATGCGCAACTACGGCCAGCACAATGCGCTGCTCTGTGGAATCCGCCGCGCGCGCTACGAGCTGATCCTCACCATGGACGACGACCTCCAGCACCCACCGGAGGAGATCCCGAAGCTGCTGGAGCGGCTCGGACCGGAGACCGATGTCGTGTACGGCACCCCGGCTGTGGAGCAGCACGGCCTGTGGCGGGATGTCGCCACCCAGGTCACCAAGTTCGCCCTGCAATCGGCGATGGGCGCCCCCATAGCCCGCAAGGCGAGCGCGTTCCGGGTGTTCCGGACCCAGCTGAGGGACGCATTCGCGACCTATGACGCGCCGTACGTGAGCATCGATGTCCTGCTCACCTGGGCAACGACACGCTTCGCTGCCATCAAGGTGAGGCAGCAGCCCCGCGTCATTGGGGCATCCAATTACACGTTTAGAAAGCTTGTCGTGCACGCGCTCAACATGCTCACCGGCTTCAGCACCTGGCCGCTTCGCCTAGCCAGCATGATCGGTTTCTTCTTCACCCTCGTCGGGACCCTCGCGCTCTTCTACGTGATCGGGCGCTTCTTGATCACCGGCGGGAGCGTGCCCGGCTTCCCTTTCCTGGCGTCGATGATCGCGATCTTTTCGGGCGCCCAGCTCTTCGCCCTCGGGATCATGGGCGAATACCTGGGCCGGATGCATGCCCGCTCGATGCAGCAGCCGACCTACACCGTGCGAGCCATCGCGGAGCGCCATGCGATCAGCGCGCCTGAGCCGGAAGTCGCGGCCCGCCGGCGGCGCTGAGATGATCTCCGAGGCCGTGGTGCTGAGCGGCATCGAGCCCGAGGACATCCCGCAGATCGTCGCCTGGCGAAACCGCCCCGACATCAACGACTCTTTCATTGAATACGAGCCGCTGACCAATGACGCCCAGCTCCGGTTCTTGACGCGCATGGACGAATCGAAAGACCGCAAGCTGTGGCTGATCAACGCCCGCGACCCTGAGCGCCCTCCCCCCTATCCAAAGGCGGTCCGCCCCACTCCCGATGCGATTCCGGTAGGCACCATCGGGCTCAAGGACATCGACCTGCGGAACCGCCGCTGCGAGCTCGCTTCGATGTTCATCGCTGAACTCGAGTATCGCAACTTCCAGGTGGCGTTCGACGCCGAATGGCTCGTGCTCGATTACTGCTTCAACCACCTCGGCGTGCACAAGGTCGTGGCCTGGGTGCCCGCGTACAACACCGATGTCGCCAAGCTTCACCTCGTGATGGGATGGAAGAAGGAGGGCGTGCTGCGCGAGCATGTCTTCAGAAAAGGCCAGTTCGAGGACGTCACCCTGCTTGCCATCTTTCACGATGACTTCACGAGCAGGTTTCGCAACAGGCTGAAGCAGCAGAGCGCGGCGCGAACTGAAGCGCCCGAAGAAAGCAAGTGAGCGGGAATCCAGCAGTGGTCGAGGCGATCAACAGCGCGGTCGACGACCTCAACGAGGTGCTCGACCCCGAGGAGCGGCTCGCCAAATCGCCCGATGTCGCGCTCATCGGAAAGGACGCTCGGGTTGACTCGCTCGGCCTGGTCAACCTGATCGTGCTGGTCGAAGAGAAGATCCAGCAGCGATTCGGCGTGGGCATCACCCTGGTTGATGAGCGCGCCATGTCGCAGTCGAAAAGCCCTTTCCGCACCCTGGGCAGCCTGGCCGAATTCGTCGAAGAGCAGCTGGCCGATCATGGCCGATGAAACTCGGAGGATGCTCATCAGCGGGACCCGCAAGGGCCTCGGCAAGCATCTTGTGGAGCATTACTGTGCGGCCGGCTGGGAAGTCATAGGCTGCAGCCGCCAGCCGGTCGACTACGCGCTACCTTCGTACCGCCACTACTGCCTTGATGTCGCGGACGAGGCGGCCGTGGGCGCGATGTTCGCGGAGCTCGGGCAGGCAAACGGCCACCTTGAAGTGCTCATCAACAACGCGGGAATCGCGTCGATGAACCATGTCTTGCTGACGCCGCTCTCTACCGTCGCGGACATCTTCAAGACCAACGTGCTCGGCACGTACCTGCTCAGCCGCCAGGCGGCGCGGCTGATGTCCAGGAAGCGCTACGGGCGAATCGTCAACCTGGCGACCGTGGCGACGCCGCTCAAGCTGGAAGGTGAGGCCGCTTACGCGGCCTCGAAAGCCGCCGTTGTGTCGCTGACCCAGATCATGGCGCGCGAGCTGAGCGAGCTTGGCATCACGGTGAACGCGGTCGGCCCCGGTCCACTCGACACCGACCTCATCCGGAACGTTCGCAAAGAGAAGATCGACAAGCTGCTGGGCCAGCTCGCCATGCGGCGCTCGCTCGGCGAGCTGGCAGACGTCAGCAACGTGATCGACTTCCTGATCTCGCCGGCGAGCGGAGCGGTGACCGGCCAGGTCATCTACCTCGGAGGCGCTTGACTCCAGCCGGCTTCCTCCACGACGTTTTCGCCGCGAACGAGAGGCGCGAGGCCATCGTCTGGCGCGGCAAATCGTTTAGCTATCAGGGGCTCGAGGAGAGCTGGGGGCTCTGGAGCTCGCGGTTTGACGAGGCGGGACTCCGAGAGCACGCGGTGGTCGTCCTGGATGCAGACTTCTCTCCGGCCGCAATCGCCGCCCTGCTCGCTCTGATCGAGCGTGGATGCGTGGCGGTGCCCCTGTTGCGCTCGACTCGCTCCGACCGGCAGTCGATACATCGAATCGCGCAGGCCCAGCACCGCCTGCTGATCGGCGACGACGATTCGTGGGAGCTGAGCGACCTGCCAGGCGTACCCGCCAACCCCTGCTATCAGGTACTTCGGGAGCGCGGCCATCCCGGACTGGTGCTCTTCAGCTCTGGCACGTCTGGTGAGCCGAAAGCCGCGGTCCACGACCTCGTTCCGCTGCTGGACAAGTACAGGACTCGGCGCCCGGCCTGGAGAACCATCGCCTTTCTGCTGTTCGACCACATCGGCGGCATCAATACCATCTTCAACACGCTGTCCAACGGCGCGGCCCTGATCACCGTCGAGGCGCGCACGCCCGACGCGATCGCCGCCGCCATCGAGCAATCGAAGGCAGAGGTCCTGCCGGCTTCGCCTACGTTCCTGCGCATGATCCTGCTGAGCCGCGTTCAGGACCGGTTCGACATGAGCAGCCTCAAGGTCATCAACTACGGAACTGAGCCGATGTCGGATTCCACGCTTCAGCAGCTTCGGCTGGCCTTCCCACAGGCGAGGCTTCAGCAGTCCTATGGCCTGGCCGAGGTGGGGATCTTGAGGTCGCGGTCCAAGAGCGATGACTCCAACTGGCTGACGCTTGGTGGTGAAGGCATCGAGACACGAGTCGTCGACGGCATCCTCCAGATCAAGTCCCCCTCGATCATGCTGGGATACCTCAACGCGCCCAGCCCGCTTTCTGACGACGGCTGGTTTGTCACCGGCGACGCGGTGGAGGTGGACGGCGAGTACCTCAAGATCGTCGGGCGCAAATCCGAGCTCATCAACGTCGGCGGCGAAAAGGTCTATCCCTCACAGGTTGAAGCCGTGATCGAGACGATGGACAACGTGGCCGCGGCGACTGTCTACGGCGAGCCCAATGCGCTGATGGGGAGCATCGTGTGCGCCCGCGTCGCGCTAATCGAGCCGGAGGATCCAGGCCAGGTGGCGATCCGTCTCAAGCGATACTGCCGCGAGCGTCTCCCCTCCTACCAGGTGCCGGTCAAGGTGGCCGTCGTGGAGCGCGACATGATCGGTGAGCGGTTCAAGAAGTTGAGGTCGCAGCCGCCGACTACCTAGGCATCAAAGTTCCGAATCGTGTCGATCACGAGGTCCTGGTCGGATTCGCTGAGCCGGTTGTAAAAGGGAAGCCGCAGCAGCCGATCGCTCACGTCCTCGGTGACCGGGCACTGGCCCTGCTGCCCTCCAAAGCGGCGGCCCATCTCCGAGAGATGGAGAGGAAGGTAGTGGAAGACGCTCAGGATGCCCTTGGCCCTGAGTGCTGCCATCAGGCCCTGCCGGGCGTCAAGGCTCGGCATCAGCAGGTAGAACATGTGAAACGGTTGCTCCCTGTCGGGGGGCACGAATGGCAGGCCCACGCCAAGCTGCTGGGCCCAATCGGCAAGGCCGGCGCGATATCTCTCCCAGACCCGTCTCCGGGCCGTCTGGATGGAGTCTCTAGCCTCGAACTGTGCCAGCAAGATCGCGGCAAGGAGGTCTGATGGAAGGTAGCTCGATCCAATATCAGTCCATGTGTACTTATCGACCAGACCACGAAAGAAGCGGCTCCGATCGGTGCCTTTCTCGCGGATGATCTCTGCCCGGTCCACGAATCGCCCGTCGTTGATGAGAAGCGCCCCACCCTCGCCGCAGCTGAAGTTCTTGGTCTCGTGAAAGCTCTGGGCCGCCATGCAGCCGAACGTACCCAGCTGCCGGCCGCGATACGTGCCGAAGAGCCCGTGCGCGTTGTCCTCGACCACGGCCACGCCGGACAGCCCGGCGACGTGGAGGATCGCATCCATCTCGCAGCCGACGCCGGCGTAGTGGACGGGGACGGCGGCCCTAGTCCTGTCTGTGACCAGCTCGTCAAGCTGCCGCTCGTCGAAGTTGAGCGTGTCGGGTCGGACATCGATGAACACCGGCCGGGCGCCCCGCAACACGAATGCGTTGACGGTCGACACGAATGTGAATGAAGGGACGATGACCTCGTCGCCTTCCTTTATATCAAGCAGGAGGGCTGACATCTCCAGCGCGTGGGTGCACGAGGTCGTCAGTAGCGCTTTGCCGACGCCCACGGCCGATTCCAGGAACTCGTGGCAGCGAAGGGTGAAAGCCCCGTCCCCCGAGATCTGTCCGCTGGCGATCGCAGCCTCGAGGTACTCGTGCTCCCGACCCTCGAAGCTCGGACGGTTGAAGGGAATCAGCCAGCGTTGGGCTTCCACGGCGGGGTAATTCTCGCCTCTAGGACTTCGGTTACCGCACGTCTAGAGGGAGCGCCTCTAGGTCGGAAGTTTCAGGAGCTCCCCCGCCTCGATCACAGGGCTGTGCAGGCCGTTGGCTTGCTCGATGTCGTCCACCCGGGCCCGGACATCGTCCGACGGGTAGCGCTGCGCCGCGATCGACCACAGCGTGTCGCCGGGCTGCACCACCACCGTGGCGTCCTGGGATGCCGTGCCGCCGTGCGCCACGATGGCCAGCCCAAGGCTGACCGACAGGGCCAGCAGCATCACCGCGGACAGGCGGCCAATCGGCCGCATGCGTCGGGCCGATCGCAGCGGGCGGATTCCATATCCCGTGGCGTACATCTGTTCGGCAACGGTAGCGAACGGGTGTTCGAAAGTCAAGCTCATCGAACAAAGGTTTGCACGTCGCGGGCAAGGGTGCTAGCATGGCCCGCAGCCGAAGCACCACCACGCGCTGGAGATGAAACTGAATTGACCGAACAGCTCACCGAACGGCAGGCCAAGATCCTCGACTACATCCGGCGAGTCACCCGCGAGCGCAGCTATCCGCCCAGCGTGCGTGAGATCGGCGAGAACGTCGGGCTGAGCTCGAGCTCGACCGTCCACAACCACCTGAACCAGCTCGAGCGCCGCGGCCTGATCAAGCGCGACCCAAGCAAGTCCCGCACCGTGCAACTCGTGCAGGACGCGGGCGTGGACAACCAGCGGCGCAACGCCGTCTCGATCCCCGTGATCGGTAACGTCGCCGCCGGCGCACCCATCCTGGCCGAAGAGAACATCGAAGACCACGTCCTGCTGTCCCCCGACATGGCGCAGGAGGGTTTCTTCCTGCTTCGCGTCCGGGGCGAAAGCATGATCAACGCCGGCATCCTGGACGGAGACCTGGTGCTCGTACGTCCGCAGCAGGAAGCGCCCAACGGCACGATCGTGGTCGCGCTGGTGGACGGCGACGCGACCGTCAAGCGCTTCGAGCGCGGCAACGGCCACGTGAAGCTGGTCGCCGAGAACCCGGCCTACGAGCCGATCGTGACCACGAACGTGAGCCTGGTCGGCGTCGTGCGCGGCGTGATCAGGATGTTCCGCTAGAGGCGTACTGCTCGAAGCGCCGGGCTTCGTGCCGGGGCACCCAGCCCCACGCTCTGGTTCCTCCGTCGACGTACTCGGTGCGCTCCACCCCGCCGACCTTCCGCAGGGCGGCGAGGACGCGCTCGCTTCCGTAAGGCACCAGGATCTCCAGGTTCACGATGTCACTCCGGCTCGCCTTGTCCATCGCATCGAGCAGCTCGCCGAAGCCGGTCTGCTTCGTGGCAGAGATGGGAATCGCTCCCGGATAGCGGCTCGAGAGAGCCCCGATCGCGCGGCGGCGGGAAGCGGGTCCGAGGAGATCGACCTTGTTGAGAGCCACCACGCGCGGCTTGTCGGCCGCGCCGAGCTCTCCCAGGATCTGTTCCACCGTCGCCGCCTGCTCTTCGGCCGCGGGCGAGCTGGCATCCATCACTTGGACGATGAGGTCGGCCTCCGTCACCTCCTCGAGGGTCGCCCTGAAGGCGGCCACCAGGTCGGTCGGCAGCTTCTGGATGAAACCCACCGTGTCGGTGATGAGCAGTTCGCGACCGGCGGGCAGCGCGACTTTCCTTGTGGTGGGATCGAGCGTCGCGAAGAGCCTGTGCTCGGCGCGCACGCCGGCGCCCGTCAGCGCGTTCATCAGGGTGGACTTGCCGGCGTTGGTGTAGCCGACGATCGCGGCGGTCTCCAGGGCGGCGCGACGCCGGCCCGTGCGTTGCTCCCCACGCTGCGTGCGAACCTGTTCGATCTGGCGCTCGAGATCTCGCATCCGCCTGCGGATCCGCCGCCTCTCGACCTCGATCTGCTGCTCGCCGAAACCACCGCGAGCTCCCACGCCTCCGCGCCGCCCGCCGACCTGCCGGTCGTAGGCGTACGCGCCGATCAGGCGCGGCAGGAGGTGATGCAGGCGCGCGGCCTCGACCTGCAGGCGCCCCTCGTGGGTGCGGGCGTGTTGGGCGAAGATCTCGAGGATCACCTCGGTGCGGTCGAGCACGCGCGTCTTCAAGTCGAGCTCGAGGTTGCGCTGCTGCCGAGGGCTCAGGTCCTCGTTGCACATGATCACGTCGAACCCGCCCTCGAGCCTCATGGCGCGCAGCTCTTCGACCTTGCCCATTCCGATGAAGTGCCTCGCATCAACCTGGCCGCGCCGCTGCACGTCCGAGCCGACGACGTCGGCGCCCGCGGTGCGCGCGAGGTCCGCCAGCTCGACCATCTGCTCGTGCACCAGCTCGTCGGTCGAACCCGGAAGCAGGACACCAATGAGATAGGCCCGCTCGCGCGGCGACCTGGTCGTGATCAGAGCTTGAGCTTCCTCATTCGCGCCATCGCCTCTTCGAGGCGGGCGTCCGGTGCAGTCACCGATAACCTGAAGTAGCCCTCACCATGCGCGCCGAATCCGACGCCCGGCGTGATATTGACTCCGACCTCATCCAGCACGTGACTCGCAAAACCGATCGAGTCGTACCCCTTCGGAACCGGCGCCCACACATAAAATGTCGCGCGCGGAGGCTTGATGTTCCAGCCGAGTTCGTTGAGCGTGTCCGCGACCAGACGATGGCGCCTGGCGTACACGTCGCACGCGGCCCGCGTGTCCTGGTCTCCCCCATTCAACGCCTCGATCGCGGCCCACTGGACGGCCTGGAAGATCCCCGAGTCGATGTTTGTCTTCAGCTGGCCGATGAGCCCGACCAGGTCCGCCCGGCCGCAGACCCAGCCGATGCGCCAGCCGGTCATGTTGAACGTCTTGGAGAGGGAGTGGAACTCGAGGCCTATCTCCTTCGCGCCGGGAATCTCGAACAGCGTTAGCGGCCGGTAGCCGTCGAAGGCGATCTCGGAGTACGGCGCGTCATGGCACAGGACGATGTCGTGGCGGCGGCAGAAGGCGACCGCACGCTCCAGAAAGTCGCGATCGGCGACAGCAGCCGTCGGGTTGTTCGGATAGTTCAACCACATCAGCCTCGCGCGCTGCGCGACGTCGTCTGGTATCGCGTCCAAGTCGGGGAGCCAGTGGTTGCCGGAAGTCAGCGGCATGATGAACGGCTCAGCGCCCGCCATCAGCGCCCCGGTCACGTAAACGGTGTAGCCCGGGTCGGGCGCCAGCACGACGTCGCCGGGATCGACCAGCGCCAGCGGTACGTGCGCGATTCCGTCTTTGGAACCGAGCGTGGGCAGGATCTCTGTCGACGGGTCGAGCATCACTCCCGATCGATGGCCGTACCAACCCGCGATCGCTTCGCGCAGCTCGGCCAGGCCGAAGTACGACGCGTAGCGATGGTTGGCCGGGTCCGCAGCCGCCTCCTGCAGAACGTGCACGATGCGCGGCGGCGTGGGCAGGTCCGGATCGCCGATGCCAAGCGAGATCACATCCACCCCTGCGTTCTTCTTCTCCTGGACCTTGCGGTCGATCTCCGCGAACAGGTATGGCGGAATCTGGTTCAGGCGGCTGGCGCCTGGATGTACCGTCTTGCTCACGCGGCATCCCTCACGTAGTTGAGGATAGCGGGCAGCGGATCGGGCTCGATCTCGAACCATCTGACCCGTCCGTCGCGCCGCCACCACCTCAGCTGCCGTCGCGCGTACCTGCGGTTGGAGCGGGCCATCGCCAGCGGCAGCTCTTCGAGCGTCAGTTCCCCGTTGATGTGCACCAGCGTGTCGGCGTATCCGATGCCCGTCAGCACCGGGGCGGTCGCCGGAACGCCGGCCTCGAGCGCCGAACGGGTCTCGGCCACGAGGCCTCGGGCGACCTGCTCCCGGCTGCGCTCTTCGAGCCTGCGATCGATCACGTCCAGCGGCGCGGCGAGGCCGATGCGCAAGGCTACCCAGGGCGGCGGCGTGCGCGTGCGCAGTCGTCGCAGCGGCGGGCCTGCCGCCTGAAGCACCTCGATGGCTCGAATCATGCGGACCGGGTTCTGCAGCTCAACTCCCGGATCAGGGTCGAGTGAGAGCAGCCGGTCGCGCAACGCGGTCACGTCCAGGGCCTCGAGCTCGGCTCGCAACAGGGGGTTCGGTGGCACGCCGGTGAGGCTGAAGCCGTCGCACAGCGCGTCCACGTAGAGCATGGTGCCGCCTTCGATGATCGGGGTCTTTCCGCGCGCCGCGATGTCCGAGATCGCCGCCCGCGCGCCCCGGACGTACTCCCCGGCGTTGAAGCCCAGAGCCGGATCGATGAAGTCGACCATGTGGTAGCGCACGCGCTCTCTGCGCTCGGGACTCGGCTTGTTGGTCGCGATGTCAAGCCGCCTGTAGACCTGCTTCGAATCGGCCACCACGATCTCGCCGTCAACTGCCAGCGCGAGCCGGAACGCCACCTCCGACTTTCCGATACCGGTCGGACCCACGATGACGGGGACACGGAGCATCGGGCTCAGCCCTTGATCCTGTAAACGACAAGCCCGTCTTCATCGGCACGCTGATAGGCAGCGCTCAGAAACTCGTCGAACTGCCAGGGCGCTCCGTTCTGGATCTGCCGGTCGGCGGGCAGGTCTTTGCTGAAATCGACCTTGTAATAGATCACCCATTCCACCGGCACGCTTGCCATCAACCGCTCAACCCTCGCGAGCTCCGCGGGCGGCGTGACGCCTGGCACGAGAAACAAATCGGTCACCGGCGGCACCCGGCCGGTGATCTGATAAAGCGAAACTCCACTCGGCATGAACGCGATCGGTTCTGAGTGCTGGGCCGTGAACTGCACAGCTCCCGCCGCGATGGGAGCGCTGTCGTAAGTGGTGCAGATGGAGCCGCTGGGTGTTGCGACCTCGCGGAGGAAGCCGGTGCCGTCGGTGTGGCAAACCAGGGCGTAACCAAGGACCAAGGGCGAGAGGCCCGCGACGTAGATGATCACGATCGGAACGGCGGCAGCCGCCGCGATGACTCGCGACGAGCGCATGCGGGAGATCATTCGCTTCAGCGGCATGGCGACCAGGAGGAGCGTGAGCGAAGAGCTCAGCCAGAAGTTCTGGTCGGACATGTGCACGATCAGCACTGAGGCGAAAAGACCCGTCCCGACGATTCCCGCGACCTGCCATTCGTCAATCGGCGAAGGCCGGCTCCGCCCACGCCACAAGGAAAAAGCGGTGAAGCCGGCGACTGCGATCGGCGCCATGACCGCGAGGAGCCAGTGCATTGCGATCGCCCACAGGGCGCCGAGGCTGGCTTCCCAGAATGACGTGTCGTGCAGCAATGCCGGCTGCCACGGGAAGGGCAGCGCCTGACTCGCGCCAAACGTCTGGAACGTATAGGTGACGTTGTCGGTGAAGAAGGCCGGGAGGGCCCCCAGCAAGCCCAGCACGGCAAGCACCACGAGGCCAGGGACGGCAATCGCGATGAGCATCGGGAGCACAGACCGGCGGATCCTGCGGTCGATCAACCACGCCGCGAGGATGCCCGCCGCAGCCGCGGGCAGCGAGGACTGCAGCATGATCAGCGCGGCCGAGGCCGCTAGTCCGGCCAGGACAAAGGCGCGGCCCGGACGCGTTGACGTCCGCGCCGACATCAGGGCCGCGACCATGGCGAGGATGAATCCGACCGACCAGAAGTGGTAGGGCGAGAATTCTTCGAAGACCGGAAGCCACACCCCCCAGAGCAGTGCGACGGCGGCCGCCCAGATCGGTCCGACGAGGTCGCGCCCGAGGTACGCCACCAGCCCCGTCCCGAGCACCATGGCAACTCCTGTGATGAGTCGCTGGTGCACGACTGTCGCCCCGAACAGCCTGAAGTAGCCGGCGTACAGGTAGATCGCTCCAGGGGGGATCGCCGCAAAGAAATCGCGGTACGGCACCTGGCCGGCGGCAACCTGCATCGCCTGGCCGCTGAGCACGGCCTGGTCCTCATAGAGGTTGATCCAGCGCAGCCTGGGAAAGATCGTCACGGCGACCCCGGCCATGGCAAGCGCCGGCCACATCCATTTCTGAGCCGCGATCGACGCCGACCGCGCGATCACGAAATCACGTGGGCGGGTTCGATCACCGCCGGCCGGCGAGCGGCCTCTTGGTTTTGATTGGAGCGCGTGACCAAGAGCACGAGCCAGCCCAGGGTGAACACGACTAGCAGGTAGGGCCCGTAGCCCGCGGCCAGGTAGGTCGCGACCAGACCGAAGGCCAGCCACGCCCAGTGCCAGAGAGGAATTCCAGCGCGTACGTAGAGCCATGCGGCGGGCGCGATGAGGGCAAAGTCCGAGGGGTTGTGATACGGAAACGCGAGCAGGCTGCCGACCACGCCCGCGACAGTCGCCAGCTCGAGACTTCGCCGG
>DATMKM010000166.1:0-10391 GCA_035571315.1 Candidatus Acidiferrum sp.
CGGCTGCTCTTGGGGTGGACGTGCCAACCGGAGACAGCATCAACGGCGGCGGAGTCAAGTTCGGCCCGGATGGGTCGCTAGACGAAGGGCAGAATACCCGGGCCGCCGCGGTGATTGGGCAGTGGCAGGCGGTCGGGGTGATGAAGATCGTCTACCCGGCGGCGTACGCGACCGGCACACCGATTCCAGGTGGGATGTAGGCTTCGTTCCCAATAGTCTTAAGCGGTTCAGAAGCTATTTCTTAAAAACGGGCTTATGCTGTGCTTACTGACAGCGGCGGTACGCGTCAAGCGTTTTGCTTGAGCTCGCTGTTGTTCAAAGCCAACTGGGGTGCGCCGACAAACTCGGCGAAAGAGAGAAAGCACATGCGGAAGATCCTGGCGGTCTGTTCGGTGATCGGCCTGTTCTCGTTCCTGGGGACGGTGGGCGTGAGCGCCAACGAGGCATCGCCGTGCGGTGCGGTTCATGGCGCGTTCGCCAACGCCAACGGCAATTTCGGCTTCCTGGGCGATGCGGGCGGAACGCCGGGATACCACGATGGAGCCGTGGGCCAGGACCCCGGCGCAACCGGCAACAACAACTCGACCGCGTCGGCAGCCTGCAGCTAGCGATCGAACGAGGGAGGGGGCGTGACCCCTCCCCCTGCTCTGGCGTAAACGGCGGGTAGGGCGGCGGGTTTCTAGCCCTCTAGGGAGCGTTGGACCAGGGTGATGTCCATCCAGCGGTCGAATTTGTGGGCGGCATTCTTGATCGTTCCTACGACCTCGAAGCCGTGGCGGGTGTGCAGGGCCAGGCCCGCGCGGTTGTCAGTCGCGATGGTCGCGACGATCGTCTTGTAGCCGAGGCCCTGCGCTTCTTTGATCAACTCCGCCAGGAGGGCGTGGCCGATGCCCTGGCCGTGGTGGACGGGGTCGACGTAGACAAGGTCCTCGACGACGTCGAATCCTCTTTGGTTCCACGGAAAAAGGCGCGCCCAGCCGATGAGTCCGTTGTCGTCGGTGCACACGATGAGCTTGGAGCGCCTGCCATGCGCCTCCCACCATGCCGCCGCCTCCTCGGTGTCGAGAGGCTCCGAGTCGATGGTGGCAAATGTCTGGTTGACCGCCCAGTTGTAGAGACCGACGATCGGGCGGAGATCGTCGTGGGTGGCGGGCCTGATCGAGAACGGCTTGGTCGCCTTCGCGGTAGGCTTTGTCTTCGCCATCACCCGGCCATCATTGCACGTGAATTCGCTCGGGCGTCACCTTCACGATGACCCGCGTCTCGGTCGGCCGGAAGGTGAACGGTTTCCCCTCATACATGCGAGACAGCTTGTCGATGTGCTCGTCGGCGCCTTCGAGGATCATCTCGACTCGACCCCTGATGGCGAGGACCTCGCTGTAGGGGTCATCGCAGTCATAGACCACGATCGCGACGCGGGGGTCGCGCTGCAGGTTGCGCGCCTTAACGCGGTGCACAGCGGTGTTGAAGTAGATGTAAGTTCCGTCCGTTTCGATCCAGACCAGGGTGGCCTCGGGGCTCCCGTCCCGCATCACGGTGGCGACCGTGGCGAAGTTCTTCCCGTTCAAAATCGCAATCTGTTCGGCCGTTAGGCTGACCACCCCTGTATTTTCACGGGCGTGATCACTGACCGTAAGAAGCCCTTCCTTCAGACCCCCATCCCAGGACCCAAGGCGGCGGCGCTGATCGCCCGTGACGCCCGGGCGATGTCGCCCAGCTTCACCCGCTCCTATCCGTTTGTCATGGACCGGGGCGAAGGCTGCTGGGTCACCGACGTGGACGGCAACCGCTTCCTGGATTTCACGGCCGGTATAGCGGTGGTTACGACCGGCCATTCCCACCCCAAGGTGGTGGCTGCGGTCGAGGAGCAAGCCCGGCGCTTCCTCCACATGTCGGGCACCGACTTCTACTACCAGTCGGAGATCGAGCTGGCCGAGCGGCTCGAAGCCAAGATCTTGCCGGGGACCCCTGCCAAGGTGTTCTTCACCAACTCGGGCGCTGAGGCGATCGAGGGGGCGATGAAGCTCGCGCGATTTGCCACCGGCCGCCCGAGCTACATCGCGTTCATCGGGGCGTTCCACGGCAGGACCTTCGGAGCGCTTTCGCTGACTGCTTCCAAAGCCAGCCAGCGCAGGCGCTTTGCCCCGCTGTTGTCTTCAGTGTTTCACGCGCCGTTCCCGACAGTCGCACGCGGCATCACCACCGACGAGACCATGGCGCGCCTCGAGGAGCTTTTCGCCACGGTTGCGCCGCCCGAAAGCGTGGCCGCGGTTTTCGTCGAGCCGATCCAGGGTGAGGGCGGATACCTGGTCCCACCGGATGATTTCCTGCCGCGGCTACGCGAGCTGACGCTGAAGCACGGAATCTTGATGGTGGCCGACGAGGTGCAGTCGGGAATGGGCCGGACCGGGCACCTTTTGAGCATCGAGCACTGGGGCGTCGAGCCGGACATCGTCTGTCTCGCCAAGGGAATCGCCTCGGGCCTCCCGCTTGGCGCCTTCATCGCGCGGGCGGAGCAGATGAACTGGCCGCCGGGGTCGCATGGCAGCACGTTTGGCGGGAACCCCGTCGCCTGTGCTGCGGGGCTCGCCACGCTCGACCTCCTCGAGGACGGGCTGATGGAGAACGCGGCGCGGGTCGGGGCGGTGCTGCAGGACGGGCTGCGCGAGATCGCTGCGACCCGCCCGCAGGTCACGGATGTGCGAGGGCTCGGCTTGATGCTCGCGGTGGAGTTGAAGACGCCGGAGTTGGCGGCGAAGCTCGTGCAGTCGGCGTTCGAGCGCGGACTGCTGCTCCTGACCGCGGGCACGCGCGCGGTGCGGATCAGCCCGCCGCTAGTACTCGACGCCGAGGAAGCTGCGACTGGCCTTGAGATTGTTGCTGCGGCACTGGATCAGACCTAAGGGGACTGTCTTTCCGCCTCTCCCGGTCCTACCCGATCTGGTCGGCTATCGATTGCATCGCGGCGGCGGCGGCTCGGTCGTCTGCCGGCACGGCGTTGTAGGCCTTGGCTCGTTGGTCGTCGATGGCTTTCAGCGTAGCGACCATCTGATCGCGGATCGATGTGGCGGGCACCTGCGTCAATGCTGAGAACTGGGCCACGAAGGTGTCAGTGAGCTTCTGCCGCGCGCTGGAATCGCTCGCGTTTGCGTAGGCGAGCAAGTCGGCGTCTCTGACTCCCCACACCCCCGGGAAGCCGTTCCTGGCGTCCGGCCCGAGCAGGAACCCGATGACCGGCGCGATGTCGGTGCGGGCGCCCGCGACCGCGCTCAAAGCGTTGGCCGCTTCGGCGCTGCGGCCGGCGATCCCGGCGTCGCTCATCATCGTTGTGAGATAGGAGTGCTCCTGCAGCAGCTCATTCAGCGAGACCCGCGCCTCGGCCGCGTTGATCGTGGAATCGCCGGGAAACTTGTCCGGTAACTGCTGCGCCATCCGGATCGCGAGCATGTCCCCGATGCGTGAGCTGTGTGCGAATGCGGTCCGAAGGTCGGTGTACAGCTTCGCGTAGGACTGTGCCGCCTCATCGTCGATCACAGCTTTGAAATCAGCCAGCTGTGCGGTCTCGAGCTGCGTCACAGAATCGGCTGGCAGCTGCGCAAGACTCGTCATCAACTGCGTGAACTGCGGGACGAAACCGTTGATGAGCCCGGACATCGCGCCGTTCGACTTGGAGTCGTTGTGCGTGACGATTCCGATCGTGTAGTCGACCAGGTAGCCATTCTGGATTCCCCAGGCATTGGCGAACTGGCTCGCCGCGGTGTCGCCATAGGCGGAGCGAATAACGTCCGCGAGAGAGTTGGTATTCGACCCCAGAATCGTGAGGTAGCCGGGGTACTCGTCGGTGTGATTGGCCGCAGCCACCGCCTGCTTGGCCACCAGCATCGCGTGCTCACCGACCAAGAGGTCCAGCTGCGTGCGCAGGTCAGACGCCTTGGTATCGGCCGGGCGCGCGCTCGGAACAGGCGATCCGGAAGCACTCGGCGAGGGACTCGAACCCGTGCTGAGGGGCGTGCAGGCAGCGAGGACGATAACCGCGAGGGCCGGGACCAGCAGGGGCTTCAAAACCAGCGCCATGGTAGGTCTTACGATGGTGCGGCCTTGCCGGAATGGCTGCTGGTCGACGGCTCGAGCATGATCTTTCGAGCTTTTTACGGAATACCGCAGACGATGCGCGGGCCCGACGGGACTCTCGTCAACGCCGTCCGCGGTTCGATGGACAACCTGGCGCGCTACATCACAGAGCGCAAGCCGCGTCACGTCGCGGTGACGACCGACGAGGACTGGCGTCCCGATTGGCGAGTCGAGCTGCTCCCGAGCTACAAGGAGCACCGCACCGCAGAGCCCGTCCCCCCGGCGCTGATTCCGCAGATGCCGATCATCATGGAATGCTTCGAGGCGATCGGCGTGGACGCGGTAGGTCTCAAGGATTACGAGGCCGAGGACATCATCTCGTCGCTGACCTCTAAGGTCAGCCCGCCGATCGAGATCGCCAGCGGCGACCGGGACCTCTTCAGCCTCGTGCGGAACCGGGAGATCATCGTGCTCTACCCCGAGAAGGGCGGCGTGGCGGAAGTGGACGAGGTGGAAGTGGAGCGCCGCTATTCGATCCCGGGCCGCAGTTACGCCGACTTCGCGGTGCTGCGGGGCGATCCGTCAGACGGGTTGCCCGGGGTGGCCGGCTTCGGACCCAAGAAGGCAGCCGATCTTGTCAGGAAGTACGGATCGGTGCAGGCCATGATCGAGGCCGGCATCTTCCGCGCCTCGGATGCCGAATACCTCGAAAAGGCGATGCGCGTCGTGGCGCCCGTTAGAGATCTCGAGATCGCAGTTCCCCGCGGGCGGCGGGATCGGTATCCGGACGACCCGTCCAAGGTCGATGAGCTGGGCAAGCGCTACGGCGTAACGAGCTCGATGGAGCGCCTGGTCAAGGCCCTCACCTCCATGCTCGCCTGACCTTACAAAGGCCTGACCTTCTGCAAAGGATGATCTGACAATCGCCGGCCAACGTATCTTTTGTCATGACGCTGCTCTGGATCCTGCGCAGGCGCCGCGGATACATGATTGGCAGTCGTGGAAGTCGGGCTGTGCGCGTCATGCAAGCACTCAAGAAGGGTTCCGGGAACCCGGAGCACCTTCGTGATGTGCGAGCGATCGATAACCGATCCCTCGTTCCCGCGCTATCCGCGATTGCCCATGCTCGCGTGCCGCGGCTACGAATTGGACGGCGGTTCTAAGGCGCCTCCACCCGCAGAAGGCCGATAGGCGATCCGACCGCGGGGTCGAAGGTGGCGGCCGTACGGCCATCTTCCATCGACAGCTCTGCGATCGCGCCGGTGTCTTTGAGTGCGTAGACCCGGCTTCCGTCAGGGCTTCCGGCCAGGCTCCATACCGTCCAGGCTTTCAGCTCTTCACTTCGGACGCGAAGTGTTGCCGTGTCGATCCAGATCAAGCCTGTCGAGCCGGTCGTGACGAGCGTTGCGCCGTCCGGGCTGAGCACGGCGCCATTGGCGCCCAACTCCTTGGCTTCCACGTTCTGAACCAAAGCGCCGGCGGTTGCTCCGGCCAACCCGATCTGCTTGGTGCGCACGATCGACGCGTCGTAGCCGTCCAGGTTGTCGATCTGCATGACCGATCCCATCGCTCCGTTGGCTGCGTAGAGGTGCTTGCCGTCCGCCGTAAGCGCCAGCGACCAGTGGAAGGCGTCCGTTGGCGATCCGTCGTCTGGCAGGTCGAGACAGAAGGCGAATGGCTGGGTCAGGTTCAGAGCGTGGACAAATGCGCCGCTGCCCTGGCGCGCGTAGACGCTGTAGAGCCAGTTGCCATCAGGCGAGAACACGCCGGAGAGTCGAACGCCGCTCATGGGGTCCGGCGTTCCGCTGCCGCCCTTGTCGATGATCGTGTAATCACCTAGCTTTCCGGCTGCAACCTCGTACACCCGAACCCGGTAGTAGCCCTGGGTGACGTTGGTGTACTCGATCACGTACAGGCGCGTGCCGGTGTTGTCGATCGCGTCGAACTCGAAAGTCCCCGCGAGGTCGATGCGGTTCGTAACCTTGAGCTCCGCCGTGCTGATCAGCAGCATGTGGGACGAGGCCTCTGGATTGCTCGTCTCCAGCACCAGCCACTGACCGTTTTGCGACATGCCTCCTGGAATGCCACCGAGAGTGGCGGGAGGCAGACTGTAGAACCCCGGCAACTTCAGCGTACGGACGATCGCGCCGGTGTGCGGATCGATGTCCTGGAGGGTGTTGGAGCTGACGGTGTATAGGTGCCCGCCATCCGGCGAGAGCGCCCCCAAAGGTAGGCGGGCTTCGGCCGATTGTGAACGTGAGCTGATGACGGCGACCAGCTGCGAGCTGCTGGTCGAGGCTGCCTCGTACAGCCTGAAGTCGCCGGAAGCAAGAGTCTGGGGCGGGACCTCGCCGCAGCTCGCCACCAACGACAATCCACAGAGCGCCAGAAGAACTCGTCGCATGCTCTTCACCTCGCCTCCCATACACCTCTCGAGGCCGGTGGGTTCCTGTTATTGGCTGAGTGAGGCTGCGATCTCCACGGCCTGGACCTTTGTCAGGTTTCCTTCGATCCGGATCACCGTGCCTCCGTAGTCGAGGATCAGGGTGTTGGCGGCGAGCCGGACCGTCTCGTTCCTGAAGTTTCCGTTCGCGTCGGTGAAAAAGAATTCGTTGAATGGTCCCGAGATCCAGTAGCCCTGGTGGCCGGCGACGGTCACGAGATCGAGGGGGGTGTTCGGGCCGAGCATCTTGACGAAGAAGTTCTGATCGACGGCGCCTCGAGCCTCGGTTATGAGGACCGACACGCCGGTCTGGCCGGCGACCGGGATGCCGAGGCGGGTCGCGTAGACCAGAGTCACCTCTCCTTGCGCCGGCGCGTTGGGAGGCGGCTGGAGGTAGACCTCGTCAGGCCGGCCGAGCGTCGATGGGATGGCGATGTGCCAGGCAATCTGGTTCTCCGCGTCCGCCAGAGTCACGCGGCCGCCCAGACCGAGCCGTGAGCCAAGTGAGCCGGGCGGTTGTGGAGACGGCGTCGCCAGGTTGGGGAGCTGCCGGAAGATCGTGTGGACGTTGACCCAGTTGGCGATCGCTTCGCGACTGAGCGGGAAGGCGAGGAGCGCGGCGGAGGCGATCAGGACCGCCGCGACGGCTGCGAGGGCCCATCTTCGTCGTTGGCTATTGCCAGCCGCAGGCCACGTGGCCACGGCCTGCGGCGAGGGCCGACCTCCCCGGCGCGCGGGGAGGTGAATTACTGCTGTGAGGTCTGGTGTCGCGGGCCAGTCGAGGGCGGTTCCCAGGGTGGTCAGCTGTTGCTCCAGGTCAGGCATTCGGGGCCACCTCGTACCTGGTGCGCAGGCGCGCCAGCGCCCTCGACAGGCGCGATTTGACCGTGCCTTCGGGGATGCCCAAGGCGGCCGCCGTCTCCTCGCCGCTCAGCTCGAGGAAGTACCGGCTGGCGATCACCAGGCGGTCCTCCTCGCCCAGCTCGTTGACCAGGGCGAGCAGCCGGGCCCGGTCTTCGGATGCCACGGATGCCGCCTCGGGGGATGGGGCCGCATCCCCCGGGCGGAACCCTTCCGCCAAGCGAAGCTCGAGCCCGAGCCTGCGCTGGGTGGAGCGAACCCGATTCCGTGCCTCGTTGGCGACGATCCGCAGGATCCATGGCCTGGGCGGCGCCCCGGGGCGGAAGCGATCAAGCGCGCGGAACGCTTTCACGAAGCCGTCCTGGGCGGCGTCCTCGGCCTCCGCGGCCGATCCCGTGATCACGTAGGCGGTCCGGAAAGCAATTTGCTGATAGCGGCGCACAATCTCCTCATAGGCGGCCGTGTCGCCGCGCTGGGCGCGCGCGAACAGGTCGGAATCGTCCTCAGGTCGGCCCTCCATCGGAACGTATCTTCTACACCGTGCGAGCCATGTCGGTTCCGGCCTTGCAACCGTGGAGACCGAATGTGTGTTGTGGTGAGTGATGGACGTCTCTGAGCGCTTTTTCGAGCGAATGGTGCACGAGCACCAGGACCGCGTCTTCGCGTTCAGCCTTGCCTTGACCGGTAACCGTCACGACGCTGAAGAGGTCGCGCAAGACACCTTCCTACGCGCCTACCGCGCGCTGGTCACGTACCCCCCAGATCGCATTCGGGAGCTGAAGCAGAAGCCGTGGCTGCATCGCATAGCGCTGAACGTGGTGCGGAACCACGCGCGCGGCACGCGACCGCGTCTGGTCGAACTAAACGGGAGCGAACCAGATCACGCAATGGGTCCGGAGGACGGCGCGCTTTTGAAGATGGAGATGGATGCGCTCGCGCGGCGGGTGGCATGTCTTCCTGCTCGCTTTCGCGACGCGGTCGTCCTGCACCACGTCCAGGAGCTTTCCTACGAGGAGGCCGCCGACGCGCTTGGACAGCCCGTTGGAACCGTGAAGTCGAACGTCCATCGAGGACTCAAATTACTGAGAGGAGACAACGATGACGACTCTGACCACTGATCTGAAGCGACTCGGCGAGGTCAAGGCGCCGGTCGGTTTTGCCGACCGCCTGCTGGCCCACGTCGGTATGTCCGATGCCTTTGCCGCTTTCGAAACGGTGTTGGGAACGGTGTACGTGGCGTGGAATCCCCAGGGCATCTCTGCTGCGTCGCGGTCCGCCTCGGCGGCCGAGTTCGAGGAATGGTTTCGCAAAGACGTCGGCCGGCAGGTTCGCGCTGCGGATCCGCCGAAAGATCTCGCGGCCAAGATCGAGGATGAGCTCGCGGGAAAGCGCCGAATGCGGTTTGACTTGCGCGGCCTCACACAGTTCGAGCAGGCGGTGTTGCGGAAGACGCGTGAGATTCCGCGCGGCGAGGTGCGGCCCTACGGCTGGGTCGCGCGGGAGATCGGCCGGCCCGCGGCGGTGCGCGCGGTGGGGACCGCGCTCGCCAACAATCCCATCCCTTACTTCATCCCGTGTCACCGCGTCGTGCGGATGGATGGGAAGATCGGCAACTACGGCGGCGGCGGGCCTGAGGCCAAGCGCTCCATCCTCTCGATGGAGGGTGTGCGGGTCAAGCGCCTCGAAGAGCTGGCTCGGGCGGGGATGCGCTACCAGGGCGTGAAGACGACCGGGATCTTCTGCTATCCGACCTGCCACACCGGGAGGCATGCGTTGGAGAAGAACATCGTGTGGCTACACGACGAGGCCAGCGCCCGGGCAGCCGGCTTCCGGCCGTGCAAGGTGTGCCGCCCGGCGGCGGTCGCCTAGACGGGAAGCGGCGCCACCGACGCGCCGGGGGGCGATCGGCGCTGGAATTTCGAGTGAAAACGGCTGAACCCGCCGTCGAAGTTGATGGCCTTGCCTCCGTGATAGACCTCGGGGCGCGAGTTGCGGTGGGGGTTGTGGCCAAAGACGACCCGGCGGCTGCCCGTCAGCTCGAGCCAGCGGTCGAGGCGCAGGGGTTGCGTCGGGAATATGTTCTTGCCGCTCAGCAGATCCCAGAGCTTGGCTTCGCCGCCGTTGCGCAGAAGGTCGTGGGCGCGCGCATTGATCGAGGCGACTGGATCGCGCTTGTTTTTGTCGAGGAGGACCGCGTAGCTATCGTTGCCGCAGTGCTGTACAACGGTGCCGTCCGGGAGCTCGAGCAGGGCGGGGCGATCGCGCATCCATTGCTGAAGCGCGACGTCTTTGGCGAGCTCTTTCAGGTCGTGGTCCTGGCCTCCGATTCCGAACCAGAAACCGACGCGGTTCGGATCCCGCAGCGCCCAGAGCATCGCCACCTCGTGGTTGCCGAGCAGCACCGCAGAGTTCGGGCGGTCGCGCGCGTAGCGCAGGGCGCCGACGCCGAAGGGACCATAGTCGACCAGGTCGCCGAGGAAGATCGTTCGCCACTCGGCCACCGGGTATGGTTTGAGCGCCTGGAAGAGGCGCTCGAGATCGCCGTGGACGTCCCCGACGATCAGGATCGGAAGGTTCTCTGGACCTGGTGCTGGCATCGCACGATGCTAATGGGGCCCGGAAAAGAGGCTTTGGGCGTGGGCTAGAATTCGAGTCGGCCGGCCCGCGCGCGCGGCGCGCTTCAGGTCGATAGGGGCGTAGCTCAGTCTGGTCAGAGCATCGGTCTCCAAAACCGAGGGCCCAAGGTTCGAATCCTTGCGCCCCTGCCATTTGCCCTCGCTGCTCCGCTTCCACGGTAATGGCTCTGCATTCTGCTGCCTTCCGAAGCGCCGTCCAATCAAGCGACCAAGTAGACTCACAATTCCTGGGATCGAGGACGCTCGACCCGCTGGGCCTTGGGCCGCTAGCTCAACTGGCAGAGCGCCGTGCTGATAACGCGGAGGTAGGTGGTTCGAGTCCACCGCGGCCCACCAGATCGCAAAACTGAGCGTCTAATCCGGGACAACCCTTTCCACCC
>DATMKM010000167.1:0-3583 GCA_035571315.1 Candidatus Acidiferrum sp.
GGTGACCAACTTCAGCATCGCCACCAACCGCTGGTCGTCCGGTCCGGACGGCGAGCGCAAAGAGTTCACCGACTACCACAACATCGTCGCGTACCCGATCGGCAAGCGAAACCTGGCCGAGACCGTGGCCCAGTACACGCGCAAAGGCGCCCTTGTCTACGTCGAAGGCCGCATACAGACTCGCTCGTGGGAGGGCCAGGACGGACAGAAGCGGCGCGTGACCGAGATCATCGCGAACGACGTGCAGTTCCTCGAGCCGCGCGGAGCCGGCAGCGGCGGTGGAGCCGCGGCTCCGGCTCGCAGCGGCGGCGCCGCACCACACGACGACATCCCCGCTCCGGACGACGCCCCTCGGGACGTCGACCCGGACGAGATCCCGTTTTAGGAGTTATTGATGGCAGTCAACCGACCACCACGTGAGTCAAGCGGCGGCGGCGGCGGAGGCAGGGGGCCGAAGCGCCAGCACCGCAAGGTCTGCAGCTTTTGCGTCGAGAAGATCCACTACATCGACTACAAGGAGATCTCTCGGCTCCGGCGATTCGTCAGCGACCGCGGCAAGATCCTGCCGCGACGAGTGACCGGGACGTGCGCGCGGCACCAGCGTCCGCTCACGACAGCGCTCGAGCGCGCGCGGGCGATCGCCCTGCTTCCCTACACAACCGAATCGCACTAGACCTAAGGGGCGGTCAGTACTGATCGCCCCTTAGAATCATGTTGCCGCCCGCAACCCCGTGATGGAGCGCGCCCCATGACCTTCCAGACCCAGCTGCGCATTCCCGGACCGACTCCGCTGCCCGAGCGCGTCGTGCGCAGCATGAACCGCCCGATGATCGATCACCGCGGCCCGGAGTTCGCGGCGATCCTCGCGGAGATAACGGCGGGCGCCAAGCGCGTCTTCAAGACGTCCAACGATCTTCTCCTGCTCACCTCATCCGGGACTGGAGGCCTGGAGTCCGCCGTGGCGAACCTCGTCTCGCCCGGTGATGAGGTTGTCGTGGCGCTGTGCGGCAACTTTGGCGAGCGATTCGCCGCCCTCGCCGCCGCTTATGGCGCGGACGTGGCGCGCCTCGAGTCCGAATGGGGCCAGCCCGTCGACCCCGACGACCTGGCACGCGTGCTCGAGCAGCATCCGAAAGCGAAAGTCGTGCTCCTCACGCACAACGAAACCTCCACCGGCCTCACCAACCCGCTGCGCGGGCTCGCGCGCGTGGCGCGCGACGCGGGCAAGATCGTGGTCGTCGACGGAGTGAGCTCGATCAGCTCGATTGCCATCGAAACCGACGGGTGGGGCATCGACGTCGCGGTCAGCGGATCGCAAAAAGGCTGGATGGCGCCTCCTGGATTCGCGCTCGTAAGCGTGAGCGAGCGCGCCTGGGCTCAGCAGACCAAAGCGCGCTCACCGCGTTTCTACTTCGACTGGAAAGAGGCCAAGTCCTGGGCGGAGAAGGGCATGACGCCGTTCACGCCCGCAGTCGGTGTGGCGTTTGCTCTGCAGGAGGGCCTGCGCATGCTAGAAGAGGAAGGCCTGGAGGCGGTCTACGAGCGGCACGCCCGGCTCGCGCGCGCCACGCAGACCGGACTTCAAGCCCTGGGCTTTCAGCTCTACGCGCGAGAGGGATACCGGTCGAACACGGTGACGTCGGCCGTCCCGCCCGCGGGACTGGACGTCGCGACGTTTCGCAAGCTGCTCGACTCCAAATACGGCGTCGTCATCGCCGGCGGTCAGGGCAAGATGACCGGCAAGATGATCCGGGTCGGACATCTCGGGGCGGTCGCCGAGGGCGACGTGGTCCAGGTGTTGTGGGCCATGGAGCAGGCGCTCGAGGAGCTCGACGTCGCTCCCGCGGACGGGCGGGGGGTGGCAGCGGCAACCGCGTCACTGCAGGGCGTCGCCGCAGCGACCCACTAACGTGCCCCGGATCCTGGTCGCCGACCCGCTGGCCGAGGATGGCCTGGAGAGGCTGCGGCGAGCCGGCGAGGTGACGGTTGTCAGCAAGCTGGGCGAGGCCGAGCTGATCCAGCGGATTCCGGAATTCGACGCCCTGGTCGTGCGGAGCGAGACGAAAGTCACCGCGCCAATCCTCGAAGCAGGTCGCAAATTGCGAGTGGTTGGGCGCGCCGGCGTCGGCGTGGACAACATCGACGTGCCCGCGGCGACCCGTAAGGGCATCCTCGTGGTCAATGCCCCGCGCGGCAACATCATCGCCGCCGCCGAGCACACGATCGCGCTCCTCTTGTCACTCGCTCGCTGGATTCCGCAGGCGGACGCCTCGGTCAAGCGCGGGGAATGGACCCGGTCCAAGTTCGTCGGCACCGAGATTCTCGGAAAGACGCTGGGGGTGATCGGTCTCGGAAACGTCGGTTCAGAGGTGGCCAAGCGCGCGCACGGGCTGGAGATGGAGGTGATCGCCTACGACCCGGTCGTGTCGGTGGAACGAGCCGAGCTGTTCAACGTCGAGCTCGTCAGCCTGAACGACCTGCTCGAGCGAGCCGACTTCGTCACGGTGCACGTCCCGCTGGTCGACGCCAACCGCAACCTGCTCGGCGCTCCAGAGCTGGCGCTCATGAAACCAGGCGCGCGGCTCATCAACACAGCGCGCGGCGGCATAGTCGACGAAACGGCACTCCTCGAGGCTCTCAAGACAGGACGCCTCGCGGCCGCGGCGTTTGACGTGTTCGTGAACGAGCCGCCTGGCGAGCACCCGCTGCTCGAGCTGCCGAATTTCGTTGCCACGCCGCACATCGGAGCGTCCACCTCGGAGGCGCAGGTCTCTGTCGCGTTTGACGTTGCGGAGGAGGTGGCCGCAGTCCTGGCCGGCGACCTGCCACGGTTCGCTGTCAACGCGCCCGCTCTGCCCCCGGAAGAGCTCGTCTACCTGAGACCGTTCGCCGACCTGACCGAGCGGTTGGCCGCCCTCCACGCCCAGCTGTTCGGCGGCCGTGTCAGCTCGATCGAGCTCGACTTCGAAGGCGAGCTGGCGGAGCACGACGTCAACCTTCTCGTCGTCTCGGCGATCAAGGGCGTCCTGCAGCCGTTCACCGAGGATCGCATCAACCCGGTCAATGCGCGCCTCATCGCCTCCAGCCGTGGAGTCAAAGTCGTCGAGCGCCGCAGCCCTGCGCGCGGCAGCTACGCGAGCCTTGTCACAGTTCGGATCGGCGGCCACGAGCTCGCGGGCACCGTGATGAACGGCGAGCTGCGCGCTGTGCGGATCGACTCGTTTCGCGTCGACCTGGTGCCCGAAGGTCGATTCCTGGTCAGCCGCCACGAGGACCGACCGGGCGTGGTGGGGCGATTCGGCACCATCCTGGGCGAGCACGACGTCAACATCGCGAGCATGCAGGTCGGGCGGGACTCGCCCCGCGGCGGCGCGATGATGATCCTCGCCGTGGACGACCGGGTGGCGCCCGAGGTGCTTTCCCGGCTGCGCGAGGTCGACGGCATGGCGGACCTGCGCTACGTCGAGCTGGGCGAGACAGGAGATTCCGATCGCTGACATCCGGGCCCTGCCTGGCATTCGCTACAACATGTCTCGAGCCGGCGACCTCAGCAAGCTCGTGGCTCCTCCATACGACGTCATAC
>DATMKM010000168.1:0-5978 GCA_035571315.1 Candidatus Acidiferrum sp.
CTGCTTCAACAGGAGGTTGGAGAGTCCCAAACGCGGGCCAATTCGCCTTGCAGGCGCAAGCGGCGTGGAGCCCTCCCCCATGTGAACCACGTACTCCCAGCTCCGAACAGGAAGCAGCTCGCGCCACCTCCACAGGCCGCCCACCGCGCGCCTTGCCACGGCATTTTTGGAGAGGGTCCTCGCCGCGTTCGCCAGGTCATAGCGGGCGAGCAACGGCTTGCCGTCAGCGGGATCGAGGCCGGTGAGGCTGTCGGCCGGATAAGAGCGCCCAGACAGAGCACCTTGAAGATGGCTCAGCGCCGAGCCTGTGCTGCCTGCGACGGGTAGCCCGCCCCGCCGGCTCACGTTCTTCGTGCGAGGCGGCGATTAAGTTCCGAGCGCTCGTTGTTGGCTTTCACTGGGCCTTCCACGATTCAACTTCCTCTTTTTTTCGCAAGTATGGGAGGACGAGCGTTGCACGAGGAGGCCGTTGTACGGGATCAACACGAATGAGCGACCCGACGAAGGTGCTCTCGGCCTAATGTCTTTCGAGTGGCAACACCGGTCGGGCGCTAGATTAATGACGAAGTGAGCGAATCAACGAACTCCCAGATCGCGCAGGTGAACGGCATCGAGCTTGCCTACCAGATTTTTGGGACCGGATCGCCACTTGTCCTGTTGCACGGTGGCTTCGGGTCAGTTGAGATGTTCGGCCCCAACGTCGCGCTGCTTGCCGCCGGCCATCGTGTCATCGGAGTGGACCTCCAGTCCCACGGCCGCTCACCGGCGGCGGACCGGCCGATGCATTTCGAGAGGATGGCCGACGACGTTGCCGACCTCATCAAATACCTCGGGCTCGACCGCACGGCGGTCATGGGCTTTTCGCTGGGGGGCGCGGTCGCCTTGCGTACTGCCATCCAGCACCCTGACCTCGTGGAGCGGCTCATCCTGGTGTCGGCCGTTTTCAAGCGAGGCGGTTGGCATCCGGAGATGACCGCCGGTATGGACGCGATGGGTCCCGAAACGGCGGAGTCGTTGAAAATCAGCCCGATGTACGCAGACTACGTGCGGATCGCTCCGCGCAAGGAAGACTGGCCGGTGCTTGTGACGCAGCTGACGACCGCAATGAAAATCAATTACGACTGGTCGGCGGACGTCGCCAAGCTACCCATGCCAGTGTTGATCGTGGCCGGCGACGCCGACGGAATGCCTCCGTCGCACGCGGTCGAGTTCTTCGGCCTGCTGGGCGGCGGAAAGCATGACGCCAACTGGGACCGGTCGGGCATGACGCACCACCGCCTAGCGATCCTGCCGGGATTGACGCATTACGACATCAATGTCAGCCCGCAACTTGCGCAAGCCGTGATCCCGTTCCTGGACGGAGGGTAAAGCGCTCCCTCCGAGTAAGCGCCGGACTCAAGCTACTCGGCTCGTTTAGGGCGGCTTCTCCCCTGCTGCTGCGCAAACATCTCGCGGATCTCGCGCACGGTGGTGGCGTCCTCGGGTTTCTTGTCCGCCGTGCGTAAGGAGACGATCCGCGGAAAGCGCAGCGCGAACCCAGGTTTATCACCCGTCATGCCCGCCGTGTGACGCGGGCTCGGGGTGATCTCGTCGGCCAGCACCTCAACCACGATCGACGGCTCCAGCCAGGCGTCGGGAACGAAGTTTGAGTTCACTCGCGCAGGCTTCTCTGGGACCTCGAGCTTCGCGAGCCGCTGGTGGATGTCGCGCCAGCCCTGGTCGGAAAGGCCGGTGCCGAGTTTGCTGATGGTCACGAACTCGTCCTTGTCGCTGTCGTAGACGCCGGCGAGTAAGGCGCCCGCCCCGAATTCCGCCCTCTTTCCCTTGCCCCGGTAGCTGCCGAGCAGGACGACGTCGATGGTGTCGTTGAGCTGTCCGCTCGTGTTGCGCTTCAGCTTCACCCAGTTGAAGTTGCGGGCGCCCGCCTGGTAGGGCGAATCGAGTCGTTTGGCCACAATTCCTTCCAGGCCGCGGCTGATGTTGTCGAGCAGCTCGCGGGTCAGCACGTCGGCGGAATCGGTCTTCATGAGCGGCGCCGTTTGCAGCGTGTCCGATTTACGGAGCAGCTCCTCGACGATCGCGAAACGCTGCTCGTAGGGCAGCGGGGTGAGGTCGGAGCCGTCGCGAAACATCACGTCGAAGACGAACGCGCGCATCGGCACACTGGCGGCCATCTCCGCGATTCCTTCCTTGCGCCGTCGCGCGGTCGTTTCCTGAAAGGGGACGAACTCCTCCGAGTCGGGATCGTAGGCGATCGCCTCGCCGTCGAGAATGACCGTCTTTGCGTTGAGGCCGGCGGCGGCGGCGACCAACTCCGGGAACATCTCGGTCATCGACTCCAGATTTCTGGAGAAGATGCTCACCTTCTTGTTGTCTTTGTGGATCTGGACACGAAGGCCGTCGTACTTCGGCTGCACCCCGACGAGCCCCAGTTTCTTGATCACCGCCTCTGGGTTGGGGAGGCGTTCCGCAAGCTGCGGCCGGAGCGGGTGACCGGCTTTGACCTTCAGCGCGTCGAGGCCTTTCTCTCCTTTCTCCCACAGGGTCCGGGCGATGAGGCCGAGGTCAGAGGTCCGGTTGTAGGCAGCCTCGAGGACGGGTCGCAGGGACCGATCGCCTTTCCTGGCGAAGGACAGCGCGTCGAGCACGGTCGGATCGCCGATGCCCAACCGCATCTTGCCCAGGGTGATTCGCACCAGGTGTTTGGCCGAAGCGGCATCGAGGGCGCGCAGCAGCCCGGTGAAACCGTCGAGCTTTTCCTGCTGGCTGCCGGAGCCGCCGGCCCGGGCGATGCCGGACAGGCTCCGGTGCACCTCGACCACGGAAGGCGGCTCCTCGGCCGAGGCCTTCGCCAGGCGCTGGGCGGTGACGCCGAGGTCGCCGGTCTGGCGGTTCAGCTTGTTCACCTCATCCTTCGGAACGGAATAGGCGGCCGCGATCGCTGTCATGAGCAGTCGCTCGCCCAAGCCGATCTCGACCGGTTCAAAAAAGGGCGCGAGCCGGCCCTGGATGAGGTACGTAATCGGCTCGAGCTCGTCCACCTCACAGGCGCGGTACACCTCGGAAAGGATGCGAACCAGCTCGTTGCGGCTGTTGGTTGACTCCATCTGGTCCAGGTTGGCGGCGAGGTCGGCGAACTTCACGGCAGGTCCAGCTTAGTCAGACGCTCGATCCTAGGGCCGATCCACACGGGCCCGCCGAAAGCGAGGATGGATTTAGCTTTAGCGCCATGAAGCTTTCGGGCGAAAACCGGGTCTTCGCCATTCTCCTGATCTTCGTGCCCGCAGCCCTGATCAGCGGGTGGTTGAAGTGGCCCCCGGCGCTCGAGTTCGCGCTTTCGGCTGCCGCCATCATCCCCCTGGCCGGCTGGATCGGCACGGCGACGAAGGAGCTGGCCGATCGATTCGGCGCCCGTACCGGGGGCCTGCTCAACGCCACCTTCGGCAATGCGCCCGACTTCCTGGTCGGGTTCTTCGGCGTCCAGCTCGGACTGATCAATCTGGTCAAAGCGACCCTGATCGGGGCTCTGATCAGCAACTCCGCGCTGATCATGGGCCTCTGCTACATCTCGGCCGGCCTCATTCATGGCAAGCCCAAGTTCCGCCAGACCGAGGCCGGACACCACTCCGTCCTGATGCTTCTCACAGTGGCTGCCGTACTCTTTCCGACCGCTGGCGCGATGGCCATCTGCGGCGCGGCGCAATGCGCCGCGGGCGGCACTGGCGGCCAGGTCGAGGCGATGAGCGTGGGCATCTCGATCGCTCTTCTTGTGGCGTATGCCGCCTATATCGTCTTCTCGATTTTCGGCGTCGAATCGGCGCGGCGCCCCAGAGTCAAGACAACGCCGCCGGAGGCGCCCCCTGGAACGTGGTCGCCCTGGCTGTCGGTGGCCGTGCTATTGGCGGCCACGCTGTTCCTGATCCCGGTGGTCGACCTTGTGACGAGCACGGTGGGCGCGGTAACGAAGGTGCTGGGATGGACGGATGTTTTCGTCGGCATCGTGATCATCGCGAACGCCGGCAACGCCGCCGAGGCCTACGCGGCGATCAGCGCGGCGATCAAGCGGCGCGCGAGCCCGGGCGGCGTGGGAGAAGACTCGGGCCTCGATCTTGCCCTGGGCATCGCGTCGGCGTCGTCGATTCAGATCGCCGCACTCGTCCTGCCACTGGTCGTGCTAGTGAGCCTGTTCTTCCACCCGATGACGCTTGTCTTCGGGTGGGTTGAGATCGCCATCCTGGGGTTGATGGTCCTGGTGTTCAACTACATCGCCCACGACGGAGAGAGCAACTGGCTGGAGGGCCTCCAGCTGGTCATCCTGTACGCCATGGCGGCGATCGTGATCTTCGTGTTGCCATCGACGGCGTTCAGCGGTTGATGTCAAGGCCGGCCAGACAAGCGCTCAGATGGCCAGCGAACATCGGGCAAAGCTGTTAGCCTCACGATAGAAGGCGGGGTGGCCCGGTGGGCGCCTCTGCAACTTCACGAGAGGGTGGTCGGTGGTCGCGCAAGTTCAGTAGGACTCGCGCCGCTTCCGTGGGGAAGGTTTTGATGCCGCTTTGCGAAGTCAACGGCCAGTGGATCCGTTACGAGGACCCTGGCGGAAACCTGCCTCCGCTCGTGCTGGCGCACGGCCTGCTCATGGATCACGAGATGTTCGCCCCGCAGGTCGAGGCGCTTCGCTCTCAATGCCGGGTCGTAACCTGGGACGCCCGCTGCCACGGCGAGACGGAAACGACGGATGACTCGTTCTCCTACTGGGACCTGGCCGACGACCTCAAGGGGCTGCTCGACCATCTGGGCATCGCGCGGGCGGTTGTCGGCGGAATGAGCCAGGGCGGGTTCGTGGCTCTGCGCTTCGCGCTCAACCACCCCGAGCGGGTGGCGGCCCTGATCCTGCTGGACACACAGGCCGGAGCCGAAGCTCCCGAGAAGGTCGGGATTTACGGGTCGATGCTCGACGTGTGGGAAGAAGACGGGTTGAACGACCAGCTTGCGGAGACGATTGCCGCGATCGTGCTCGGCAACGATTGGCCGGGCCGGTTCGAGTGGATCTCTAAATGGCGACAGCAGCCACGCTCGCTGCTGCGGCCCGCGTTCAACGCCCTGGTGGGCCGCGGGGATGTCCACGATCGGCTCGGTGAGATCAAGGCGCCCGCCCTCGTCATCCACGGCACGGCCGACGCCGCGATCGACATCGAGCTGGCTGAGCGGCTGTGCTCGGGGCTTGTCAACAGCCGGCCACTGGTCACCATCGAAGGGGGCGGCCACGCGTGCAACCTGACTCACCCGAAGCTTGTAAATCCCGTTGTGCAGAAGTTCCTGGCCGAGCTGCGGCTCCCGATACCTCGAGGGGGCGATCGGCGAGGCGGCGGGAGGCGCTCCGAGGCGAGGCGCCGGCTCGGCGAGAGACGGGATCCGGTGCGGGCGAGCGCCGGCCGAAGGGTCCTCCATGGCGACAGGCGCATGGCCGAACGACGAGGCCACGAGCGCCGCGGCGGGTTTGGGCTCAGCGCCTGGACGGCAAAGTTCTAGCCGGACAACCCGTGGCTCGCTTCCCCGGGCCAGATTTTCGCCTCAAACTCTGACTCGAATGTGGCCCCTGGTCCCGCCGGATCGAGGCCCATGGCTAGTCCAGTTCGAGATCTCCTACCGGTGGCGCACCCATTCATCTACTCGTGACGTCGCCTTCTGGCCTGCACGGGGGCGAACTGAAGCAAGGCAGTCTCGAGCGGCACGACCCCGTTGTACGTGTGAGCACGGAATCCGTCGCCCGTACACAACGGCCCGGAGGCACCTTGGCGTGCACGGGCCTCCGCGCAGTACTAACGAGCGAAAGGCCTAGTGCGTCGGTAAGGGGATATCGACGGCAGCCGACTCTTCGGGGGTGTCCCCGAGCAGATCCGGCGTCTCGAGGTTTTCAGCGCCCGTCGGGTGCTCGCGCTCCACGTGCTTCTGAAGCTCCTCTGAGTTCTCGACGG
>DATMKM010000169.1:0-4173 GCA_035571315.1 Candidatus Acidiferrum sp.
TGGCTGCTCGCCGAATTCGTAGCCTCGGGATTCGTCGGGCTCATCCGCAGGGTGCTGAGGCTTCACCAGTTCCCGGAGCGCGCCGACCTGCAGCGGCGCCTTGTGGTTTCAGGTTTGCAGGTGGTGGCAGAAGAGCGAGTCCAGGGCCTTCACGGGCAAATCGCCGTGATGGCGATCGCGCCGCGAACCTGATCGCGCGCGAAATCCTCTCCCGCCGGCAATGCGCGCTCGAGTTGCCACCTCGGTTAGAGGTTCAGCCGCATAGCATTGACCGTTGGAGCACAGGGAAGTGGCTAACGCTGTCTGGACCGGTTCGCTTTCGCTTGGCATGGTCGTCGTGCCGGTGCGCCTGTACCCCGCGATTCGCAAGAAGGCCGTTCGTTTCCATGAGCTCGATCGAGAGGGGCGGCGAATTCGGCACATGCGCGTCGCGGAGCCCGAAGTGGAATGGGAAGCTCCGTCTCGCCCACCCGAATTCCAACGCCCCCCACCTGCCCTGCGCCTCGGGCCTGAGAGCACGGATCGAGTTGACAACGTTCAGCGACCCTCGCCCGACTTCGACTCATCGCCGGCAGCAGTCGCATTCGACGAAGTTCGCAAGGGCTACGAGGTCGCTCCGGGCCAGTTCGTGAGCATGACGCGCGAAGAGGTGAGAGCCCTCGCACCCGAACGCAGCCGCGTGATCGACGTGCAGCAGTTCGTCGACGTGTCCGCGGTGGATCCGATCTACTACGAGTCGCGGTACTACGTCGTGCCTGATCGGGAGTGGTCCTCGCCGTTCCGCCTGCTGCGGCAGGCGATGGCGGCGGCCGACCGCATGGCGATCGCATGGTTCACCCTGCGTTCGCGACGCTACGTGAGCGCCGTGCGGCCATACGGCGATGTGATGCTGCTGACGACCATGGTCCACGCGGATGAGATCGCGGGAGCGAATTTCTGGATTCCCACAGACCATTCGGCGCCCAGCGAGAAAGAGCTCAAGATGGCGCGTTTGTTAATCGACACCCTCAGCGGGCCCTTCGAGCCGGAGCGCTATCCCGACGAGCACCGCCAGCGCCTGCTCGAGGCCATCGACGCGAAAACACCGGCTGAGACTGCCGCGGCGGCGACACCATCCCCGACTCGAGTGCTCGACCTGATGGCTGCCCTGGAGGCCAGCGTCAAGGCCGCGAAGGCGGCTCGGAAAGACGACGCCGGGCAGGGCAAGCCCCGGCGCCGGCGCTCGACGGGGACCTAGCCGCATAGCCACCCGCAAGATCGCGCCAGCGCTGTTCGACGGCCGCGGCGACGGGCCTCTCGACGATTGCCTCTCGATTCGGAATGGCGTCCTGTTTATCGAAGGCTGCGACACAACCGAGCTCGCCGAGCGCTTCGGCACGCCGCTCTACGTCATGTCAGAGGACCAGGTCAGGCGGAACTTCAGAACCTTCCAGGCCGAGTTCCAGCGAGGCTGGCCTGATGGTGGCGTGGTCGTGATGCCTTCCATCAAGGCGAATTACGGGCTGGCGCTACGCCGGGTCCTCACCGAGGAGGGCGCCGGGTGTGACACCTTCGGGCCCGCCGAGCTTGACGCCGCCCTGTCGACCGGCGTACCGCCGGATCTGATCTCGTTCAACGGCAGCTCGAAGACCGAGGAGCTGCTCGTCCGGGCCGTCGGCGCCGGGGTGCGCATCACCCTCGACTCGGCCCGCGAGGTCGCGCTCGTGATCGCCGCGGCCGAGCGCGCGGGGAAGACGGCGCGAGTCAGGCTGAGGGTCAGGCCGGACTTTGACATTGCTGCTCGGTCGGATTTCTATTCCGCGCCAGTGTCGCTGCGCACCGCCTCCCAGCTGTACAAGCCGGGCATCCCGACCGAGGAACTCGCCGACGCCGCTCGCCGGCTCCTGAACGCGAACGCGGTCGAGCTGACGGGTGTGATGATGCACGCCGGCCGCCACACGACCAGCCTCCGCGTCTGGAGCCGCATGATGCAGCGATTCATTGAGGTCATAGGTTGGCTGCGCGAAGCCTCTGGCGGTTGGGAGCCGCTTGAGATCGACATCGGAGGTGGTTTCGCCGTGCCGCGGGATCCGACTGGACGAGGCGATCCGCGCCGGCTCGCGGCGCCCAACGCTCCGTCGATCGCGGAATACGCCAAGGCCATAACCCGAGCACTGCGAGAGGGGCTGACGCGAATCGGCATGTCAACCGCGATCAGGCTCGAGGTCGAGCCCGGACGCAGCATTTACGGCGACGCAGGGATCCACCTCGCTTCCGTCACGAACATCAAGCATCAGACGACGCCGGTGGACCACAGGTGGATCGAAACCGACACGTCCGACTCCTTTCTGCCCGACGTGAACCTGGAGCACAACCGATGGACGGTGTGCGTCGCGGGACGCGCTGCGGATCGCGCTACCGCCATCGCCGATGTGGTCGGCATCTCCTGCAACTTTGACGTGGTCGTGCCTGACGCCAACCTGCCGGAGGTTCACGTCGGCGACATCCTCGCTTTCATCGACACCGGGGCGTACCAGGACGCGAACGCGACGAACTTCAACGCCATGCCAAGGCCGGCGACCGTCCTCGTGACCGGCGATCAATCCGAGATCGTCAAGCGCGCCGAGACGATCGAGGACGTGTTCAAGCGCGATGTCATCCCAAAGAGGCTTGCTCTGAAATGACCGTCACGAGGATCGATCACGTCGGCATAACCGTGTCCGACCTGGACCGCGCGCTGTTCTTTTACCGGGACCTGCTGGGCCTGCGGGTGTTGGCAGATTCAACCGTGGGCGAACCGGAAGTGGCCGAGCTGCTCGGGCTCGATTCCGTCCAGCTACGCATCGCCGACCTCGACTCGGGCGACGGGAGGGTCGTCGAGCTGCTGCAGTACCTCCAACCAAAAGGCACGCCCGTCGCCTATCAAAGCGCTGACCCGGCGACAGCCCACATCGCGTTCACAGTCGACGATCTCGCCGCCATTCGCGAACGGCTTACGCACGCGGGAGCCACCATCGTCTCGCGCCGGCCGCTCACGATCAGCGAGCCCGGCGGTTCGTTTGACGGCGCGATCTGTCTGTACGTTCGCGACCCGGACGGTGCGATTCTGGAGCTGGTGCAGAGGCGCAGCGAGTAATCGGCGCTCGCCATGTTCTAGGCCGAGGGCATCCGAAGAAAGGCTGCGATCTGTTCGCGCAGCGCTTTCGTATCAAACGGCTTGGTGATGTGTCCGATGCAGCCCGCGTCCAGGCTGAGCTTTCGATCGCCCACCATGGCGTGCGCCGTGAGGGCGGCGATCCGGATCGACGCGTTGGCCGGATCCGCTTTGAGCTGCCGCGTCAGCGAGAGACCGTCCTGACCAGGAAGCGAGATGTCCATGAGGATGAGATCGGGTGGTACGACCTGGATGCTCGCCAACGCCTCTGAAGCAGAGGCTGCAAACCGCACGTCATAACCGCGGCCCAGCAGCATCGCGTCAACGAGCAGCTGGTTTGCCAGGTTGTCTTCCACGACCAGGATCACCGCCGGCCGGGCGGCGTCGGAGATCACGCCGCTCGCCCTTCGGCGACGAAAGCCCGTAACCAGGTGACAAGCTCAGAACCCGCCACCGAGTTCCGTTCGAAGACGGCCGCCACACAACCATTCAGGGCCGCCTTGTCGCCCTTGGTCAGTTGCTTCGAGGTCAACACCATGATCGGAATAAAGCGTGTCGCCTCATCTGTGCGAAGTGCCTCAACCACGTCGAACCCGGTCACGCCGGGCATCATGAGGTCCAGAAGGATCAGCTGAGGCTGCTGAGCCCGCGCCACCTCAATGCCTTCTTTGCCGCCAGGCGCCCTCAACACCTTGTACCCCTCCGGTTCGAGCAAGGCCTCCAGCAGATCAAGGTTGGCCGGCTCGTCGTCAACCAGGAGCACGCGAATCTCACCGTGCTGAACTTTGTTCGTGAAGCGATACCTGTCCAACCGCGAGATGAGAGCGCTTCTATCGACCGGCTTGACGAAGTAATCGAGCGCGCCCAACGCCCGGCCCAACGCCGGGTTGTCCATGACACTGACGACGACAACCGGGATGTTCCGCGTCACGACGTCCCCTTTGAGGCGCGTGAGGACTTCCCAGCCATCGATCTCTGGCAAAAGGATGTCCAGGGTGATCGCCACCGGAAGCAGCTCTCGAGCCATGGCCAGAGCCTCT
>DATMKM010000170.1:0-3960 GCA_035571315.1 Candidatus Acidiferrum sp.
GTGGCTGGCGGCGCGCGCGAGCGTGCGCTCGAGCGTGGAGGTTGCGAACTGGAGGTCCGTGGTCGTGCCGCCGGTGCGCGACACGCGGGCGTAGAGCGCGCTGCCGGGATCCGGGGGCGGATCGAGGGCGAGGACCGTGTCCTGACCGCCGCCGAATTTCGGCACCACGGTCGTTGCCCGAAGCGGCACCACCGTGTTCTTGCGCCGCGCGAAGATCTCGACCGGTTGATCCATGCCGGAGCGCGCCAGCAGTACGGGAGTCCCGGCCTCAGGCGCAGGGTCGAGTGGCGGCAGCCGAAACCACAGCGTGGTCTTGATGCGATGCGAGCCGCGCGGGCTGAAGGGGCGGAAGTGCCCGTCCAGAGACCCGCCGGTCACCTCGGCTGCCGCAGGCTCCGGGACAGTCGGATCCAGGACCTCAACCTGCAGGGGGGCCTGGAAAGCGGTTGCGGCGGAGGGGGCGGAGCCGGCCGCCGCCGGCCCTCCCGCGAGGCACACCGCCAGACCCAAAAGCCACCTGAACTCCCTTGAGACCACAGTCCCTGACCCCTGCCTGGGCGGTTTGCGGCTATCGTAATGGGGCCATGGGCCAAATCAATTACAAAGCCCAAGGGCATCGTCCGGACGGCGGTTGACACTCCGGGGGTCCCTACCTAGAATCGCCGGCCTTTGTCGGGCCGGCCCTTTATTAGCACGCCGGCACCGGAAACAGCGACTTAGAAGCACCGGGCCGCCTGACGCAGGCGGCCCGGTGTTCTTCTAGGTCGCCCATTGTGCGCGGGGCCCACCCCCTGAGCTTGGAGACGAGTGTAACGATGGCGACCACGGGTCAGCTCATCCGGCAACCACGCCGGCTGGGGGCGGAAAAAACCAAAGTACCGGCGCTCGGGGCCTCACCCCAGAAGCGCGGCGTGTGCACGCGTGTCTACACGACGACGCCCAAGAAGCCCAATTCGGCGCTGCGCAAGGTATGCCGCGTGCGCCTCACCAACGGCTACGAAGTCACCAGCTACATCGGCGGCGAGGGCCACAACCTCCAGGAGCACTCGGTGGTGCTGATCCGCGGCGGACGCGTCAAGGATCTCCCCGGGGTGCGCTACCACACCATACGCGGCACGCTCGACTGTGCCGGCGTCGGCGAGCGCAAACAGGGCCGCTCCAAGTACGGCGCCAAGCGCCCGAAGAAGTAAGGGGGTCAGCTAAGTTATGTCCCGTCGTGCCCAGGCGCCGGTCCGCACCATCCTGCCGGACCCGAAGTTCAGCAACGAGATGCTCGCCAAGTTCATGAACGTCATCATGAAGAGCGGCAAGAAGTCGGCCGCCGAGCGCATCATCTACGGCGCGCTCGATCGCATCGCCGAGAAGACCGGCAAACAGGGCACCGAGGCCATCGAGGTGCTCTCGGCTGCGCTCGACAACGTCAAGCCCGTGGTCGAGGTCAAGTCGCGCCGCGTGGGCGGCGCCACCTATCAGGTGCCCGTCGAGGTGCGCTCCACGCGCCGCCAGACTCTCGCCATGCGCTGGGTCATCGAGGCCGCACGCGACCGCACCGAGAAGTCGATGGCGTTCCGCCTGGCGCACGAGCTGATGGATGCTTCCGAGAACCGCGGCGCTGCGGTCCGCAAGCGCGAGGACACCCATCGCATGGCGGAGGCCAACAAGGCCTTCGCCCACTACCGCTGGTAAGCCTCGAAGGACCCTGAAGTGCCACGCGCGACGCCCATCGAGCGCTATCGGAACATCGGCATCTCCGCGCACATCGACGCGGGCAAGACGACCACGACCGAGCGCATCCTTTTCTACACCGGCGTCTCGCACAAGATCGGCGAGGTCCACGACGGCGCGGCCGTCATGGACTACATGGAGCAGGAACAGGAGCGCGGCATCACCATTACCGCCGCGGCCACGACGTGCTTCTGGAAGGGGATGGACAACAGCTTTCCCGAGCACCGCATCAACATCCTCGACACCCCGGGGCACGTCGACTTCACCATCGAGGTCGAGCGCAGCCTGCGCGTGCTCGACTCGGCGGTCGCCCTGTTCGACTCGGTTGCCGGCGTGCAGCCGCAGTCCGAGACCGTGTGGCGGCAGATGAACAAGTACCGCGTGCCGCGCATCGCCTTCGTCAACAAGATGGACCGCGCGGGAGCCAACTTCCTGCGCGTCGTCGAGATGATCCGCGCGCGCCTCAGGGCCAACCCCCTGGCGATCCAGCTGCCGATCGGCGCCGAGGAAGCTTTCGAGGGCGTGATCGATCTCATCCGCATGAAGGCCATCTACTGGGACATGGAAACCCAGGGGATGAAGTTCGAGTACCGGGAGATCCCCGCGGAGCTCAGGCCGCAGGCCGAGGAATACCGCGGCAAGATGATCGAGGCGGCCGCCGAGGCCAACGACACCTTGATGCACAAGTATCTCGAGCACGAGCAGCTCTCGGACGCCGAGATCCGCGCGGGGCTGCGCGAACGCTCGCTGCGCAACGAGGTCGTGCTCGCCATGTGCGGCTCGGCCTTCAAGAACAAGGGGGTGCAGGCGCTGCTGGACGCGATCATCGAGTTCATGCCCTCGCCCGTCGACATGCCGGACGTCAAGGGCCTCGACGACCGCGACCACCCGGCCACCCGCAAGGCGAGCGACGATCAGCCCTTCGCCGCGCTCGCCTTCAAGATCCTCAACGACCCCTTCGTCGGCAACCTGACCTTCTTCCGCGTCTACTCCGGGGTGCTGAACTCCGGCGACACGGTATTCGTGCCGACTAAGAGCCGCAAGGAGCGCATCGGCCGGCTGCTGCAGATGCACGCCAGCGAGCGCACCGAGATCAAGGAAGTGCTCGCCGGTGATATCGCCGCGGCGGTGGGCTTGAAGGACGTCATCACCGGCGACACGCTCTGCGATCTCGACAAGGTCATCACGCTCGAGAAGATGGAATTCCCCGCTCCCGTCATCTCGGTGGCGGTGGAGCCGAAGACCAAGGCCGACCAGGAGAAGATGGGCCTGGCGCTGCAGCGCCTCGCCAAGGAAGACCCCTCGTTCCGCGTGCACACCGACCAGGAGTCGGGGCAGACGATCATCTCCGGCATGGGGGAGCTGCACCTCGAGATCATCGTCGACCGCATGAAGCGCGAGTTCAAGGTCGAGGCCAACGTCGGCAAGCCGCAGGTCGCCTACCGCGAGACCATCCGCGGCACCGTCGAGAGCGAAGGCAAGTTCATCCGCCAGTCGGGCGGCCGCGGCCAGTACGGCCACGTGTGGCTGAAGCTCGAGCCGCACGGGGGCAAGGGCTACGAGTTCGTGAACGGCGTGGTCGGCGGCAGCGTGCCGCGCGAGTACGTGCCGGCGGTGGACAAGGGCATCAAGGAAGCGGTCGAGACGGGCGTTATCGCCGGCTACCCGGTGGTGGACGTGAAGGTGACGCTGTTCGACGGCTCCTACCACGACGTCGACTCGAACGAGATGGCCTTCAAGATCGCCGGCTCCATAGGCTTCAAGGAGGGGTTCCGCCGTGCGCACCCGGTACTCCTCGAGCCCATCATGAAGGTCGAAGTGGTGACACCGGAGGAGTACTCCGGCGATGTGATCGGCGATTTGAACCGCCGGCGCGGACAGATCACCGGCATGGACGAGACCCCGGCGGGCAAGGCCATCACGGCGGATGTGCCGCTGTCGGAGATGTTCGGCTATGCCACGACGGTACGCTCCATGAGCCAGGGCCGCGCGACCTTCACCATGGAGTTCTCCAAGTACGTCGAAGTGCCGCCGAACATCGCCGACGGCATCATCAAAGACGAGTAGGTCGAGTAAGAGTTAGTCAAGGAATACCGCCATGTCCAAAGAGAAATTCGAGCGTAACAAGCCGCACGTGAACGTGGGGACGATTGGTCACGTGGACCATGGGAAGACGACGTTGACGGCGGCGCTGACGAAGGTGATGGCGGAGACCAACGGCGGGCAGTTTGTGGC
>DATMKM010000171.1:0-3204 GCA_035571315.1 Candidatus Acidiferrum sp.
CGGAGGTCCTCGCCGAAAATGCCCGCCATGTCCCAGGCAGTGGCCGGCGAGCTGACCCTGACCCCCGCTGGACCCGCGAGAGCGGCGGCGCGAACTGCGAGTCGCAGGCGGCCGGGCCACGTGGCCGCGATCATGTCAGCATGCAGTCGCACTCCATGACCGAGGTCGAGATCGAATCCTTCCAGTCGCAGCAACGGCCAGACACCGACGTGCACCAGCCCGATTCGGGCAACCGCGCCATGGCGCACGGCCGCGGACTCGATCCGCACCCGCACCGCGTTCTCGAGCATGGGTCTCAGCAACAGCGCGGCCACGCTTGCGACCAGCGCCGTGGCGAACGCCCTGAGCCACCACCGTCGCCCGCTGGTTCGATGTCTAAACATCGACGCAAGGATGCCACAGCCGGATCGCGAGCCAGCTGGTGGGCGTCGGGTCGCAGACGACGTCGAGCAGGCCCGCTTCAATCGGGCCCTTCGGGTCGTTAACAGCAGCTTGCCCGTAGCGCCTCGTCCACGACGCCGGCGACAGCGGGTTTTGGGTGGTGCGCTTGAACTCGAACTCGCCGCGCGACATCGGGCCACGCGTGCCGAACTGCTCACCGAAGAAGTTGCAGCCGTCCAAGTAAGCTTTGTTCACCGATGACAGGCTGCGCGCAAAAGAGTCCAGCGTCAGCCCGTCGTCGAAGCGCGCGACGTCAATAGACCGCGAAGCGAACACCCCCGCACGAGTCGGGCCTGGTCCGACCAATTAGGCTAAGCTGCCCTAACTGAGGCTGCGACAAGACCTCCAGCCCGTTCCAGCTCAGGGGGGCGTCCACGTGACGGAACCGTCGCGCGCTGTATTTCTAAGCTACGCCTCGCAGGATGCCGAGGCGGCGCGCCGCATTGCCGAGGGGCTGCGCCAGGGTGGTATCGAGGTTTGGTTCGACCAGAGCGAGCTGCGCGGCGGCGACACCTGGGACCAGAAGATTCGTCTTGAGATTCGCACCTGTGCGCTCTTCATCCCGGTCATCTCCCGGAGTACGCAGGCTCGTACGGAGGGCTACTTCAGACTCGAATGGCACCTCGCCGACCAGCGTACCCACTTGATGGCGAGAAGCCGGCCGTTTCTGTTTCCGATCTGTATCGACGACACGCCGGAGTCGCATGCGGAGGTCCCTGAGTCGTTCGCGGCCGTGCAGTGGGCTCGCCTCCCGGCAGGGCAATCCACGCCCGCTTTCGTCGAGCGGATACTGTCCCTGTTATCCACGGAAGGGCACCAGCCGCCACCAGAAACACTCTCGCGATCGTCAGGTCCCGTTAAAGCCCCAGCCGCGGTGGTGCCTGTCGAAGCTGTTGCGACCGCTCGCGGCACTACCGGATCAGGCGCGCAGGCCCTCGGCGCGCGCGCCTCAAGAGCACTCTTGAGCAAGCGAGGATGGCTGATACTGGGTGTCCTGGTGCTGTCGATCGCAGGAACGCTGACATGGTTGGGCACAAGAAAAGCGGCCTCTTCCGCAAATCCGCTGGCCAACGCGAGATTCAGCCGACTCGCGGGCTTCGAGGGAGGTGCCGGTCGGACGGCAGCCATGTCCCGCGACGGGAAGTCAGTGGCGCTGCTCGCGAGCCGTGAAGGCCGAAACGATGTGTGGATCGGCGAGATTGGCAGCGGCACCTACCGCAACCTGACAAGCAGCGAGCAACGTGAGTTCACCAGCCCCCGGGAGATTCGTACGTTGGGGTTCTCCGCCGACTCGTCGCTCGTTTCGATCTGGACACGCAGCTCGGACGGCTCGCGGCCGCAGGATGTAAACATTCTGGCGGTGCCGGCCCGCGGCGGCCCACTGCGGCTGTATCTCCCCGAAATCGCCGAGTACGACTGGTCGCACGATGGCAGCAAGCTGGTATTTCATACGACTGCTCCGGGTGATCCAATCTTCGTGCGCGAGCCGCGCGGCCCCGACCGCAGCATTTATGTGGCGCCCGCGGGCGTGCACTGTCACTTCCCGGTATGGTCTCCCGACGATGCCTGGATTTATTTTGTCCGCGGAACGCCATCCATGGGAATCTGGGATATCTGGCGTGTTCGAGCCTCGGGCACCGGGCTCGAACGCCTCACAACCCACAACTCATACGTGGCTTACCCGACGCTGCTGGACCAGCACACCATCGTCTATATCGCCACCTCGAGCGACGGCTCGGGTCCGTGGCTGTACGCGCTCGACACCGAGCGCCGTGTGCCGGTTCGCATCAGCTTCGGACTCGAGACCTACACCTCCTTAGGGGCAAGCGCCGACGGCCACCTGCTAGTCGCGACCATCGTCAATCCAAGCAACAGCTTGTGGCGGCTGGCGCTTGCGGCGAAAGACGGCGCGCCGTCCGCCGCGGCGACCCCGGTGCTCCTCTCACCAGATGGCGCTACCCCGCGGCTGGGGCCTGACTATATGCTGTACGTCGCCTGGCGAGGCGGCAAACAGGGAATCTGGACCTTGACGAAGGGGGATTCACGCGAGATCTGGAGCAGCGGTCACTCGCTGATCGTCGGCGCTCCGGCCATAGCGCCGGACGGTCATCACATCGCCTTCATCACAAGAGACAACGACAGGACCTCGCTTTACGTCATCGACCAGGACGGCTCTCACCTCAGAGTAATCGCCGATTCGCTCGGGTTGCGGGGCAACCCCGCATGGGCGCCCGATGGACAATCGATTGTCGCCGCCGTAGCCCACGACGAGGAGCCGCGTCTGACGAGCATCTTTCTCGATGGCGCGCCACCCCGGCCTCTCGTTGCCGAGTATTCCGTCGATCCTGTTTGGTCGCCCGACGGTCAATTCCTGGTGTACTCGGGCGCCGACATCGGTACGACCTTCCCGCTGCGCGCCGCCGCCCGCGACGGCCGGCCGTATCCGTTGCCAACTTTGATCCTGACGCGGGGCGCACGGCGGGTGGCGTTCTCAGCCGACGGCCAATCGCTGGTAGTTCTGCGGGGCGATTTTGGCCATAAGGACCTCTCACTCGTTGATCTACGGACCGGTGCCGGGCGCCAGCTCGCCAAGCTGCCGCCGGAGTTCGTCATCGGTGACTTCGAGATCTCACCCAACGGCTCCGAGATCCTGTTCGACCGCGTGCAGGAGAACTCGGAATTCGCGCTCATTGAGCGAGCGCATTGATCCTGATCTGAATGGTGGCCAGGGGCGGAATCGAACCACCGACACGCGGATTTTCA